>NZ_PZZL01000002.1:0-339691 GCF_003046185.1 Phreatobacter oligotrophus
AGCGGTTTCGATCTTGGTAGCGCATGACACGCAGTCCATTCCGCCGATGCGGTAACGGGCTCTAACTGCTGATGGCGACATCCATTTTGGCTTTCGTGGGTTAATCTTCTTGCGATCCTGGCCAACACCCTACATCCTCTAGTGACTAGAGGAGCAAGCTGAAATGAAAAAGGCATTGCCGATTGGCCAGGCAGCCGCGCAATCAGGCGTGCAGGTGCCGACGATCCGCTACTACGAACAGATCGGGCTGCTGCCCTCGCCCTTGCGGTCGGAAGGCAACCGGCGCCTCTACAGCGAGGCGGAGATTCGGCGCCTCGCCTTCATCCGTCACGCTAGAGAGCTGGGCTTCGGGGTCGACGCGATCCGGGCGCTGCTCGCGCTTCAGGACAATCCCCAGCGGTCTTGCACGGAGGCAGATGTCATAGCCCGGGCCAGGCTTGCTGACGTCGAACATCGGATCGCGTCGCTCACGGCTTTGCGCAAGGTGCTGCGGCGGATGATTACGGCGTGCGCCGGTGGATCTGTATCCGAATGCATGGTCGTCGAGATGTTGGCGGAGAATAGTCAGCTTCGCAATCCCAAAAAGGGCTAGCCACGGCAGATCAGCGCGAGCCAACTCTTCACGACCGAGGAGGGACACCACGGCACTGCCGATCCCAGACGCCGATGGACTTCGCCGCCACGTTCCACCCGCGGCGGGATCAGACGCTATGCCTCGCAAATGGCTCCGCGTCTGTCGATACCGTTCAACCCGCCGACAGGGTCCAACCAACCGCCGGAACGAACTCACGGCTGACTAGAAACTGGGGGCAACGTTAGGCAGATGAAGGAGTGGAGAATGAACCGTCCCGGTTTTGCTGGAGGCTGGTTGTCTTAAGTTATGCGGCCATCGCTGTCTCTGCCAACCAGGCGTAGTAGCGTTCCTCGGCCTCGGCCGGCGGGATGTTAAGGATGGGCTCAAAAAGGCGGCGCTTGTTGAACCAGTCGACCCAGGTCAGCGTCGCGAACCCGACGGAGGGCTCAATGCCAGCCTAGGCCAGGCTCTCGGTTCACGGCTTTGAGGCTTCGGCGTCTTGCGCGAGAGGTCCGCGCATCCAGCATGCCGTCTTGGCGGCGGTCGCCGAGCGCACATGAGCGCCAAGTCTTCGGGAACGAGACCCTCGACGGCATGGACCGTTGCAGCACCGTACCGGCCAAGCCCCAGATCCATGGTGCGGCTGAAGGCAATGGCACCGGCGTGAACGTCGGCCAACCTCCGGGCAAGCAGAATGGCCTCGTGTGGAGTTGCGGTTGCCTCTTCAAGGACCGGCATCAATGTGCCGTCCTTGCCCACCCCAAATGTGACGACCACGTGATAACTGATGCCACTCATACGCGACCCCTCGGTACAAGAACAAAGAGTGAACATAGCGCCTGGCGGTTGCGGTTAAGTCAACCCAATAGAACGAAGACAGATTTCCATGCTGACACGCAGCGGCATAGCTCGGTGCGGAGAACACCTGTCAGCAGGTGAATGCGCGGGGCGGATTAGGTCTACGCACATACTCCACCCGCCCCTTCTGTTTTGTTCTCGACAGATCGGAGGAGATTACATTGACAGAGAACTTCCGTCGGAAAAACAATATACGGACCAATCACTTCTGGAAACGGACTCGGATATAATCGCCAGAAAGCCAGTCGGGACTCCGCTGCAATCAGTAATGAGACTCCGTTGCTGGCGAATCGTGATGATCGGAAGTTCGTCTTCTCAGCCAGTTAGAGCGGATGTGGGACTCCGATCAGAGAACGCCTACTAAGCAGCTGGAAGCGGGCGAGCAGCATGGCCGCGACCTCCTGCGGGGTGCGCTCCAGATGCTGGCGCGACCAGGCGGGCGTGGCATGGATCACATAGGTGGTCGACCCGGCGGCCCGCCCGGGCTTAGAGGAATCGGCCGCAATCCAGGCGATGGCCTCGTCGGTCGGCCGCAGCGAGACGCCGATCGGATCGTCGATGGCGCCAAAGGCGATCATCAGCGCCCAGCAGGGGGCGTAGCGGGCCCGCGCCGTGCCGGACCAGTCGATTCCCGCCGAGGCGAGGATCGGGGCAGCCTGCGGGGCCGGCGTCGCGACGATGACGCCGTCGAAGCCCTCGGGCGGCGTCTCATAGCCCTCGGCGGAGGCGATCCGCCAGCGCGCGCCGTCGCGGTCGAGGCGGGTGACGGTCTGGCTCGGGATGATCGACAGGCCGCGGGCGAAGGCCCGGCCGACGGCGCTCATGCCAGGCGTGCCGACATAGCCGACCTCGCCCCAGGCGGCGGCGCCGCCATCGCCCACCAGGGCCTCGACCTCGCGGACGAAGCCGTCGCCGCGGGCGGTGAAGAACTGCGCGCCATGATCGAACTGTAGGCCTTCGGCACGGCGCGTCGCCATCCGGCCGCCGACGCCGCGGCTCTTGTCAAAGATGCTGACGTCGCACCCTGCCCCCGCCAGGCGCCGGGCGGCCGCAAGGCCCGCCATGCCACCACCGATCACTGCCCACCGTCGCGTCATGCGCATGCCCTGTCATCGCTGCTCATCAGGGTCTACGCGCCAGAAGCGCTGGGCGATCAAATGCGGGCGGCAATTTTGTGCTGATGGCCCGCTACATCCCCCGCGCACGAGGCCGGCAGAGCCGTGTCAGCCGGCCAGCAGCGCGCCATAGCCCTCGCGCTTTGCCGTGACGCCGGCGAGGCGCAAGGCATTCCACAGGCTCGCCTGATTGGCCGTCACGACCGGCCGCCCGAGCCGCGCTTCCAGCTCGGCGATGATGCCGACGCAGCGGAAGCCGGTGCCTGCGAGAAGGATGCCATCGGCATGGGCCGGGCATTGTTCGAGCACCTGCGCCATCAGCCCTTCGGTCTCCTGCGCCGTCGCCATGCCTGCGGGATAGAGCCCGTCGGGCGGCAGCGCGTCCCAGGGCGCAGGCGGCCGGTAGCGCCAGATGGCCGATGCGGGCGTGCCATATCCGTCGAGATAGCGGCCGGCGGCGGTGAGCACGCTGTCCGACATCCAGGCGGGCATGACCAGGAACGGCCGGGTCACACCGAGATGGGCGAGCGCCGCGCGCACGTCGGCGCCGTTGGTGGTCGGGCGAACCTTCGGGCCCAGCGCTGCGCCAAGCGCCGTGATCGTCGCCTCGTCCCAGCCCGGACCGCCGACGAGGCTGCTGGAGGAATGGCCGAGCACCGCCACGTCGACGCCGATGGCCACGAAATCACGGCAGCCGCGGACGAGATCTTCACACAGCGTGACCCCTGTCCTGTCGGTGGTCCAGGGCGCCCAGGGCGACCCGGCGGTGACGCGGGCGGCATGGATCGACACGCCCGCCGGGGCCATGGCCCACCATTCGGCCTCGGGCACCACCTCGCGGCCGACAATGAACATGCCGATGCGCGCGAGTTCTCCCCAATTGTCCTTGGCCATGCGAGCGCCTCCCCTCCCCCGGTTGGATCGCGGAGAGGGCGCGAGGTCAAGCAGGGCCTTGCCAATCATTCCATTATGATGGAATCATCATCTCTCTTGAGAGAGAATGGCATGCGATTGAGACGGCAGCGGCGGATCGGACCATTGGCGGCAGCGACTGCCCGGGTTCGCCTGCCCTCGGCCGGTCACAATGGCGGCCCGCCGCTCGAGGAGGAGACGCATACCCCGCCCTGGGGCAAGGGCGAGATCCAGCGCTTTCTCCACTGGAAGCGCGCCCATGCCGAGGTCTGGAAGAAGGTCTCGCCCGACGTGATGCGCTTCCGGATGGAGAAGGCCGACCGGCTCGGCCTCACCTATGAGGAATACACGCTGGAGATCCTCGAGCGGGGCATCCACCTGCAGGTCGAGGACGTGGAGCGGATCGCCGCCATCAAGGCCGCGCGCAAGGGCCGGCGGCGCCGACGCCACGCCTGACCGCCCTCTCCCCTCCACGCATGAAGGCTGCGCGGATGCGCCCCTTGACCATGGGGTGGTGCGCCGTGCCAGCCTCCTGTCAGGAGCCCCCATGACCGTACACGCCACCGCCATCTCCGATCTCGATGCCTTCGCGCTGGGAGAGGCCTTCCGAAAAAGGCGCCTGTCACCGGTGGAGGTGGCGAAAGACGCCCTCGACCGGGCCGAGGCGAGCCAATCCACCGTCAACGCCTTCGCGCTGATCGACCGCGAGCGGACGCTCGGCTGGGCGCGCGAATCGGAGGCGCGCTGGGCGAAGGGCGAGCCGCTCGGCCCCTTCGACGGTGTCGGGGTGACGATCAAGGACAACATGGCGGTCGAAGGCTGGCCGTCGATGAAGGGGTCGAAGGTCGCGCCCGCGGCCCCGGTGACCTTCGACGCGCCGGTCACTGCGCGCTGCAAGGAAGCCGGTCTCGTCATTCTCGGCACGACCACCATGCCGGAATTCGGCTGGATCGGCCTGTCGACCTCTCCCCTCACCGGCCACACCCGCAATCCCTGGAACCTCGACCGCACCGCCGGCGGCTCGACCTCGGGCGGCGCCGTCGCCGCGGCGCTCGGCATCGGGCGCTTTCATCTGGGCTCGGACGGGCTGGGCTCGATCCGCATCCCCGCCGCCTTCTGCGGCGTCTCGGGCATCAAGGCGACCTATGGACGGGTGCCGGCCTATCCGATCTCGGTCATGGGCGAGCTCGCCCATCTCGGCCCCATCGCCCGCGATGTCAGGGAGGTGGCAGCTCTTCTCACCATCCTCTCCGGCCCCGATGCGCGCGATCCCATGGCCTGGAACACGCCGGCGCCCGACTACGGCGTCGGCATCAATGACGGGGTGCGGGGCCTGCGGATCGCCTATTCGCCGCGCCTTGGCTTCGTGAAGAAGCTCGACCCCCAGGTGGAGCGGGCGGTCGCGGCTGCGGCGGCGACCTTCGCCGCCATGGGCGCCATCGTCGAGGAGGTCGACCCGCCGCTGGAAGACCCGGCCCCCATCGCCTGGGACATCTGGAATGCCGGCGCGGCGCTCGCCCTGTCGGCCTTCACGCCGGAGCAGCGCCGCCAGATGGATCCCGGCCTCGTCGCCTGCGCCGAGACCGGTTCTCGCTTCCCCGCCTCCGCCCTGATCGACGCCCTGCTCTATCGCAGGACCAAGGCGGTGATCGCCATGGCCGGCTTCTTCGAGCGCTACGACCTGATGATCACCCCGACCATGCCGACGGGCGCCATTCCGCTCGGGGCCGACCTGCCGCCGCCGGGTTTTGCCGGTCAGTCGGAATGGGGACCCCTCTGGACGGACTGGTGCCCCTACACGCCGCCGTTCAACGTCACGCAGCAGCCCGCCGGAACGGTGCCCTGCGGACTCGATGGCGACGGCCTGCCGATCGGCCTGCAGATCGTCGGCTGGAAGCGCCAGGAGGCGACCGTGCTCAGGGCCATGCGGGCCTTCGAATCCGAGCGCCCGCCGGCGCGCGTCCCGATGCCGCACCGTCCAGCCTAAGCATCAGACGACTGCACGGTTTTTGCGCGACTGTTGCCTGCGCAACGGGATTGACACCCTCTTACCAACCATCGTCTCATCCGGTCTCAGTGCGGTCAGGGATCGGCTTGCACAAGGTCCAGCCGTGTCGTTCCAGGGGAGAGTGGTCATGAAATCCGTCAAGTTGTCCCGCCGCAGCGTCGTGGCAGGTGCCGCGGCTGCCGGCGCGCTGGCAGGGGCCTCGGGCGCTTCGGCGCAGGGCGCCGCCAATGTCCTGCGCGTCGTCATGCATTCCGACCTGCGCATCATCGATCCGATCTGGACGACCGCCTACATCGTCCGCAACCACGGCTACATGATCTACGACACGCTCTTCGCGCTCGACTCGAAGGGCCAGGTCCAGCCGCAGATGGTGGACCGCTACACGGTCAGCGACGACAAGCTCACCTACACCTTCGTGCTGCGCGACGGCCTGATGTGGCACGACAACCAGCCCGTCACCACCGCCGACATCATCCCGTCGATCCGCCGCTGGGCCGCCCGCGACCCGCTCGGCCAGACGGTCATGGGCTTCATCGCCTCGATGGACGCCAAAGACCCCAAGACCTTCGAGATCAAGCTGAAGGAGCCGACGGGCCTGCTCATCTTCGCCCTCGGCAAGCCGTCCTCGAACGTGCCCTTCATGATGCCGAAGCGCGTCGCCGAGACCGACCCGCAGACGCAGATCACCGAGTTCGTGGGCTCCGGCCCCTTCATGTTCGTGCGTGACGAGTGGAAGCCGGGCGACCGGGCGGTCTACGCCAAGTTCCAGGGCTATCGTCCGCGTTCCGAGCCGGCTTCCGGCCTCGCCGGCGGCAAGGTCGCCAAGGTCGACCGCGTCGAGTGGCGCGTCATCACCGACCAGCAGCAGGCGATCAACGCGCTGCAGGCCGGCGAGATCGACCTGATCGAGGCGCCGAGCCATGACCTGCTGCCGCTGCTGAAGTCGGACCGCAACGTCAAGCTGCACAACTGGAACGTGCTCGGCAATCAGTACACCCTGCGCTTCAACCACACGACCGCGCCGTTCAACAACCCGAAGATCCGCCAGGCGGCGCTCTATGCGCTGAACCAGGAGGACTTCCTGAAGGCGACCATCGGCGATCCCGAGTACTACAAGGTCTGCAAGGCCATGTTCGTCTGCGGCTCGCCGCTCGAGACGCTGGCCGGCATGGAAGACAAGCTCGAGAGCAACTTCGCCAAGGCGCGCCAGCTCCTCCAGGAGGCCGGCTATGCCCGCGAGCCGGTGGTGCTGCTGCACTCGACCGACCTGCAGGTGCTCACCAACCTCGCCCCGGTCGCCAAGGCGCTGTTCGAGCGCGCCGGCTTCGTCGTCGACATGCAGTCGATGGACTGGCAGACGGTCGTCGCCCGCCGCGTGAAGCGCGATCCGCCGACGCAGGGCGGCTGGTCGGCCATGCTCACCTCGTGGGTCGCCGCCGACATCCTCAACCCGGTCATGGCCGGCTTCTTCAACGCCTCGGGCGACCGTGCCGCCTTCGGCTGGCCGAACGACCCGGAGATCGAGGCACTGCGCGCCCGGTTCGCCCGCGCCGGCTCGGAAGCCGAGCAGAAGCAGATCGCCGAGGCGGTGCAGCGCCGCGTCGCCGAAGCTCCGACCCATGTCCACCTGGGTCAGTGGTACCAGCCGGGCGCCCACCGGTCGAACATCTCGGGCTGGCTGGAAGCGCCGGCCCCGGTGTTCTGGAACATCGAGAAGGGCCGCGGCGCTTGAGCATGTGACGACCGGCGGCCGGGTACTCCGGCCGCCGTCTCCTCATTGCCACAGGCCTTTTCGATCATGATTTCCTATATCCTCCGACGCCTCGCAGCGACCGTGCCCGTGTTGTTCACCGTCGCCGTGATGGTGTTCCTGATGCTGCGGCTCACCCCGGGCGACCCGGCCGCGATCATCGCCGGCGACAACGCCACGACCCAGCAGATCCTCGACATCCGCACCAAGCTCGGCCTCGAGCAGCCCATCCTGCAGCAGTTCTTCATCTGGCTCGGCAGCATCCTGCGCGGCGACCTCGGCGAGAGCTTCTTCTTCCGCAAGACCGTCTTCGAGCTCATTTCCGAGCGCATCGAGCCGACCCTGTCGCTCGCCTTCCTCACCATCGTTCTGGCGGTCGTCATCGCCATTCCGCTCGGCGTGCTCGCGGCCTACCGGCAGGGCACCTGGATCGACCGCATCGTCATGGGTTTCTCGGTGATCGGCTTCTCAGTGCCGGTCTTCGTCATCGGCTACCTGCTCATCTACATCTTCGCCATCAAGCTCGGCTGGTTCCCGGTCCAGGGCTACCAGCGCATCAGCGGCGGCGTCTTCCCGTGGTTCCGCAGCCTGGTGCTGCCGGCCTTCACCCTGTCGGTGATCTACATCGCGCTGATCGCCCGCATGACCCGCACCAGCGTGCTGGAGGTGCTGTCGGAGGACTACATCCGCACCGCCCGCGCCAAGGGCCAGACGGAAGTGAAGGTGCTGTTCCAGCACGCGCTGAAGAATGCCGCCGTGCCCATCGTCACCGTGGTCGGCATCGGCGTCGCCCTGCTCATCGGCGGCGTGGTGGTGACGGAGAGCGTCTATTCGATCCCCGGCCTCGGCCGCCTCACCGTCGATGCGGTGCTGGCCCGCGACTTCCCGGTGATCCAGGCGATCATCCTGGCCTTCTCCTTCGTCTACGTCCTGATCAACCTGATCGTCGACCTGTCCTACACGATCTTCGATCCGAGGATCCGCTATTGACCGCCCCAGCCTCTTCTTCGCCCGTGGCGGAAACCGCAGTCCCGTTGCCCGCCAAGCCGACCGTCTGGCGCAAGCTGCTGCGCAGCCCCAATGTCATCGTCGGCATCGCCATCGTGCTGGTGATGGTCTTCATCGGCCTCATCGCGCCGCTCATCGCCACGTCCGATCCGACGGCCATCAATCCCGGCGCGCGCAACCGCGTGCCCATGGCCACCAGCACCATGCGGATGGATGACGGCACGCGCGCCACCGTCACCCACTACATGGGCACGGACACGCTCGGCCGGGACGTCTTCTCCCGCGTCGTCTATGGCGCCCGCGTCTCCATCTTCATCGGCATTTCCGTCGCCATCCTCTCGGTCAGCATCGGCCTGGTGATCGGCATGGCAGCCGGCTACTTCCGCTGGCTCGACAGCATCATCATGCGGATCATGGACGGGCTCATGGCGATCCCCGCCATCCTGCTCGCCATCGCCGTCGTGTCGCTGTCACGCGCGGGGCTCGCCTCCGTCATCATCGCCATCGTGGTGCCAGAGGTCCCACGCGTCGTGCGCCTCGTCCGATCCGTGGTGCTGTCGGTGCGCGAGGAGCCCTATGTGGAGGCCGCCGTCACCGCCGGCACGCCGACGCTGAAGCTCATCATCCGCCACATCCTGCCGAACACGGTGGCGCCGCTCATCGTCCAGGGCACCTTCATCTGCGCTTCGGCGATCCTGGTGGAGGCGATCCTGTCCTTCCTCGGCATCGGCATCCCGCCGGATGTGCCGACCTGGGGGAACATCATGGCGGAGGGCCGCCAGCTCTTCCGCATCTTCCCCCACAACATCCTCTATCCGGGCATCTTCCTCGCCCTCACGGTGCTCGCCGTGAACATGCTCGGCGACGGGCTGCGCGACACGCTCGATCCGAAAATGGAGAAGCGCGGATGACCGGACCGATCCTCGAGATCCGCAACCTGACGGTTCAGCTGCCGAAGGGCGCCGACCGCAAGTTCGCCGTTGAGAATGTCTCGCTCACCGTCAATCCCGGCGAGATCGTCTGCGTCGTCGGCGAATCCGGCTCGGGCAAGTCGGTGTCCTCCCACGCCGTGATGGGGCTCCTGCCGAAGGGCCAGCTCACCGTTGCCGCCGGCGAGATCCTGCTGGAGGGCGAGAACGTCCTGAAGGCCAGCGCCAACCGGCTGCGCGACCTGCGCGGCACGCGCATGTCGATGATCTTCCAGGAGCCGATGACGGCGCTGAACCCGGTCGTCACCTGCGGCGAGCAGATCGACGAGGTGCTGCGCATCCACACCGACCTCGGCGCCACCGAGCGCAAGGAGAAGGTGATCGCGGTGATGGAATCGGTGCGCCTGCCCGATCCCATCAAGATGTACGACGCCTATCCGCACCAGCTCTCGGGCGGCCAGCGCCAGCGCATCATGATCGCCCAGGCGCTGGTGCTCGATCCGGCCCTGCTGATCGCCGACGAGCCGACCACGGCCCTCGACGTGACCACGCAGGCGCAGATCCTCAGGCTCGTCGCCGAGATGCAGGAGCGCCGCGGCACCGGCGTGCTGTTCATCACCCATGATTTCGGCGTCGTCGCCGAGATCGCCCACCGGGTGGTCGTCATGCAGAAGGGCCATGTGGTCGAGACCGGCACGGCCACGGAGGTCCTGACCAACCCGCAGCATCCCTACACCCAGATGCTCATCAACGCGGTGCCGACCCTCACCCCGCCGCAGCGCGACGACCGCACGGGCGACGTGGCGCTGGAAACGGTGAAGCTCTGCAAGGTCTATGGCGGCGGCGGTTTCTTCCAGAAGAAGCGCGAGGTGCGTGCCGCCTCCGATGTCGAGATCCGCGTCCGCCGCGGCGAGACGCTCGGCATCGTCGGCGAGAGCGGCTCGGGCAAGTCGACCGTTGCCCGCTGCATCGCGCGGCTGATCGAGCCGACCTCGGGCGGCATCGTCGTCGGCAACATGGACATCGCCAAGCTGCCGGAGCGGCAGCTGAGGCCGCATCGCAAGCACTGCCAGATCGTCTTCCAGGACCCCTATCGGTCGCTCAATCCCCGCCGCTCTGTCGGGGCCTCGATCATCGAGGGGCCGATGAATTTCGGCGTCTCCGAGGCCGATGCGATCGCCAAGGCGCGCGACCTGATGAAGCTCGTCGGCCTGTCGCCGGATGCACTCGACCGCTATCCGCACCAGTTCTCGGGCGGCCAGCGCCAGCGCATCTGCATTGCGCGGGCGCTCGCCATGGAGCCGGAAATCCTCATCGCCGACGAGGCGGTCTCCGCCCTCGACGTGTCGGTGCAGGCGCAGGTGCTGGACCTCCTCGACGACGTCCGCAAGCGCTTCGACCTCGCCGTCCTCTTCATCACCCATGACCTGCGCGTCGCCGCCCAGATCTGCGACCGGATCGCGGTGATGCAGAACGGCGTGGTGGTGGAGCACGGGCGCACGGCGGAGGTCTTCGCCAATCCGCAGCACGCCTATACGCGCTCGCTGTTCGAGGCGGCGCCGGGCCGGAACTTCCAGTTCGCGCGCGTCGCCTGAGGCCGCGCAGAAAACGGGTGCAGGGATCGGGTGTCGGTGCGGGCTCCGCGCCGGCAGGGTCGGCGGGACAGGAGCCCCGCCATGACCCCCCAACGCCCCGCCGCCTTCTCCCGCCTCTTCGCCACGGCCGCCCTGGTCCAGGCGGCTGACCAGATCGCTCTCGCCGCCCTGCCCGTCACCGCCGTGCTGTTGCTCGGCGCCGGCCCCGCCATGGTGGGCCTGCTCGTCGCGGCGCAGACGGCGGCCTGGCTCCTCGTCTCGCTGCCGGCCGGCGTGCTGGTCGACCGCCTGCCGGCGCCGCGCGTCATCCGTGTCGCCCTGGTGCTTGCCCTTGCCGGCATGATCGCCGCCATCGCGGCGGCGCAGATGGCCTCGCCAGCGCTGCTGGCTGCGGCCGTCTTCATCGCCTCGGCGGGCACCGTGACCTTCGTGCTGGTGCAGGTGGGCCTCGTGCCGCGCATGGTGCCCGCGGCGGGCCTGCCGGCCGCCAATGCGCGGATCGAGCTTGCCCGCGCGCTGGCGACGGCCGCCGCGCCCATGCTGGTCGGCGTCCTTGCCACCCGGCTCTCGCCCGCCGCCGCCTATCCGCTCGCCGCGGTGCTGACCCTCGGCGCCCTCGTGCTCGGCATGGGGCTCCGGCCCGCAGCGGCCGCACCGGCCGCTCGCCCGCCGGTGCTCACCGCCATCGCCGAGGGCACCCGCTTCGTCATCCGCCATCCGCTGCTGCGGGCCATCGCGCTCTGCGCGGTGTTCTGGAACTTCGCCTTCATCGCCCTGCTCGCGGTCTTCGTGCCCTTCGCGCTCGCCAGGCTCTCCACCGATGCGGCCGGCGCGGGCCTTGCCCAGGGCTTTGCCGGCCTCGGCATGATCGCTGGCGCGCTCGCCGCCCCGGCCCTGCTCGCAAAGCTGCAGCCGCGGGTGCTGCTGGTCTTCGGCCCTTGCGTCTCGGCGCTGGCGGCTTTGGCCATCCTCACGGCTCCGAGCCTTGGCGGCATCGGGCTTGCGGGCTTCGCCTTCGCGCTGATCGGCTTCGGCCCGATCCTGTGGCTGGTCATGCAGCTGACCGTACGCCAGATCGTCACGCCGCCGGAGCTGATGGGCCGCGTCACGGCGACGATCCAAGTGGCGATCTACGGCGTCCGGCCCCTCGGCGCGCTGGCCGGCGGGGCCATGGCGCAGGGTTTCGGCCTCGATGCCGCGCTCATTCTCGTGGCCATCGCCTTTGGCGCCTCGGCGCTCGCCTGCCTTGCCTCGCCGCTGGCAAGGCTCGCCGCCCTGCCCGCCCCCGCCACCGCGGCAGGAGGCCTATGACCATCCACCGCTTGGCGATGCGGGGTTCCTGCCCTAAGACAACGGCATCATTCGTTCGAGGATCATTGCCATGGCTGTCGCCGCGATCACCCCCGCTTCCGGCTCCTATGTGAAGGACAGCGAGGAGTTCAACTGGGAAGACCCGCTGAACCTCGATGGCATGCTCACCGAGGAAGAGCGCATGGTGCAGGAAACCGCCCGCACCTATTGCCAGGAAAAGCTGCTGCCGCGCGTGACCTCGGCCTTCCTCGAGGAGCGCTTCGACCGCGAGATTATGAACGAGATGGGCGAGCTCGGCCTGCTCGGCGCGACCATCCCGTCCGAATATGGCGGCGCCGATCTCGGCTATGTCGCCTACGGCCTCATCGCCCGCGAGGTGGAGCGCGTCGACTCGGGCTATCGCTCGGCCTGCTCGGTGCAGTCCTCGCTCGTCATGTATCCGATCTACGCCTATGGCTCCGAGGCGCAGCGCAAGAAGTACCTGCCGAAGCTCGCCTCGGGCGAGTGGGTCGGCTGCTTCGGCCTGACCGAGCCCGATGCCGGCTCTGATCCTGCGGGCATGAAGACGCGCGCGACCAAGGTCGACGGCGGCTACATCCTCAAGGGCTCGAAGATGTG
The DNA here is from genome assembly GCF_003046185.1 of Phreatobacter oligotrophus. NCBI lineage: Bacteria > Pseudomonadati > Pseudomonadota > Alphaproteobacteria > Hyphomicrobiales > Phreatobacteraceae > Phreatobacter > Phreatobacter oligotrophus. Next base: position 12,679 of record NZ_PZZL01000002.1, read on the forward strand.
GATCACCAACTCGCCGATCTCCGATCTGGCGGTGGTCTGGGCCAAGACCGACGAGGCCATCCGCGGCTTCATCGTCGAGCGCGGCATGAAGGGCTTCTCGACCCCGAAGATCGAGGGCAAGGTCTCGCTCCGCGCCTCCATCACTGGCGAGATCGTCCTCGACGACGTTTTCGTGCCGGCGGAGAACATGCTGCCGAACGCCAAGGGCCTGTCCGGTCCGTTCGGCTGCCTCAACCGCGCCCGCTACGGCATCGCCTGGGGCGCCATGGGCGCCGCCGAGGATTGCTGGCACCGCGCCCGCCAGTACACGCTGGACCGCAAGCAGTTCGGCAAGCCGCTGGCGGCCACGCAGCTCGTGCAGAAGAAGCTCGCGGACATGCAGACCGAGATCACCCTTGGTCTGCACGGCGCGCTGCGCCTCGGCCGGCTGATGGAGGACCACAACTTCGCGCCGCAGGCCATCTCGCTGATGAAGCGCAACAATTGCGGCAAGGCGCTCGACATCGCCCGCCTCGCCCGCGACATGCACGGCGGCAACGGCATCTCGGCCGAGTACCATGTCATCCGCCACATGGTGAACCTCGAGACGGTCAACACCTACGAGGGCGCGCACGACGTGCACGCGCTGATCCTCGGCCGTGCCCAGACCGGCATCCAGGCGTTCTTCTGATCGCAGGGTTCAGGGATGAATGCGGAAGGCCCGGCCATTGCGCCGGGCCTTCTGCTTTTGGGCACCGACAGGGCTTCACGCAGGACCGCGGCGGCTCCACGGGGGGGATGAAGGGCGCAGCACCCACCTCTCCCCGGCGGGGAGAGGTCGACGAGCGCAGCGAGGCGGGTGAGGGGGAGACTTCTCAAGACCCAGGAGCCCCCTCTCCCGGCCTCCGGCCGACCTCTCCCCGCCGGGGAGAGGTGGAGCAGCGCCTCATCCGGCGGGAATGGGAGAAGGTAGGCCTTCTCAGCGCCGCTGCGGGCGGGCGTTGGGCTCCACCTGGATGGACGAGAGATAGGCGACGATCGCCGCGGCGCGCTCGGCCGAGAAGGTAAATTCCGGCATGGCCGGATGGCCGGAGGTGAAGCCCTCGGCCAGCGCCTCCTCCAGCACGTCCACCGGATAGCGCTTCGACAGCTCGCGGAAGAGCGGCGCATTGGGATAGGGGCTCGCGCCGTCGCGGCCTACCGCGTGGCAGAGCGAGCAGTTCTGCTTCACCAGCGCCTCACCGCGCTGGACCAGCACCCGTTGGCTCTGGGCGGCGGCAGCCGTGGCGCCGAGCGCGAGGCCGGCGGCAAGGGCCAGGATGGTCACGAGGCGGGGGCGCATGGCGGTCTCCGGGCGGTGGAACGAAAGGAATCGTCCCACGCCCGGCCTTGCGCCGCGTTGCGGTCGATCAACCCGCGAGCGCCACCAGTTCCGCCGTCAGCGCCGAGGCCGGATCGGCGAAGGGCGCGATGACGGTGAAATGGTTGGCGCCCGGCACGACGATCTCCTTCGCCACGACGCCGAGCGCGCTCCAGCAGGAGACCAGCGTGCGGGTCTGGCGGTGATATTCGGAGGATTCATCGCCCCCCACCACCGCCGTGACTTTCAGCCCCGGCCGCGGCGACCATGTGATGGGCGAGAGGCGCGAGACGTCTCCGGGTTCCATGCCCATGGCCTTGTTGACGAAGGTCGCCCGGAGCGGGGCGAGATGGAACAGCCCGGAGATCGGCATGGCCGCGGCGATGATCTCCGGCGCCTCGCCGATCCAGGGCCAGTTCGCGCTGGCAAGGCAGGCGGCGAGATGCCCGCCCGCCGAGTGGCCGAAGGGCAGGACGCGGCGGCCCGTGACCCGGTGAAGCGCGCGGGTGCAGGCAATCACCTGGTCGACGATCTCGCCGAGCTTCACCTGCGGGCAGAGGTCGTAGCTCATCACCGCGACATCGAGGCCGTGGGCATTGGCGCCGGCCGCCATGTGGCTGAAGGAGGTCTTGTCGAGCGCCTGCCAGTAGCCGCCATGGATGAAGAGCAGGATGGGGGCGCCCGCACGCGGGCTGGCGGCGGGAAAGAGGTCGTAGCGGTGGCGCTCGCCGGTGCCATAGGCCTGGTCCAGCTGCGCATCCGGCCGCCCCGCGCGATAGGCCGCCGCATCGCGAACCCAGGCGGCCATGATGGCGGGATGGTCCGGCACCATGGCGCGGTTGTTGTATTCGGCGTCGAGGTCGAGGGGCATGGCGGGCCTTTCCGGTCAGCGCGCATGCTGCCCCAGGCGGTCCGGCGATGCCAGCGCCGCTGCCGCCGGTCCGCCATTCCGCCGGGCGCCGTCATGGACTAGGGTCGCGCGGGGCCACGATGGGGCCCATCGGCAGGATTCGATCGATGCGCAGTGACCAGGCGACGCCCGTGAAACTCTCGGACTACCGGGTGCCGGATCATGTGGTCACGCAGGTGCATCTCGACGTGGTGCTGCATCCGACCGCGACGCGGATCCGCGCCACGAGCGAGGTAGCGCCGCACCGCCAGGGCCGCGCTGGCGCGCCCCTCGTCTTCGATGGCGACGGACTGATGCTGGCCTCCATTGCCATCGACGGCGTGGCGCTGGCGACGGACGCCTATGCGGCGACGCCCGACCGCCTGACCATCCACCAGCCGCCGCGCGGGCCCTTCCGCCTGACGGTGGAGACGGTGATCGACCCGCAGGCCAACACCCAGCTGATGGGTCTTTACCGCTCCTCCGGCACCTGGTGCACTCAGTGCGAGGCCGAGGGCTTTCGCCGCATCACCTATTTTCCCGACCGGCCTGACGTGCTCGCCGTCTACACGACGCGGATCGAGGCCGAGAAGAAGGCCGCGCCCGTCCTGCTCGGCAACGGCAACCTCGTGGAGGCGGGCGACCTTCCCGACGGTCGGCACTACGCGGTGTGGCACGACCCGCATCCCAAGCCGAGCTATCTCTTCGCCCTGGTCGGCGGCGATCTCGCGGTGGTCACCGACAGCTTCACCACCCGATCGGGGCGCGAGGTCGCGCTCGGCATCTATGTCGAGCACGGCAAGGAGGACCGCTGCGCCTATGCCATGGACGCGCTCAAGCGCTCCATGCGCTGGGACGAGGAGGCCTTCGGCTGCGAGTACGACCTCGACGTCTTCAACATCGTCGCCGTGTCCGACTTCAACATGGGCGCGATGGAGAACAAGGGCCTCAACATCTTCAACGACAAATATGTGCTGGCGCTGCCCGACACCGCCACCGACCAGGACTATGCGGCGATCGAGGCGATCATCGCCCACGAATATTTCCACAACTGGACCGGCAACCGGATCACCTGCCGCGACTGGTTCCAGCTCTGCCTCAAGGAGGGCCTGACCGTCTTCCGCGACCAGGAATTCTCCTCCGACATGCGCTCGCGGGCGGTGAAGCGCATCGCCGACGTACGGCTGCTGAAGAGCCACCAGTTCGCCGAGGATGCGGGCCCCCTCGCCCATCCGGTCCGGCCGGAAATCTATCACGAGATCAACAACTTCTACACGGCGACTGTCTATGAGAAGGGCGCCGAGGTCATCCGCGCGCTGAAAGTCCTGATCGGCGAGACGGCCTTCCGCGCAGGCATGGACCTGTACCTCGCCCGCCACGACGGGGACGCGGCGACGGTCGAGGATTTCATCGCCTGCTTCGCCGAGGCGGGCGGCCGCGACCTCTCCCAGTTCTTCCTCTGGTATCGCCAGTCCGGCACGCCCGAGGTCAGCGTCGCGACGCGCCACGACGCCGTCGCCGGCACCTTCACCGTCACGCTGTCCCAGCGCCACCGGCCGACGCCCGGCCAGACCGACAAGCAGCCCATGGTGATCCCGCTCGCCTTCGGCCTCGTCGGCGAGGACGGCCGCGACCGGCCGCTGCTCGACGAGGACGGCCGGCAGGTCGCCGCCGTCATCACGCTGGACGAGCCGCAGAAGACCGTCACCTTTTCCGGCCACCCGACGCGGCCCGTTCTGTCCATCAATCGCGGCTTCTCCGCGCCGGTGGCCCTGAAGACCGACCTCACGGCGGCAGATCTCGCTTTCCTCGCCGGCCATGACGGCGACGCCTACAATCGCTGGCAGGCGATCCAGTCCCTGGCGACCGAGCATCTGGTCGGCGCCAGCCGCGGCAACACCCGCCCGGGCGGTGCCGATGCCATCGCTGCGGCCCTCGCCCATGTCATCGACGGCGCGGCGGCCGATCCGGCCTTCGCGGCCCAGGCGCTCACGCTGCCGTCCGAAGCCGACATTGCCCGCGAGATGGGGGCGGAGGTCGATCCGGCCGCCGTCTTCGCCGCGCGCAAGACGCTGAAGCTGCATCTCTCGGCATCCCTCGGCGACCGCCTCGCGGCCCTGCGCGAGCGCTTTGCGACGCCCGGCCCCTACAGCCCCGACGCGGCCTCGGCCGGCCGCCGCGCCCTGGTCAATGTCGCGCTCGACCTCTGGGCGGCCTCGGGCGACGATGCCCGCCTCGCCGTGGTCGAGGCGCGCTTCGCCGGCGCCGACAACATGACTGACCGGTTCGCCGCCCTCGCCGTCCTCGCCCAGCATCCGGGGGCGCGGCGCGAGGCGGCGCTCGCCGCCTTCCGCGAGCGCTACCGCACGGACGCGCTCATCCTCGACAAGTGGCTCGCCCTGCAGGCGGCCATCCCGGAGGATGGCACGCTCGCCCGTGTCGAGGCGCTGCTCGCCGATCCCGCCTTCGCCATGGGCAATCCGAACCGCCTCAGGGCCCTCGTCGGCGGCTTCGCCACCGGCAATGCCACGCAGTTCAACCGGCCGGACGGCGCGGGATATGCCTTCCTGGCCCGGGTGGTGACCGACACCGATCCGCGCAACCCGCAGGTGGCGGCGCGCCTGCTCCAGGCCTTCCGCAGCTGGCGGGCGCTGGAGGGGGGGCGGCGGTCGCTGGCAAGGGCTGCGCTGGAGCGCGTGGCGGGCGTCGCGGGCCTGTCGCCGGACGTGCGCGACATCGTCGACCGGATGCTGAGCGAGCCCGGCAAATAGTCCTACGGCGTTAACTAAAAATTTCCGAATTCGCGATTCGGCGACTCTAGACAGGAGTCGTCCAAATCGATTCTTATGACCGCGATTCGGGGGGGCTGGGGCTCGGACTCCGGACCGGATTTTCCAGGATTCGACGGGGGACACCGGCGATGGAGCGCAATGCTGCGCCCAGCGCGGACGCGCTGATTCATGCCTTGCGGCCGGAGGGCTTCGCCCGCTCGATCAACGCTTCGATCGAGACGCGGCTCGCCCCCTACGAGCCGCTGCTGCGGCGTCTCGTGCCGACCCTCATCGTCGCCTTCATCGTCGTCATGGGCGCTGGCGCGGTCCAGCAGATCCTCAACAACCGTACCGACATCCTCAACGCGCTGGAGGCCGATCTCGAGGTCGCCGCGGCAGCCGTCGAAATCGACCTCGCCCATCGCAGCGCCGCGGCCGGCGCCGCCCAGGCCGCCGCCGTTCAGGCCGCCCTCGACATCACCGCCGCGCGCATCGGCGTGCAGGCCGGCCGCGCCATGCTCGCGACCGACGCCGACGGCCTCGTCGTCGCGGCGACCCCGCCGTCCCTGCGCCAGCGCTGGCTCGGCCGCCCGGCGGGCGATGCCTTCCGCTCCGCCCTGCCGATGGCCGGGGCCGGCAGCCACGGCACGCTCACCGACGGCAGCGGCGCCATCATCGTGGCGCGCGCCCTGCCGACTGCCCCCGGCCGGCTCTATGTCGTCCAGACCACGGATGCCGCCCTGGCACAGTGGGGCCGCTCGTCCCTCTTGCTCGGCACGCTCTTCGCGACGACCGGCCTGCTGCTGCTGGTCATCGGCTTCGCCTTCCACGTCCAGACGGTGCGCGCCGCCACCGCCGACATGATCAACCACAATGCCCGCGCCACCATCGACGCGGCGCTGGAGAGCGGCGGCTGCGGCCTGTGGGACTGGGAGATCGGCACCAGCCAGATGTACTGGTCGACCTCGATGTTCGAGATCCTCGGCATCCGCGACCGCGAGGGCCTGGTCACCTTCGACGAACTCCTCCCCCTCCTCCACCCCGAGGACGGCTATCTCGGCGGCATCGCCGAACTCACCGATCTCGATCCGCGCAATGCCGTCGACTTCCAGTTCCGAATGCGCCATGCCGATGGCCGCTGGATCTGGCTGAGGGCGCGCGGCCGCGGCCTCATGCTTGCCGGCGTCAGCCATCCGCGCTTCGTCGGCATCGTTGTCGACATCACCGAGCAGCTCGACATCGCCGCCCGCAACGCCGCCGCCGACCACCGCATCCGCGAGGCGATCGAGACCATCTCCGAGGCCTTCGTGGTCTGCGACGACGAGGACCGCATCGTCGTGTGCAATTCCAAGTTCCGCGAGCTGAACGGCCTCAGCGAGGACGAGGCGCGGCCCGGCGCGCGCTACCACGAGATCCTCGCCGCGGCCGGCGGCGGCGCCAAGATCAAGGAGGGGCGCATCCTCTCCGAGCGCGCGCCCGGCTCGCGCGACATCGAGATGGAGCTCGCCGATGGCCGCTGGCTGCAGATCTCGGAGCGGCGCACCCATTGCGGCGGCTTCGTCTCGGTCGGCACCGACATCACCGCGCTGAAGCGCCACGAGACCCAGCTGACCGCCAGCGAGCAGCGCCTGCGCGCCAGCGTCGCCCAGCTGCAGAAGAGCCAGTACGTGCTGGAGATGCAGACCCAGCAGCTCGCCGAGCTGGCGGAGAAATATTCCGACCAGAAGACCCAGGCCGAAGAGGCCAGCCGCGCCAAGTCGGAATTCCTCGCCAATATGAGCCACGAGCTGCGCACGCCGCTCAACGCCATCATCGGCTTCTCGGAAGTGCTGAAGGAGGGCCATTTCGGGCCGCTCGGCGCGCCGAAATACGGCGAATACGCCAAGGACATCCACGCCAGCGGCCACTACCTCCTGTCGCTCATCGACGACATCCTCGACATGGCGCGGATCGAGGCCGGGCGGATGCGGCTTGAGACGGTCGAGACGCGGCTCGACGAGACGCTGGAGGAGACCATGCGCGTCGTCTCCAAGATGGCGGCCGACAAGGAGATCCTCATCGAGGCGGAGGTGCCGACCGGCATGGACCTCGTCGCCGACCGCCGCGCGGTGAAGCAGATCACCCTGAACCTCCTCTCCAACGCCGTGAAGTTCACCCCGCGCGGCGGCATGATCTCGGTGCGGGCGCGGCGGGCGCGCGGCTACATCACCCTGGCCATCGAGGACACCGGCATCGGCATTCCGCGCCATGCCATCGCCAAGCTCGGCAAGCCCTTCGAGCAGGTGCAGAGCCAGTTCTCGCGCAACCACCAGGGCTCGGGCCTTGGCCTCGCCATCGCCAAGTCGCTGGCGGAGATGCATGGCGGCTCGCTGCGCATCCGCTCGACTGTCGGCCAGGGCACGACGGTGGTGGTGCGGCTGCCGGTGGATGGGCCGGTGTCGGTCGAGGCGTGAGGTCTATCCGCTGCAGGCAGGACAGTGCGTCCTTCGAGGCTCGCTGACGCTCGCACCTCAGGATGAGGAACGGGGTGCCCGGCAGCGAGCGCGGCACTGATCCGTCGCAAGCCCCCATCCCGCGCACAACCGTCCTCATCCTGAGGTGCGAGGGCCTTGGCCCGAGCCTCGAAGGACGCACTTTGGCAATGCCCAGCTGGGTCGCGGACACCCTGTCCGTCATGCCCGGCCTTGTGCCGGGCATCCACGAATTCTCATCGGACAGTGGTCAAGTCGTGGATGCCCGCCACAGGGGCGGGCATGACGCGAGGAGGGTGACTCGACCGCAATCACACAGATCTGCGGGGCGCGCACCCACCTCTCCCCGGTGGGGAGAGGTCGGCCGAAGGCCGGGAGAGGGGGCAGTTTGAGGGCATGAAGACTCCCCCTCACCCCCTCGCTGACGCTCGTCGACCTCTCCCCGCCGGGGAGAGGTGAAGCACGCCCTCAAATCTCCCCGACGATCGCCTCGAAAGCCTTGCGGACCTGCTTCTGCACCTCGGCCAGATGGGCATCGAGGGTGGCGAAGTCCGGCAGTTCGCCCGCCCGCGCCAGCAGCCGCTTCAGCCCCGGCGAGGCCTTGTTCTTGTCGAAGCCCTCGACGAGGCAGAGCCGGAGGATCTGCGTCAGGCGCTGGTAGAGCCGGCAGGCATTGCGGAGCACGTCACCCTCGGCCGGTTTCACCAGGCCTGCCGCCGTGGCGCGGTCGAGCACCCGCATCGTGTTGGGATCGAGGATCTCGGGATGGCGCGCGCCGTGGACGAGCTGCAGCGCCTGCGCCACGAACTCGATGTCGATCAGCCCGCCGCGCACATATTTCAGGTCCCAGCGGTCGTCCTCGCCCTTGTCCTCGGCAATGGCGCGGCGCATGTCGACGATGTCGGCGAGGGTCGCCTTGGCCGGCCGCTTGGCCGTGAGCACCTTGCGGATGGTCTCCGTCACCTCCGGCTCGAAGCCCGGCGATGCCGCGATGACGCGGGCGCGGGTCAGCGCCATGTGCTCCCAGGTCCAGGCTTCCTTCGCCTGGTAGGCACGGAAGCCCGCCAGATGGGTGGCGACAGGGCCGGAGCGGCCTGACGGACGCAGCCGCAGGTCGACGTCGTAGAGCACGCCCTCGGAGGTCGGCGCCGACAGCGCGCTGACGAGGCGCTGGGTGAGACGGGAGAAATAGTGGCTCCCCGATAGCGGCCGCGGCCCGTCGGACGCCGTCTCGTTGGGGTCGTGGTCATAGAGGAGGATGAGGTCGAGGTCGGAGCCCGCCGTCATCTCCCGGCCACCGAGCTTGCCCATAGCGACGACCGCGGTCCGCATCCCCGGCACCGTGCCGTGGGCGCTCGCGATCCAGCCGGTGACGGCGTCGTAAAGCGCCTTGATGAGCTGTTCGGCGAGCCGTGCGAAGGCCTGGCCGGCGGCTTCCGCCGAGACGGTGCCGGCGAGCACGCGGACGCTGGTCAGGAACAGCTGCTCCTGGCCGAAGATGCGGGCGCGGTCGAGCACGTCCTCGGCATCGGCGGCATCGCCGAGCGTGGCGGCGAGGCGCGCGGCCAGCGCCGCATCGGAGGGCAGTTCGCCGAAGAAGGCTGGCTCCAGCAGCGCGTCGAGCACATGGGCGCGGCGGCCCAGCAGGTCGGCGAGGCGAGGCGCCGAGCCGAGGATCTGCGAGATGAGCTCCAGCAGGCCCGGATGGGTCCGCAGGATCGCCAGCAGTTCGATCGGCTGGGAATGGCGGCTGAGCAGCCGGTCGAAGGCGCGCAGGCCGAGATCGGCATCGCCCGAGCGCGAGAGGGCATCGATCAGGGCGGGGGCGAGTTCGGCCACGCGCTCGCGGGCCTCGCGGGCGCGCAGGCCGCCCGACTTGGCGTTCTGCCAGCCCAGCACGGTGGCAATGGCGGCGGGCGGATCGGTGAAGCCGAGGTCCTTGAGGCTGGCAAGCGTCGTCGCCTTGGGCGGCTCGGAGGCAAGGTCCAGCGTTCCCTTCACCTCGGCGAGCGGCGGCAGGGTCTCGAAGAGCTTGGCATAGGCCGCCTCGACCGGGCGGAGTTCGGCGGTCAGCGCCTCGGCGAAGGCGGCGTGGTCGCGATAGCCGAGGAACTGGGCGATGCGGGTGACGCCCTCGGTGCTCTCAGGCAGCGAATGGGTCTGCTCGTCCGCGACCATCTGCAGGCGATGTTCGACGCGCCGCAGATAGCGATAGGCCTGTTCGAGGGCGAGGCGCGTCTCCGGCGCCACCCAGCCCGCCTCGCGCAGGCGCTCCAGCCCGGTGATTGTGTCGCGCACGCGCAGGCTCGCGTTGCGGCCTCCCGCGATGAGCTGCTGGGTCTGGACGAAGAACTCGATCTCGCGGATGCCGCCGCGGCCGAGCTTGATGTTGTGCCCCTCGACCGCAACCGCGTCATGGCCGCGGAAGGCGTGGATCTGTCGCTTCATGGCATGGACGTCGGCCACCGCCGTGTAGTCGAGATATTTGCGCCAGATGAAGGGCTGCATCTCCTGCAGGAAGGCCTCGCCGGCCGCGATGTCGCCGGCGCAGGGCCGCGCCTTGATGAAGGCGGAGCGTTCCCAGGTCTGGCCGATCGTCTCGTAATAATGCAGCGCCGCGGGCACCGAGATGGCGACCGCCGTCGCGCCGGGATCGGGTCTCAGGCGCAGGTCGGTGCGGAAGACATAGCCGTCGGCGGTGCGCTCCTGGAGGATCTTCACCAGACGCTGGGTCAGGCGCACATAGGCGGGCTGGGCGTCCTTGCCCGGCGCCATCGGCGCCTTGTCGGGGTCGAAGAAGACGATGAGGTCGATATCGCTGGAATAGTTGAGCTCGAAGGCGCCGTGCTTGCCCATGGCGAGCACGATGTAGCCGGAGGCGGCCTCGGGGCGCTTCAGATCTGGCGGGGCAAGGGTCCCTGCTTCGGCGAAGTCGCTCATGAGATGCACCACGGCCTCGGCGACGGCGAGGTCGGCGGTCTCGGTGAGCGCCCGCGTCACCGTCTCCAGCGGCCAGACATCGCCGATGTCGGCCAAGGCCACCAGCAGCGCCACCTCCGAGCGGAAGCGGCGCAGCGCCCGTCCCACCCCCTCGTCGCTGCGCGCCTTGCGGCAGGCGGCGACCGCCTCGGCCTTCAGCCGGGCGAAGCAGGCATCCGGGTCCTCGGCCAGCAGCGCCAGCAGATGGGCGGGGTGGTGGGTGGCGATCCCCGCCAGGAAGGGTGAGTGGACGAGGATACCCGCGACCAGGGCGCGGACCTTCGGCGCCTTCAGGAGGCTGGCCAAGCCCTCACGCACGGCCGCGTCCTCAACGCCGTCGAGGAAGGCGGCGATGCGCTTCGCAGCGCTCTCGCCCTTCGGCAGGACGGGCGCCGCCTTCAGCCGCGCGGCAAGGCCGGGCGGCGTCGAATCATCAGGTCTTAATCGCGGCACGCGGGTCATCGGCCGACCTTGGCAGACGCAGCGTGACCTTCAAACCCGGCTGATTGTCACCGAGGGCGATGGAGCCGCCATGGAGGCGCGCCACCGCCGCCGCCAGCGACAGTCCGAGGCCCGATCCGGGGCGCGAACGGCTGGTCTCCAGCCGCACGAAACGGTCGAGCACCCGGCCGCGATCGGCATCGGCGATGCCGGGGCCGCGGTCGGCGACGGTAAGCACGGCCTCCGTCCCCTCCGCCGCGACGGTGACCGTGACCTCGCCCGCCTGGCCCTCGACGCGGCCATATTTCACGGCGTTGTCGACGAGATTGGCGATGACCTGGCTGAGCAGTTCGCGGCTGCCGGTGACCGGCATGGGCCCGGCGGCGACTGTAAGCGTGACGCCCGCCTCATCGGCGACGGGCTCGTAGAGTTCGCCGACGCCGCGGGCGATCTCGCCGAGGTCCACCGGCCCCATGCCCTCGCGCTGGTTGCCGGCTTCGGCGCGGGCGATCATCAGCAGGGCGTTGAAGGTGCGGATGAGCCCGTCGGATTCCTCGATGATGCCGGTGAGAGCCGTGCGATAAGCCTCGTCGGAGGCCTCGCCGCGCAGGGCCTCCTCCGCCTTGTTGCGCAGGCGGGTCAGCGGCGTCTTGAGGTCGTGGGCGATGTTGTCGGAGACCTCTTTCATGCCGGCCATCAGCGCCTCGATGCGGCCGAGCATGTCATTGACCGAGCCGGCAAGGCGGTCGAGCTCGTCCCGCGAGCCGCCGGTCGGCAGGCGCCCGGTGAGGTCGCCATCCATGATGCGGCGGGACATGTCGGTCATGGCGTCGACGCGCTTCAGGACACGCCGCGTGACGAAATAGGCGCCGAGCAGGCCAAGCACCAGCGCGACGAGCAGCGACATGCGAAAGCCGCGGCCAAAGATGTCGCGCATCCGGTCGCGGTCCTCGAGGTCGCGGCCGACGAGAAGGCGGAAATTGCCGGGAAGTCCGAAGACCTGGGCGATGGCGCGGTGCGGCCGGTCGGTGGCGCTCTCGCCGGCGCGGCGATAGTCGGTCTCGATCCAGCCCGGACGGCCGAGGGTGCCCGATGGCAGGTCGCCGATATTCCCGGCAATGGGCACGCCGGAGAAGGTGGCGACGAGATAGAGCGAGGCGCCGGGCCGGTTGCCGCGCTCCTCCACCACGTCGACGAGCCGGCGGATGCCGCCGATGGCATATTGCTCGGCAAGGCCCCTCACCTCGGCGGTAATCGTCTCGGTGAGCTGGTCGGTGAGCTGGCGCTGGGTGGCAAAGCCCAGCCAGCCGATGACGAAGCCGGCGAAGAGGACGAAGATGAAAAGATAGGCCGCGATGATCTTGAAGGCGGTCGTCGACAGCAGCGACCGCATGCCGGACAGGCGCCGCCGGATGGGTCCGGCGGGCCGCGGAGGGGCCGCCGCCGTCACGGGCGCACCGTATATCCGGCGCCGCGGATGGTGTGGATCAGCGGCCGCTCGAAGCCCTTGTCGATCTTGGACCTCAGCCGCGAGACATGGACGTCGATGACGTTGGTCTGCGGATCGAAGTGATAGTCCCACACGTGCTCCAGCAGCATGGTGCGGGTCACCACCTGCCCGGCATTCTTCATCAGGTATTCGAGCAGGCGGAACTCGCGCGGCTGGAGGATGATGTCCTCGCCGCCGCGGCTGACGCGATGCGACAGGCGGTCGAGCTCGAGATCGGCGACGCGATAGACGGTCTCCGGCGCGCCGGCGGAGGAGCGGCGGCGGGCGAGCACCTCGACGCGGGCGAGCAGCTCGGAGAAGGAATAGGGCTTCGGCAGGTAGTCGTCGCCGCCGGCGCGCAGGCCCTTCACGCGGTCATCGACCTGGCCGAGCGCGGAGAGGATGAGCACGGGCGTCTCGCGGCCCGCGGCGCGCAGCTCGCCGATGACGGAGAGGCCGTCCTTCTTCGGCAGCATGCGATCGACGATGAGCACGTCGTAGGGGCCGTCCAGCGCCATGGCGAGGCCATCCTCGCCATCGGCGGCGTGGTCGGCCACATGCCCGGCCTCGCGGAAGGCTTTGGTGAGATAGGACGCGGCTTCGCGGTCGTCCTCGATGATCAGGATGCGCATGGTCGGCATGTTACACGGCCCCTCGGGCGCTTTGCGAGACGGCGATGCGGCTCACGGCCACGCAAAAACGGGGCGGCCGGCATGGTGACCGACCGCCCCGCGCGAGAGGATCCCGGCAGCGGGGGGCGACTGGGGTTGCCACCGGGATCCCTCGTGAGTGGCGGCCGGCGCCGAAAAGGTTCGACGCCGGCGGGAGAAAATCGTCAGCCCGGATCAAGCGGGATGGCGACGAAGCGCTGGCCCTCGCCAGAGCGCAGGCGGATCAGCGCGGAGCGGCGTCCGTCGGCGCGGGCGGCGCCGAGGGCCTCCCGCACGTCGCGGAGCGAGGACACCGAGCGGCCCGCGACGTCGAGGATGACGTCGCCCGGACGGATGCCGCGCTGGGCGGCGGGACCGCTGGGATCGACCTCCGTCACGACCAGGCCCTGGCCGCGCCCGGCCGGCTCGACCGAGAGGCCGAGGCGCGGGCCGGTCGGATTGGCCTCGGGGGCGGCATCCGAGCGGCGATCGCGGCGGCCGTCCTGGAGGGCGGCCATCTGGCCCTCGCCCGGCAGGCGGCCGAGGGTGAGGCCGACATTGCGCTCGGCGCCGTCACGGATGACGCCGAGGCGCACCGTGGTGCCGGGACGGGCCGCGCCGATGCGGCGGGTGAGTTCCCGGGCGTCCTTCACCGGCTGGCCGTCGACCGAGACGATGACGTCGGAGGGCTTCAGGTCGCTGGCGGCGGCCGGGCTGCCCGGCTGGATGCCGGCGACGAGCGCACCTTCCGGCTTGGTCAGCCGCAGGCTCTCGGCGATCTCGGGCGTGAGGCCCTGAATCTGCACGCCGATCCAGCCGCGCTGGACCGAACCGCCGTCGCGCAGCGCCGCGACGACGTTCTGCGTCGTCTCGGAGGGAATGGCGAAGGCGATGCCGACATTGCCGCCCGAGGGCGAGAAGATCGCGGTGTTCACGCCGATCACCTCGCCATTGACGTTGAAGGTCGGGCCGCCGGAATTGCCGCGGTTCACCGCCGCGTCGATCTGGATGAAATCGTCATAGGGACCGGAGCCGATGTCGCGGCCGCGGGCCGAGACGATGCCGGCGGTCACCGTGCCGCCGAGGCCGAAGGGATTGCCGACGGCCAGCACCCAGTCGCCGATGCGCGGGGCATTGCGGGCGAAGGCGACGAAGGGGAAGTCACGGCCCTCGGCCTTGAGCAGGGCGAGGTCGGTACGCTCGTCGGTGCCGACGACGCGAGCCTTCACGGTGCGGCCGTCATCGAGGACCACGTCGGCCTCGGTCGCGCCGCGGACCACATGGTTGTTGGTGACGATGAAGCCATCGGCCGAGATGAAGAAGCCGGAGCCCTGCGACATGGCGCGCGGGCCGCCGCGCTGCGGGCCCTGGCCGCCGCGGGGGCCGCCGAAGCGCGGGTCGTTGCGGAACTGCTCGCCGAAGCGGCGCATGAAGCGCTCCATGTCGCCGTTCTCGTCCTCGCCCATGCCCGGCAGCTCGCGATAGTTCATCGCCTGCGGGGCGGCCTGGGTGACGCGGACGGAGACGACGGCGGGCTTCACCCGCTCGACGACATCGGCGAAGGACATGGGCGCGGTCTGGACGCCCTGGGCGGTGGCGCTCGCGACGAAGGGCGCGCGGGCGGGCTGCCAGGCGACGATGCCGGCGCCGACGGCGGCGATGGCGACGGTGCCGAGCAGGGCGGCACGGATGCGGGCGCCGGGGGTCTTGGTGGGGGATGTCATGCGACAGTCTCCGTGGGGGGAAGCCGGGACACGGGATTGCGTCCGTGTATGGCAGCACCATGGAGCAGGGCAGATTACGCGACCCTGTCGGGCGCATTACATCTTCGTAAGGTGGGGTGGGGGTGGGCGGAAGGGCACCGCCGTCGTTCGGCCGCTAAACTCCGCAGGCCGGCAGGTCAGGCTCCTCGAGCGCGCCGTTTCCTTGCCGTCATCCCCGGCCGAGCGCAGCGAGGGGAAGGGGATCCAGGGGCCGCAGGGCTGAAGGCCGAAGTCGTGACAAGAGGCCCACTAGGTCTCGCGTTCGGCTCCTGGACCCCCTTCCCTCGGCCTCAAAGCATCGAGCGAACGCAAGATGCGTTCGCATCTCGCTTTGGGCCTCGCCGGGGGTGACGGAGGTGCAACGGAAAGGCCTGCCGCGAAAGACAGGACCTCAACCCTCAGCCTTCAACGCCGCGGCGAGCCGCGCCTTTTCCTCATCGGAGAGCGGCGTGACGCCCGCGGCCGGCGCCACCCGGCGTCGACGCGCGGCGAGCAGCAGATAGAGCCCGCCGCCGGCGAGGAAGATCAGCGGCGCGCCCCAGAGCACCAGCGTGTGCCAGGCGAAGCGCGGGCGGAGCAGCACGAACTCGCCGTAGCGGGCGACGAGGAAGTCCATCACCTGGGCATCGCTGTCGCCGGCCTTCAGCCGCTCGCGGACGAGGACGCGCAGGTCGCGGGCGAGCTGGGCGTCGCTGTCGTCGATCGACTGGTTCTGGCAGACGAGGCAGCGCAGGTCCTGGCTGAGATTGCGGGCGCGCTGCTCCAGCGCCGGATCGGCGAGCCGCTCGCTCGGCAGCACGGCATGGGCCGGCGCGGTGGCGGCCAGCGCCAGCACCAGCGCGGCAAGGGGCGCGAAGCGCCGCATCGGCCTCACTCCGCCGCCTGCACGGCCGCCGCACGGCGGGCCGAGGGTTTGGGCGCACCGACGCGCAGGCGCCGGTCGGAGAGTGACAGCATGCCGCCGAGCATCATCACCAGCGTGCCGATCCAGATGAGCAGCACCATCGGCTTGTAGAAGAAGCGCATGGCGATGGAGCCATCGGCGGTGGCGTCGCCCGGCGAGACATAGAGCTGGGAGACGCCGCGGGTCTTCAGCGCGGCCTCGGTCGTCGGCATGTTGCGGGCGGTGTAGAGGCGCTTCGCCGGTTCCATCGTGCCGACCGGAACGCCGCCCTCGCGCACCTGCAGGCGGGCGACCAGGTCGCGGTAGTTCGGGCCTTGGATCGGCACGAGGGCCTGGAGCGTCAGGTCGTAGCCGGCGACCTGGACGCTGTCGCCCGGCCGCATCTGCACGATGGTCTCCTGCTTGTAGGCGGTCTCGCCGACGATCCCGAGCAGCATGACGCCGACGCCGGCATGGGCCACCGCCGTGCCCCAGGCGGCGCGCGGCAGGCCGCGGGCGCGGGCAAAGCTGACGGACGCGGGAGCGCGGAAGAGCTGGATGCGCTCGGCGATGTCCACCATGGCGCCGACGACGATGAAGGCGGCGAGGCCGACGAAGAGCGGCGCGAGCACCGGCCCGCCGGTGGTCACGGCATAGGTCACAACGATGGCGGCGATGCCGACGACGAGGGCGAGCGTCAGGCGCTGCGCCACCGCGAGCAGGTCACCGCGCTTCCAGGCGAGCAGCGGCCCGAAGGTCATGGCGATGACCAGCGGCACCATGAGCGGCCCGAAGGTCCAGTTGAAGAAGGGCGGGCCGACCGAGATCTTGGCCCCGGTCAGCGTCTCCAGCGCCAGCGGATAGAGCGTGCCGACGAGGACCGCCGCGCAGGAGGCGGTGAGGAAGAGGTTGTTGAAGACCAGCGCACCCTCGCGCGAGACGGGGGCGAAGAGCCCGCCCTGCTTGAGGAGCGGCGCGCGCCAGGCATAGAGCGCCAGCGAGCCGCCGATGAAGGCGACGAGGATGGCGAGGATGAAGACGCCGCGCTCGGGATCCACCGCGAAGGCGTGGACCGAGGTCAGTACGCCGGAGCGGACGAGGAACGTGCCGAGCAGCGAGAGCGAGAAGGTGAGGATGGCGAGCAGCACCGTCCAGACCTTCAGCGCCTCGCGCTTTTCCATGACGATGGCGGAGTGGAGCAGCGCCGTGCCGGCGAGCCAGGGCATGAGCGAGGCATTCTCGACCGGGTCCCAGAACCACCAGCCGCCCCAGCCGAGCTCGTAATAGGCCCAGTAGGAGCCCATGGAGATGCCGGCGGTGAGGAAGATCCAGGCGACCAGCGTCCAGGGCCTGACCCAGCGGGCCCAGGCGGCGTCGATCTTGCCGTCGATCAGCGCAGCGACGGCGAAGGCGAAGGACATCGAGAAGCCGACATAGCCGAGATAGAGCAGCGGCGGATGGATCGCGAGGCCGACATCCTGCAGGAGCGGGTTGAGGTCACGGCCCTCGAAGGGGGCGGGCGCGAGCCGGGCGAAGGGGTTGGAGGTCTTCAGGATGAAGACGAGGAAGGCGACCGTCACCCAGCCCTGCACGGCCAGCACATTGGCCTTCAGCGACAGCGGCAGGTTGCGGCCGAACAGCGCGACGAGGGCGGAGAACAGGGTGAGGATGACCACCCAGAGGAGCATCGAGCCCTCGTGGTTCCCCCAGACGCCGGAGATCTTGTAGATCAGCGGCTTGGTCGAATGGCTGTTGAGATAGACGTTCTCGACCGAGAAATCCGAGACGAGATAGGCGTGGGTCAGGACGGCGAAGGACAGCGTCACGAAGGCGAACTGGCCGAGCGCCACGGAGGGGGCGGTGGCCATGAGCGTCGCGTCACCCTTGCGGCTCCCCCAGATGGGGACGATCGACTGGATCAGCGCCAGGGCAAGGGCCAGGACGAGGGCATAGTGACCGATCTCGGGGGACATCAGCGCTGCCTCGCAGGGGCGTTGGGGTTGGGCGCGGGGTCGCCCGGCTTCCAGTGGCCCTGCCGCTTCAGGCTGTCGGCCACTTCCTTCGGCATGTAGTTCTCGTCGTGCCGCGCCAGCACGCTGTCGGCGCGGAAGGACCGGTCGGGCCCGAGCACGCCCTCGGTCACGACGCCCTGCCCCTCGCGGAACAGGTCGGGGAGGATGCCGCGATAGGTGACGGGGATGGTGGTGCGCCCATCGGTCACGGCGAAGGCCACCTCCATGTTCTCGCCGCGGCGGACCGAGCCGCCCTCGACGAGGCCGCCGAGCCGCATGCGCGTGCCGGGCTGGAGGTTCTTCTCCACCACGTCGGTGGGCGACTGGAACAGGGTGATGGAGCCCGACAGCGAATAGAGCACGAGGCCGGCGGCGAGGCCGAGCACGCCAAGGGCGAGGCTGATCAGGACCAGCCGGCGTTGCTTGCGCGTCATGCCGCGGGAGGCGGGCGCGGGCGTGCCGATCGTCGTCATGATCCACCGATCCCCAGTTCGTTCACCAGACTGTCGAGGCGGGCGATCTTCTCAGGTTCCGCGGCGAAGAGACGCCGGGCGCTGGCCGCGGCCTCGCGGGCCTTGTCGCCCTCTCCGAGAACCACATAGGAGCGAACCAGCCGCAGCCAAGAGTCGAAATCCGAGCCATCGGCGGCGAGGCGCTGGGCGAGGCCGTCGACCATGGCGCGAATCTGCGCGGCACCGGGCGTCGCGGCAGGCGCCGGGGCGGCGACAGCTGCCGGGGGCGTGCCGCCGAGGCGGGCGATCTCCGAGCGCAGCAGTCCGAGCCAGGGCGCATCGGCCGGCGCCTCGCCGATCATCCGCGTCCACTGGGCCTTGGCCTCCTCGGGCTTGCCATCCTGTTCGGCGGCGAGGCCAAGGAAATAGCCAGCCTTGGGATGGCCGGGCCCGAGGGCGAGCGCCCGCTCGAAGCCGGCCTTGGCCTCGGCGCTGACGACGCCGCCGGCGGCGATGGTCTGCGCCTCCGCCAGATCGGCCTGCCGGTCGGCGGTCACGCCGAGCAGGCGCATGGCATTGGAATAGGCACGCACCGCATCGGGGAGGCGACCCATGCGCAGATAGACGGGGGCGACCACCTCCCAGCCGCGGCCATCCTCGGGATTGGCGGCGAGATGGGCCTCGATGCGGCCGATGAGGGTGGCGAGATCACCCTGCTGCGGGGCGGCGCGCTGGCGCTCGGCGAGCGGCTGGGCGGGATAGCCGGGCTGGCCGCGCAGGCCATAGGTCAGCGCCGCGACGGCGGGGACGACGATGATGGCGGCGACGGCGGCGATCCGGCGGCGGCGCGACGTGCCCTCGCCGGACGTGCCCGCGGCGCCGGCCCGTTCAGCGGCGGCGATGAGACGGCGGGAGACCTCGATGCGGGCCGCTTCCGCCTCGGCCGGACCGATCAGGCCGGCGGCGGCATCGCGGTCGACCTCGGCGAGCTGATCCTTGTAGACGGCGACATCACGGGCATCGGCGCCGCCCGCGGTGCGTCGCGACAGGGGAATGAGAACGGCGAAGACCGCGGCGCAGGTCATGGCCGCGATCGCGAGCCAGATGCCGATAGAACCGTCCATGGACTGCGACGACGTCCCGTGTATGGGGTTCAGCGGGGGGCCAAACCGTGACGCCACCCTACTTGGAATGATCCCAATTAGACCAGCACCCCATCCGGCCACAACGTCCGGGTTGTCGCGCTCAGCGGGATTTGATGTGGCGCAAGGGCGTGCGGACCCTCAGCGGGCGGCCTTGCCGGAGGCGATGGCAACGTCGGCGGCCTTCTGCAGCAGCTGGGCGTAGCTCTGGCCGAAAATGCGGGCCGAGAACCGCACGGCCGCCTCGATCTGGCTGATCTTCAGCTCGCGATCGGTGTCGGGGGCAGCGCGGATGCTGTCCATCAGCTGCGTCAGGGTCGGGTCGAGATAGCCCTGGATCTCCGAGAAGACGCGGGAGGTGATCTCGTTCAGCGCGATCTCGGAGGCATGGTTGCGGCAGCAGATCAGCAGGTCGAGGCGGGCCTCGATCTCCTGCACGGTCTCCTCGCTGAGCGGGGCCATCGCATGGTCCGACTTCTGGCGCGGGCGCAGGACGCGACGCACCTCGCCCGGCAGGTTCTCGATCTGCGCCGACAGAAGGCCGGACAGGTCGGCGCGCAGCTTGCCGAGCCGCTTCTGCCAGACGCCGTCCCCGACGAGGCTCATGTCCGTGCGCAGCGAGCGGATCGAATCGTGGAATTCCTTGATGCCGGCCTGGGCTCGTTCGCCATTGCCCTCCTTCAGCGCCCGCGAGATGCGCTGCGTCGCCCGCTCGATATCGGCGATCACCAGGTCCACCGCCGCCTTGTAGGGGGTCGCGGCGATCTTCACGGGGTCGTCGCTCTCGGCGACCAGCACGGCGAGCCTTGCGAGCTGCGCCCGCTGCACCAGCCGGTTCTGCAGCAGGGCGAGGCAGTAGGGCAGCGCCTGGGGCCGATGGGTGGCGATGGGCTCGAGCATGGCCCGGGCATTGGCAAGGCCTTCGTCGGCGAGGTTCTTGATGCCGTTCGGCGCCTTGGAGACCGACCCCGCGATGACCTGCTGCTCGGCGAGGATGGCGAGGATGTCGACGAGGTCCTCCTTCACCCGGTCATCGCCGAGGCGGACGGTGAGGCGCTTCCTCTCCTGCTCGCTGCTCGCGGCGAGGTCGAGGGCCGCCTTCGCGGCGGCGGCGAGCGTCGGCAGGGCCTGGGCGATGGCCGAGGCGACGGGCGCCTCGTCGCCACCATCCTCGGCAGCGCGCGCCACCCGCTCCAGCTCGGCCATGGCGTCCGGCTGCAGGTCGCGCTTGAAATAGGTCCAGATCGACGACAGCGAGCCACGCATGATGCGGCCGCGGCACTTGGTTTCCAGCCGCTCGTCGATGAGGAAGGGCTCGAGCGGCCGGAACAGGAAGCGCGGCGTGGCGTCGGGCCGCTCGGCGGGCGCGGCCGGTGCAGCGGGCTTGGCCGCGGGGGCTGCGGCGCCGAGGGCGGCGAGGATGAGATCGCCTCCGGGCACGTCATCGCCGCGGGCGCGGGCCCGGGCGATCTCGGCGGAGAGCAGCTGCTTGGCGGCCTCGGGAAGCGCAGACAGATAGTCCCGCAAGCGCTCCATCGCGGACGGAGCGGCTGGACTGTCGGCTATTGATTTGACCGCGGCGGCGTCAGTCATGGGCCTGCCACGTTAACGCCGGGGCGTTAAAAAGTGGTGGCGACCACGAGCCCGCCGGACACCCGGCGGACCCGCTGCGACGGCCTGCCGCGGGCCTCAGCCCACCGGCGTCCAGCTGCCGTCCGGATTGCGGCAGGCGGTGCCGACGGCGGTCTGCGGACGGCCGCCGATATAGATCGTGTGGGTATATTCGCGGCAGTAGGTGGCGCCGCGGTAATAGGTCCGGCCCGGCTCGACATAGCCATAGGCCTTTTCCGAGCGCCATTCGGAGCGGCGGCCCTCGACCCAGACGACCTGCTCGGCCTCGTAGGCGCGGCGGCGGTCCTGGGCGTCGAGGTCGCGGCCGATGGCATTGCCGATCAGGCCGCCGATGGCCGCACCGGCAAGGCCGGCGGCGAGCCGCTCACCGGGGCCACCGCCGAACTGCGAGCCGATGAGGGCGCCGGCCACGGCGCCGACGGCGGTGCCGCCCTGCTCGCGGGTCTCGCATCCGGCGACCGTGAGGCCGATCAGGACGGTGGCGGCGACGAGGCGAAGCTTCATGGAGAGTGTCCGTTGCTGCAAGGCGGCGGAGGCCGCCGGAAAACGCGCGACACTGTCCAGCGGATTTGGGCGAATTGGGGGCGTACCCTCACACCGCCGGCAGGCGGAGCACGGCCCTGAGGCCGCCGGTCGGCGCGGCATCGAGGGTGAGCCCGCCGCCATAGAGCCCGGCGAGCTCGGAGACGATGGACAGGCCGAGGCCGGAGCCGGGCTTGGTCTCATCGAGCCGCTTGCCGCGCCGGCCGACCGTGGCGCGCTGCTCGGCGGTGAGGCCCGGCCCGTCATCGTCGACGACGATGGTGAAGAAGGCGCGGTCGGCCGCGGTCGGGCTCTCCTCGCGGGCGGCGGTCACCACGACGCGGGAGGCGGCCCATTTGCAGGCATTGTCGACGAGGTTGCCGACCATTTCCTCGAGGTCGTTGCGTTCGCCGCGGAAGGTCACGTCGGCGGGGATCTCGGCATCCACCGCGAGGTCGCGATCCCGATGGATCTTCTGCATGGTGCGGGCGAGGCCCCCCACCACCTCCTCGACGGGGACGAGGGTGGTGGCGACGCGGGCGCGGGCGGCGGCGCGGGCGCGATCGAGATGGTGGTTCACCTGCTCGCGCATGATCTGCGCCTGCTCGACCACCTTGGCGGCAAGCGGATCGGCGCGGCCCGCCGCCTCGTTCTGGATGACCGAGAGCGGCGTCTTCAGCGCATGGGCGAGATTGCCGACATGGGTGCGGGAGCGCTCGACGATCTCGCGGTTGGTGTCGATCAGCGCGTTGACCTCGCGGGCGAGCGGCGCGATCTCGACGGGGAAGGCGCCGGCGAGGTGGTCCTGCTCGCCCTTGCGGATGGCGGTGAGGCCGCCGACCAGCGTCTGCAGCGGCTGCAGGCCGACGCGCACCTGCAGGAGGGCTGCGCCCGCCATGCCCACCGCCAGCAGCAGCAGGGTGCCGACCAGCGTCAGGGTGAATTCGCGCACCGCCACCGCGATGTCCTCGGCGGGACCGGCCACCAGCACGGTGAAATCGCCGTCCTCGCCGAGCTCGATGGTGCGTTCGACGGCGCGCAGGCGCACATTGTTCGGCCCGTCGAGATAGCCCTCGCGCGAGCGGGTCGGCCCGTCCGCCACCGCCTCGGGGCCGAGGGCCGGCAGGCGGCCGTCGAAGAGCGAGCGCGAGGCGCGCACCTCGTTGCGGCCGGCATCGGTGCGGATGATCTGCCAGTACCAGCCAGATTGCGGCAGCTCGAACAGCGGCTCGCCGAGATTGGCGCCGACGACGATCTGCGAATCATCCACCGCGCCGGCAAGGTCGGCGATGAGCAGCTTCACATAGACGCCGAGGCGGCGGTCGAAGCCGCGCTCGACGGAGGCGCGGTTGACGGTGGCGAGGACGAAGCCCGTCAGCGTCAGCAGGACGAGCGCGAAGGCGAGCGCCAGGAGGATGAGGCGCCGCGCCAGCGACGGCGCGCGGGGCGCTGTCGCCATGTCAGCCGCCCGCGGCGGCCGGCGGCGGCTGGAGGATGTAGCCGAGGCCGCGGACGGTCTGGATCACCTCGACGCCGAGCTTCTTGCGCAGGCGGCCGATGAAGACCTCGATCGTGTTGGAATCGCGGTCGAAATCCTGGTCGTAGATGTGCTCGACCAGCTCCGTGCGGGAGACCACCTTGCCCTGCTGGTGCATCAGGTAGGCGAGCAGCCGGTACTCGTGGGAGGTCAGCTTCACCGGGTTGCCGTCGACGGTGACGCGCCCCGCCCGGGCGTCGAGGCGGACCGGGCCGCAGGTGAATTCGTTGGTGGCCTGGCCGGCGGCGCGGCGCAGCAGGGCGCGCAGGCGGGCGAGGACCTCCTCCATGTGGAAGGGCTTCGGCACATAGTCGTCGGCGCCGGCATCGAAGCCCTGCACCTTGTCGGACCAGCGGTCGCGGGCTGTAAGGATGAGCACAGGCATGGTGCGGCCTGAACGGCGCCACTGCTCGAGCACGGAGATGCCGTCCATCTTCGGCAGGCCGATATCGAGGACGATGGCGTCATAGGGTTCGCTGTCGCCGAGATAATAGCCCTCCTCGCCGTCGAAGGCGCGGTCGACGACATAGCCGGCGTCGGTCAGGGCGGTGGTGATCTGGCGGTTGAGGTCGGGATCGTCCTCGACGACGAGCAGGCGCAAGGCTGAAGTCTCCTGAAAGGCTCGGGCGCGGCGTCAGCGGACCTGGACGATCTGGCCGCTCTTCGCATCGATGCGCACGCGGACGACCTTGCCATGGCGCGCCATCACTGTCAGCAGGTAGACCATTCCGGCATCGGCGCGGCAGAGGCGCGCCTGCAGCACCTCGCCGCGATGCTCGGGGCGCAGCGCCCGCTGGGCCTGGGCGAGCGGGATGGCCTGGCCGGAGGAGACCGCCACCCGGCGCTCGGCCGGCGTCAGGCACTGGTCGTCGGCGAGCGCCGGCGCCGCCCAGAGGGCGAGCGAGGCGACGGCGAGAGCAGTGCGGCGGACCAGCGTCATCGGGAAACGGACCGGGTCGAGGGTGAGCCCCGACCCTAGCCCGCCGGTCTGAACCCCCGATGAATGGGCGTTCATCCATTCTGCAATCAGGGCGCGAGTTTGCGCGTCGCAACGACGCGAAAGACGATCGACCCGACGAAGCCGAGGGCGGTGGCCGCCTGGAGCAGCGCCTCGGCCAGCGCGCCCTGGTCGATCAGTTCGGTGTGCACGCCGGCGATGGAGCCGACGAAGCAGCCCATGCCGACGAGGCTCGACCAGACGGTGCGGCTGGCGAGGATCGGCGCGAGGCGGAAACCGGTGAGGTCGGTATCGAGGTCGGACATGGCAATCTCCCTGTAGTGGATGGGTCAGAGCGGCAGCACCGCCTCCAGCGCCCGTCCCTCGCCGGCGACGGCGGAGAGCTGGGCGATGGAGAGGCGGATGGCGGTGAGGGCCGAGCCGAAATCGGCGAGTTCGGCGGCGCTGGCATAGAGAAAGGCCGGTTCGTTGGTCTCGACCGTGCGGCGCGCGGCGCCGGCCGCATCGCGGATGACGAGGCGATAGCGCTCGCTCGCCTCGCCAAGACCGATCTCCGCGAGGTCCCAGCCGTCGCCGCCGAGGCGGGTGCGGCGGATCCAGCTGATGGCGATGCCGCTGGCGGTGCGGCGCGCCCGCGGCTGGACCGGCGCGAAGGGCCTGAGCGCGGTCAGGTCGGCGGTGGCCGTCACCTCTGCCACGGCCGGATCGGCCGCGAGCAGCGTCGAGGACCCGACGCGGTAGCGGAACTCCCGCCCGACGAGGTCGAGGTCGGTGACGAGCGGCGTGAGCGGGCCCGACAGCAGAACGGCCTCCGCTCCCGCCGCGACGGCGCCGGCGAGATGCTCGGTGCCGCGCTGGCCGCGCAGCAGGCAGCCGAGCCGGACGGTGCGCTCGGCCACCAGCTCGGCATCGCGGAACTGCAGCACCTCCCAGCCCTCGCCGGGATGGTGGAGCGCCAGGGCATTGGCCCCTCCGAGCACCGCCGTCTCGGGCTGGCCGGACAGCGCGCCGGTGACGAGTTCGACGGTGACGGAGGCGCGGCGATTCCAGATCCACGGCCGGCCCGCGGGCAGCGCCGTACTGGTCCGGCCCATCAGCGAGGGCCGCGACAGGCTCGCCACGGCCTCGTCGCCGAGCCCGTCGCCGCCCCGCCAGATCGTATAGGGCCCGCGCCAGGGGTCGGCGGCGACCGCCATGTGCAGCAGCGGCGGATCGCCCGTTTCGGCGAGCGGCGGCAGGGCAAGGACGGCGACGGCGGGCGGGCCTTCCGCCTTGGCGATGGCATAGCTGCGGTCCAGAGGCGGCGGGCGCCGGGCGCGCACAGGCGCGGCATGGCCGATGGCCTCGGCGCGCCGCATCAGCCCGCCTTCCAGTGTCGAAAGCCGCATCGGCCGGGTCTCCCCGCCCGCGACGACGCCGATGACATCGCCCGGCTCCAGCGCGAGGCGCGAGGGCGGCAGGGCGAAGGCGGCGCGGTCCCGCGCCACCCAGAGCCGGTGGAGCAGCGCCTCGGCGCGCAGCGTCATGTCGCCGCCCTCCCCCGCCGCCGAGAGCGACAGGCCCGAGACGCGGCGACCGCCGCCGGCAAGGCGACGGCTGGTCACGGCGGAGGCGCGGTAGTCGGCCGCGGTCTCGGCGAAGGCGATGGAGAGCTCGGCCGGCAGGTCCTCGGTCTCGCTGCGGGTGAGCGAGACCGGCGGCGTATCGCCGTCCTCCACGAGGTCGGCGGTTGAGAGCACCGCCACCGGCGGCCTGGGCCGGCCGTCGAGCACGAGACCGGCGGCGGTGTCGCGGATCTCGACGCTGAAGGCGCGGGCAAGGCCCTCCACCGCATCACGCGCCGTCATGGGGCGGTCGATGGAGAAGCCGTCGAGCACGCCTTCCACCGGCGTCGCCTCGCTGACCGCGACGCCGTACTCGCCCAGCACTGCGGCGATGAGATCGCCGACGGGGGCTGCGCCAAGCCGGCCGGTGAGCCAATGGCCGGTCTCCCAGTTGGGACCATCGGCCCAGGCGTCGGTGGCGCGAGGGAAGGCCGGCCAGGGGCGGGCATCCCAGGCCCAGAGCGCGATGCGCGCCGGGTCGACCATCGGCCCGCCATAGAGCGGCGAGATGGGGATCGCCGCCTCCCCGGCATCGAAGGCGGGATCGAGCCGGCCGAGCACGGCTTCGAGCGCGCGGCGCTGGATCAGGTCATCGCGGTCGCCGTTGGAGAAGGGTGGCAGGCCGCTTTCGCTGGATTTCGGATCGGGGAAGACCGAGGGGCGGTTCGCGCCGCGGTCCACCGCCGGGAAACCCAGTTCGGTCAGCCAGATCGGCTTCGACTTCGGCACCCAGGCGGTCGCCGCCCCTTCCACCCCGCCGGTGCGCGGCCGGTGCTCGTTCGACCACCAGGAGAGCAGGTCCTTCTGGCGATGAACCCAGGGCTTGCCGAGACCGTCGGTGATGGGCGTGCGTGTGCCGGCGCTGCGGTCCGCATCGGAGGCGTAGTACCAGTCGAAGCCCTCGCCAGCGGCAAGGCCCGCCCCCAGCGCCTCGCGGTCGTAAGGAGAGCCCGGCGTGTCGTCGCGGCGGTCGTCGAGCGGGGCGTACCAGTCGATGCCGACCGCACCGATCGCCTCGCTCGCCCAAAGCGGATCGAGCGGGAAGTCGAGATCGGCGCCGCGGGCCTGTCCGCCATATTCGGTCCAGTCGGCGGCATAGGTCACGGTCGCATCTGGCAGCAGCACCTTCACCTCGGCCGCGAGATCGACAAGCCCGGCAACGAAGGGATGGCCGGTCGCGCCCCTCACCCGCGTCAGTCCGGGCATTTCCGAGCCGATGGCGAAGGCCTCGACGCCGCCGGCCGCCTTGGCGAGGGCAGCGAGATGGAGGACGAACCGGCGGTAGCGCCATTCGGCCGGGCCGGC
Organism: Phreatobacter oligotrophus; assembly: GCF_003046185.1. Taxonomy (NCBI): domain Bacteria; kingdom Pseudomonadati; phylum Pseudomonadota; class Alphaproteobacteria; order Hyphomicrobiales; family Phreatobacteraceae; genus Phreatobacter; species Phreatobacter oligotrophus. The sequence goes on from NZ_PZZL01000002.1 coordinate 39,518, forward strand.
ATAGGCGACGGCCTCGCCGGTGACAGCGAAATGGCTCGCCGCGGCGGTGCCGAGGAAGGCCGCGATCTCGCTCGCCGAAGCCATGCTCCCGTCCGGCGAACCGGGCCGGCCCGGCGCAGGCGTCACGGTGATGCGGCCGCGCCAGGGATGGGGCGGCTGGGACGCCGCGCCGGTCCAGGGATCGGCCAGCGCGTTGCCAGGCGGGACATCCATCATGACGAAGGGGATCAGCGTCACCTTCAGCCCGCGCGCCTTCAGGTCGCGGATGGCGCGGATGACGGTGGCGTCGGAGGGCGAGCCGCCAAAGGCGGAGCGGCCGTCCACCTCGCTGACGAGGCGGGCCGTGGCCCGGCCCTCGCCCGCCACGCTCCAGTCCAAACCGGTCACCGCCTTGTCGCGGCGCTCCACGCAGGGGCGGATGGTGCAGGTGCCGGCGCGCAGGTCGTCGCCGAACCAGGCCACCACCAGCGAGACCGATCGAAGGTTCGGGCAGAGCGCCTGCGCGTCATTCATCGCGAGGGAAAAATCCGCACCATCGCGCGTCGTGTGGCGCGTCTCGGGTGCGGACCGGCCATAGCCGAAATCGCGGGCATGGATGCCCGGCTCGTAGCCGAATTCGGTGGCGCCGGGGATGACCACCAGCGAGCGCACCATGGTCTCCAGCCGGCCGACCGGCCGCACCACCTCGAAGGTGAGCTGCGGGATACGGCTGCCGAAGGCGTCGAGCGGCAATTGCTCGAAGACCACATAGGCGAGGCCGCGATAGGCCGGCGCTTGCCCTGCGCCCTCTTTGGCGACGATGAGCGGATCGGCCGGCTGGTCCTCGGTGCCGCGATGGAGGCGGATCGTCAGGCCCTTTTGGTCCAGCTCCTTGCCGTCCGCCCAGATGCGGCCGATGGCGGCGATGGGCCCCTCGCAGAGCCCCACGGCGAAATCGGCGGTGTAGCTGTAGGTCCGCTGGCGCGGCGCGCCCTTGCCGCCGCCGGAGGCGTGCTCGGTCAGCTTCGTCGCCCAGATGACCTGCCCGGCGACGCGCATCCGGCCATAGACGCGCGGGATCGGCGCACCTTCCGTGGAGGAGAGGACATCGAGATCCTTCAGCCGCGGGCCGTCTGGCGGACGGGCGCCGAACAGCGCGCGGTCGATGACGGCCCCCGCGAGGGCGCCGACCAGCCGGCCGGCCATGGCGCCGGCAGCGCCGAAGCTCTCGCCGATGGCGGCACCGGCGAAGGAGAGGACGAGCGCGGCCATCAGTCGGGCTCCGGGGCGAGATCGGGAAAGGCGAAGGCGAAGGCGATGCGGCGTTGCCACCAGGGGGCGAAGGCGACCTCGGCGACGGCCGCGCCGTCATGGGCGTGGATCAGCGTGGCCGGCCCGGAAAGGATGGCGCAGTGCTTGGCCGGCAGGTGCTCGCGCCAGCGGAAGAGCAGGACATCGCCGGGTTTGGCGCCGGCCAGCGGGATGGCCAGGAGGTGCCGGCCGGCGGCAAGCGCCAGGGTTTCGCGGCCCTGGGCCTCCGCCCAGTCGGGCGTGTAGGGCGGCGGGGGTTCCGGCTCGGGGCCGATCAGCTCGCGCCAGACGCCGCGGATGAGGCCGAGGCAGTCGCAGCCGATGCCGCGGAGCGAGGCCTGATGGCGATAGGGCGTGCCGATCCAGCCGCGCGCCGCGGCGACGATGGCGGTGCGTGTGGGCATGGGAGTGCCGGGAGTTTGAGGGGGAACGGGCGGCCGGGCGTGGTGGAGCGGCTTCAAAAGGGCGGGAAGAGCCCCCTCACCCTTCCCTCTCCCCGCCGGGGAGAGGGGCAACAGCGTCGCGGGCCGTTCGGTCACCGTTGTGCTTGGCACGACGATCTCGGACATGGCGCGACGTCGAAGTCCCCTCCCCTCGCCAGAGGGGAGGGTGAGGGTGGGGCATTGATCGAAGGACACCGCCCTGAAAGCCCCACCCCGGCCCTCCCCTCTCGCGAGGGGAGGGAGAAGAGCCCCCTCACCCTTCCCTCTCCCCGCCGGGGAGAGGGGGACTTCGACGTCGCGTCATAGTCGGTGGCCTGCGTGCCAAGCACGACGAAAGCCAGAGGGCCACGACGCTGTTGCCCCCTCTCCCCGGCGGGGAGAGGGAAGGGAGAGGGGGCCGGACCGCTCCGCCTACCCCACCACCGACCCGTCATGGCCGCCCTCGCCCGGCACCGGCACGGAGAGGATCCGGTCGATGCCGGGCATGTGCGGGAAGCCGCGGAAGTTCAGCGCATTGGCGAAGCGGTCGCGGCAGGTCGCAAAGCTCTTGTCGCAGCCGATGGTCACCGTGACGGCATCGCCGGGGGCCGGCTGCTCCGGCGGCGACTGCCAGAGCGACAGGCGCACGCCCCCGCTCACGACACTCGCCGCGGCGATCTCGACGCTCCAGCCGGCCGCCGCGCCGGAGGTCACCGCGAGCCGGCCTCCGGCGAGGCGGTCGATATCGAGGGTGAGCCCCGACAAGACGAGGCTTGCCTCACCCGTCGCCACCACCACCGCCTCCCCTCGCCTGTCCGGTCCGGTGAGATCCACCCCACAGCGCGCATCGCCGAGATCGGCCGAACAGCGCGGCGTGTAGAGCCGGCCGCGCTCCACATCGAGGGCGCTGGCGCGGGAGCGGAGTTCGGCGCGGAAGGCCTTGCCCTCGCGGGTGACCGAGCCGAGCGTCAGCGTCGACAGATGGACCGTGAGATCCGGGCGCTCCCAATCCACGCAATGAACCTCGACCGTGGCGCCGTAATAGCGCCCGGCGCGCAGGTCCGCCTCCGCGATGGCGTCATCGACCAATGCGCCGGCAACCTCCGCCGCCGAGGGGGCGAAGCCGAGCTTCTCGGCCGCGGCGGAAGCATCGAAGCCGCTCGCCGCGTGGCAGGTGACGCCGTCCACCACGAGATCCGCGTCATGGTCGGTGAAGCCGAGCACGACGCCATCCGTGCGGCGGAGGATCCACGCGGTGGCGAGGGTGGTGCAGCCGGTCTCGAGCCGGGCCTGCAGGCCGGGGGGCAGGGTGCGCATGGGTCAGGGCCTGATCTCGACGAGGGGGATCGAGGGGATGTCGCCGGCGGCGAAGGAGGTGAGGTTGACGTCGAGCCGGTCGGTGTCGAAGCGCACCGGCACGTCGAAGAGGAAGCCGGCGGTGATCGCCGTGCCCGGCGGCGGCGCGGTGTCGAAGGTGACGAGGCCGGTCGTCGCGTCGCAGGCGAAGGCGGTGGTCTCGACGCCCGCCACCGCCACCCGCACCGAGCCGGCCACGGGCTTCACGACAGGCCTGACATAGGCGCTCTCGCCCGTGCCATAGGATTTCACCAGCGCGAAGACGCGCCTCTCGCCGTCGCCCGTGCCGATCGGCTGATCGGTGGGCGACGGCGCCGCGCCGGCAGGAGCGGAGGCGTGATCGAGCCGGTCGCGGAAGCGGAAGCCGTGGAGGCGGCCGCGGCGCTCCTCGAAGAAGGCGACGACGGCCTGGAGCGCGGCGAGGCTGCGCACGCCGTAGCCGGCATCCCAGCGGCGGCGGGAATGGGCCCAGCGGGCATTGCGCTCCTCGCGGCCGGAGCCGAGCAGGACGATGTCGGTGCGCCGCTCCGGCCCGCCCGTGGCGCCGAGCGCCACGTCGAGCGGGAAGGTCACCTCGTGGAAGGCGGGCATGGGCTCCTCGCTTGATCTCGCACAAGGCCCGCCGGCGGCGTCCGGGCCATGATCGCGGCGATCCCACTGGAGGAGGCCCTCGTGAGCCACACGCCGCATGAACTGTCCGCCGAATTCCCCGACAAGGTGGCGGCCATCTCGCGCCTGAAGCAGACGGATGCGCATTTCGCGCGGCTCGCCGACCGCTATCACGAGGTGAACCGCGAAATTCACCGCATCGACAGCCAGCTGGCGCCGGCTGCCGACGAGGTCACCGAGACGCTGAAGAAGGAGCGCCTCGCGCTCATCGACCAGATCGCCGCGCTGCTGTCGAAAGCAGCGTGAGCGGTAGGGACCGTCAGAGCTGGCGGCGGCCGCGCGCCACCGCGCGGGCCAGCATGGCGGTCACCTCCGCCTCCGACCGGCGGAACGAGCCGGCATCGGTGGCGGTGACATTGACGACGACGGAGGGGCGGCCCGCCGCCCCGCCCCCGCCGGCGGCAACGCCGAGGCGGCCATCAGCAGTGCGGGCGAGCGGCATCACTGCCTCGGCGCCGCGCTCGCCCATGAGGCCGGTGCGTCCGCCGGCCAGCGGGAAATAGGTCGGCGCCGCGACGACGCCGCCGCGCGCCATGGGTGTCAGGCCCGAGAGCAGCCCGGCCTCGGCCGTGATGCCGTCCCCAAGTCCGCGGAACCCCAGCATCAGGTCCTGGAAGCCGGAGAAGAGCCCATCGGTGATGGGGCGGATTGCCGCGCGCAGGGCCATGGCCGAGAGCTGCTGGCCGAGCGACTGGACGACCGTGCCGAGATCCTGGCCCTTCACCACCGCATTGGCGAAGGCGCGCGACATGGAGGCGCCGAAGCCGCGGGCGAGCTTGTCGGCCTCGCCGAGCTCGCGGCGGAACGCGGAGGTGTCGGCGGTGATCTCGACGGAGAGGGTGTCGACGGCGGTCATCGGGGGCTCCTCGGTTGCGTTGGTGGCTTGCCCCTCACCCTTCCCTCTCCCTGCGAGCGGGGAGAGGGGGCAACAGCGTCACGTTCCCCTGGCAGCGGCGGGGCCTGGCACGGCGGGATGAGGGACTCCAGGACGTCGTGGTCCCCTCTCCCCGCTCGCAGGGAGAGGGAAGGGTGAGGGGCAGATGGAGGTCCCGCCGCTTATCCATCCGGAAACGCCGCCATCAGTTGCTCCAGCCCCGCCCGGTCGAGCGGCGCGGCGACGCGGCCGAAGCGGCCTTCGAGCGCGGCGGCGAGTTCGCGCGGCGTCGCCTCCCAGAACACCCTGGGCGGCCAGAGGAGGACGCCACAGGCGAGCCGCATCACCTCGTCCCAGGGGAAGGGCTCGGGGCTTCGCCGAAAGGGTGCCCGGCGCCCTCCTCCGCCCCGCCGCCGAAGGTGACGGCGAGGAGTTGGGAGGCGATGCGGGCATAACCTGCCGCCCCGCCCTCCACATCCAGCGCCGCAACCTCGCGGTCGGTGATCGCCTCGCCGGCCCCGCGCAGGCCGGCGCCGAGGATGGCGGCGAGATCGCCGGCCGCGAGGCGTCCGGCCGAAAAGCGCTCGGCGAGATCGACGAGGTCGGAGGCCTCGAAATGCGCCTCGAGTTCGGCAAGGGCGCCGAGGGTGAGGACGAGGCGGCGGCGCGTGCCGCCGAGCTCGGCCTCGATTTCGCCGCGACGGGCATTGGCCATGGGAGTCTCCGTCAGGCTGCGGTGAAGGTGAGCGCCCCGGCGCTTTCCAGCGCCATGTCGTAGGTCACCTCGCCATTGTGGTTGCCGGCAAATTCCAGCGCGGTGATCTGGAAGGGCCCCGCGACCGTGCCGAAATCCGGCACGACGATCTGGAAGTCGCGCACCGCGCCGTCGAAGAAGACCTGGCGCATGAGGGCATCCGAGGCCTCGTCGCGGAACAGGCCGGAGCCGGAAACCGAGGCGCGCTTGACGCCGGTGCCGCCGAGCAGCTCGCGCCAGCGGCCGGCGCTCTCGGCATGGGTGACATCGACGGTCTCGGCATTGAAGCGCAGCTGGCGCGAGCGCAGGCCCGCGACGGTGATGAAGCCTGCGCCATCGGCGATCTTGACGAGCAGGTCCTTGCCTTTCTGGGCGGCCATGGGGATCTCCGGTGGTGGTTTTGGGGACGGACGGGGTGAACGGGTCGCCCCCTCACCCTTCCCTCTCCCCGCCGGGGAGAGGGGGACTTCGACGTCGCGCCATGTCCGGGCAGCGGGTGCCAGGGACAGCCGTTCTCGATGAAGCGGGACGCTGTTGCCCCCTCTCCCCGGCGGGGAGAGGGAAGGGTGAGGGGGCCGAGGAACGACCAGCCGAGCCCCCTCACCCCGGCTCGGTCACGGCCCGGAACCGCACGACGCCGTGCCAGGTGCGCCCGTCCGGCTCGCGGCGGATGTCGGCGGTGGCGAAGCGCAGGTTGACGAGCCTGAGCCCCTCCGGCGTCAGCGGCACCGCCTCCAGCGCGGCAACCAGCTCGCCGGCGACCAGATGCGCCTCGCTCTGCCCGCCCTGGCGCGACCAGACATGCAGCGTGATGGCATGTTCGTGGCCCACCCCATCGCCGGTGGACCAGTCGGTGGTGCGTGCCTCGCCCAGCGTCACATAGGGAAAGGTGGCGGCCCGCGGCGGTTCGTCCCAGACCTTCGGCCCGCCGAGGACGGCGACGAGCGGGGCATGGGCGAGGAGCCCGTCATGCAGCGCGCGCCGCAGCGCAAGCGAGGCGGGCGCGCTCATGCGAGGCCTCCGCGGATGCGGTCGGCGGCGGGGCCGAGCCGCGGCGTCGCGGGACGACCCAGCGCGCCATATTCCCGGGCGAAGGCGTCCGCCGCCGGATCGACCAGCGCCAGCCCGCCATCGGCCCGGGGGACGAGGCGCAGCGGCGGGCCCTCATTGGCGGCGGAGAGCTGGAAGCGGTCGGCGAGCCGCACGAGAAACGGCGTGGTCCAGCGCGGCAGGCGGCCGATTCCGGACAGGCCGCCATAGGCGACGGTGACGATGGGCTTCACGGCAGGACCTCCTCGGCGAGCAGGGTCAGGTAGGACCGCGCCGGCGTGTCCTCGCGGATGGCGCGGATGTCGAAGAGCCGCGCGCCCTTGCGCAGGCGGTGGGCGGCGGTGAGGCCGGCGAAGCGGCGGAGGGTGATGCGGTGGGTCAGCCGCTGGACGAGGCGCTCCTCGGCGAGGATCTCGGTGCCGCCGAGCGGCTCGATGAGGCCCCAGACGAGGCCGACCGTCTCGAAGGCGCGGGTGACGCCGCCGACGCCATCGGGCACCTCGTAGGGCGCCTCGACATAGAGCCGGTGGCGCAGGATGCCGGGATCGAGGCCCGTCTTCATGCGATCCTCCTCATGATGAAGGGCGCCACCAGGTCCTCGACCATGCGCGGGATGACCGCGACCTCATGGCCGACGGCGATGAGCGCGCGGTTCTCGAACCAGTGGGCGGTGAGCAGGCGCAGCGCCTGCAGCAGCGAGGGCGGCACGTCCTCGGCCGTGCCGAAGCCGGCGGTGACGTCGAGGGCGATGCCGGCGAGCGGGATGGCAGGCTGCGGCATGCTCCCCGCCCGCCAGGCGAGGCGCGGCGGGGCGGCGGTGCCGTCGAGCAGGAAGCGGTCCACGGCCAAGGCGACCGGGCCGCCCTCCCCCGCGACCGTCACCGCATCCAGCGAGAGGATCGGCCCGATGGGGAGCGTCAGCCGGCCGGTCGGCGGGAAGGCGTCGCGCAGGATGCGCCAGCCCTGGCGGAGGAACAGCCGGCCGGTCATGGCCTCGAGATGGGCGCGCGCCGCCGCGGCGGTCGAGAGGACGAGCGCGTCCTCCTCCACCCCGTCGAGACGCAGGAAGGCCTTGAGGTCGGCGAGGCCAAGCGGCTCGCCGGCCGGCGGTGCGGTCTGGATCAGGCTCATCGGGGCCTCGCATGAGGTTTGAGTGGCGGCACGCCGCCCGGCGGTTCACGACGCCGTGTCGCGGCGGGTGCGGGGCTCGGGTTGACAGGGCGGGCGGTGGCGGGGCCTTCTCGCCCTCACCCCGTTCGCTCACCCGTTCCCTGGGATTCAGAGGTTCACGTGCAGGCTTCCGCCCGGGCGCTCGCGGCGCTCGTTTGTCTCTCCCCCGCCCCGGCTTTCGCCGTCATCGGCGGGTCACCCGTCGGCGCCGGCGATCCGGCAGCCGCGGAAACGGTGATGATCACCGGCAACCAGGGCTTCTGCACCGGCGCCGTCATCGGCGATCGGCTGGTGCTGACCGCCGCCCATTGCGTCGACGGTGCCGGCCGCATCGCCGTGCTGGTCTTCGGCGCAGGGCGCCAGCCGCTGATCAACGAGGTCGTCGAGAGCCGCGTCCACCCGCAATACCGGCGGGCGGACTGGCAGGCGCGGCGCACGGCGGTGGACCTCGCGGTGGTCCGCACCGCGCAGCCCATCGGCCAGGGCCGCCGCGCCGCAGGCCTTGCCGGCGGCGGCCTGCCGACGCCCGGAACATCCATCCGCCTCGTCGGTTTCGGCCCGGCAGCGGAAGGCGACGGGCGCAGCGCCGGCACGCTGAGGGCAGCCGCCCTCACCGTCACCGGCCGTCCCTCGACCTATCAGGTGCGGCTCACCGGCCCCGGCCCTCAGGCGCTCGGCGCCTGCACCGGCGATTCCGGTGGTCCGGTCTATGCATCCGAAGCGGGGCGCCCGGTCGTATCGGGCATTGTCAGCTGGACGACGGGACGGGGCACTGCGCGTTGCGGCGCACTCACCGGCACCGTCCCCGTCGCCCCGCACCGTCGCTGGATCGAGGAAGCCGCTCGCGGCCTTGGAGGTTCCTGATGCCTGTCGTGTCCCCCGCACGATCTCTCGTTCTCGGCGCCATGGCTGCGGCCTTTGCGGCCGCGACGCCGGCCAATGCCATCATCGGCGGGCAGGCGGTGCCGCCGGGCGACGCCCTGGCCCGTTCCTCCGTGCTCATTGTCACCGGTGACGCCAATGGCTGCACCGGCACGCTGATCGGCCGACGCACCGTGCTGACCGCCGCCCATTGCGTGGCCGGCGCGCGGCTCGCCGTCGTCGCCTTCATCCGCCAGGGGCGCATCGTGGCGCTGACCCCCGTCGTGGCGGCCGCCGGCCATCCCGGCGTCAATGCCCAGGGCGGCCGCACCGCGCCCATCGACGTCGCCGTGCTGACCATGCGCGACCTTCCCCCAGCCGGCTTCGGCCCGGCGCCGATCGGCACGCGCGATCCCGCCCCCGGCAGCCGGGTCACCATTGCCGGCTTCGGCCGGCAGCAGCTCGACAACATGCGCAGCGCCGGCGAGCTGCGCCGCGTGGTGCTGCCCGTCCTCCAGCGCTCGCCCTCGGGCTACACCGCGCTCGGCGACCTGCAGCGGCTCTCGCGCGGCTTCGGCCCCTCGGCCTGCCAGGGCGATTCCGGTGGCCCCGCCATGGCCGGCGGCAGCGTGGTCGGCGTCGTCAGCCTCGTCTCCGGCCCGCCGGAGACGCGCGGCTGCGGCTCGCTGACGGTGGCCATGCCGGTGGTCGGCATCGCCGGCTGGATCCGCGGCGCCATGGCCAACGGCGAGGCGGTGGCCCCGCCGAACCCGGTGGTCGCGACCCTGCCGCCGCCCCGCGCGCCGGAGCGCCAGGGCCTGCCGCCCTGGGCGCGGCTGGATCGCGGCGGGAATTGAGGCAGGCTAGGCGGCTGACCGAGACGCCGGGGTGTGGAACGACATGCCCCACCCTCACCCTCCCCTCTGGCGAGGGGAGGGAGACTTTGGCCTCTCACAGCATCCTCAGCCGTTGAACCACGCCCGGCCGGCGCAATGGCTGCGGCTGGGCTTGGCTCAACGATTCCGAAGGATGCGGTCGGTCGTGGTCCCCTCCCCTCGCCAGAGGGGAGGGTCAGGGTGGGGCTTGGGCCAAAGCGCCGACGGTCGCCGAACGAAGCACACCCTTACCGTCATGGCCGGGCTTGTCCCGGCCATCCACGACTTGAACACCGCCCTTCGAGAATTCGTGGATGCCCGGCACAAGGCCGGGCATGACGCGGTGAGGGGCGCGGCAAAGCCTCATTCGCCGTGCCCCGGCAAAGCCCTTCCCGCGGCATGGCCCGCCGGGGCCGACCGTCAATCGTCCGGATCGTCCGCGGGCAGGCCGAAGCTCATCCGAAGCCGTCTCGACATCCGGAAACCATAGCCTTTCCGCCCGGCCATCGAGAGACGCCCTTCGGCGTGAGCCTCGCTGCCATGAAGATCCGCGCCGACCTTCTGCATGGCGAGATCGACGGCGTGTAACGCATCGATGCCATAGATCGTCTGCGTCACTGGACCCGCGGGCCAGCCGATCTCGTAGCGACAGCCCCAGCCCAGATGATCCTCCACCGGCCCATGCAGCGCCACCGGCACGGGCACCTCGCCCGCCTCCGTGCGCAGCGTCAGAACCCGCGTGCCGATCACCATGGCGACCTCCGGCGGATGGGCCGGGCCAAACCCTAGACCCGCCCGCCGGAGCCGATCAGTCCGGCCGATGCCGGATCACCCCGCCGCCACCTTCATCAGCTTGATGGCGTCGAAATCCGCCACCCCGCCGCCGACGCGCTTGGTCGTGTAGAACAGCACGTAGGGCTTGGCGGAATAGGGATCGCGCAGGATGCGCAGGCCCACCCGGTCGACCACCAGATAGCCGCGGCGGAAGTCGCCGAAGGCGATGGGCGTCGCGCCCGCCGCGATGTCCGGCATGTCCTCCGCCTCGGTGACGGGGAAGGTGAAGAGGCTCGCCTGCCCGCCCGCCTGGGCCGGCGGGGCCCAGACATAGGCGCCCGCCCCGTCCTTCATCTTGCGCAGCGCGCCTTGCGTCTTGCGGTTCATGACGAAGCGGCCGTTCTGGCGGTAGCCGGCTTTCAGCGCATAGACGAGGTCGAAGAGCACGTCGGCCGGGTCATCCTCGGGGAAGCCCGCCGCCGCGCCGCTGGCGACGGTGCCGATCTTGCCCCATTCCCAGGCGCTGTTGGCGACCAGCGTCTGGGTGAGGAAGCCGGTCGGCTTGTTGACGCCGTCGCCATGGACGAAGGCGGCGCCCTCCTGCTCGGCGAAGACGGTCTCGACCTCGCCGGCGATCCAGCTCTCGAGGTCCACCGCCGCATCGTCGATCAGCGACTGGGTCGCCGCCGGCATGGCGTAGAGCTCCATGGCGGGGAAGACCTGCTCGGCGAGGAGCGGCGCGTCGGTCTGGCTGCGGGCCGCGGTCTCGCCGACCCAGCCGGTGGCCGGGCCCGCCTTGGCGAAGGGGCGCTTGTAGATGGCGCCCGAGACCTGCCGGACGCCGGCAATGGCGCGGATCGGCGAGAGCGCCGAGAGCCGCTGCGTCACCGTCGTCTCGATCTCCGGCGGGGCGAGATAGCCGCCGTCCGGGCCGGAGCCGACGGAGAGCGAGCGGGTCTCGAGCGCGCGCAAGGCCCCGGTCTCGCCGGAGCGGATATAGGCCTCGAAGGCGGCCTTGTGCTCGCTGGCGCCGGCGCGGGCGTCACGACGTTCGGGGCTGAGCGCCGGCCGGCGGGCCTCCAGCACCAGGCGGTCGAGGCGGGCGAGCCGCTCGTCGAGCGCCCGGTCGAGGCGGGCGAGCTTCTCCTCGGTGACGACATCGGCGGCGCGCCGCTCGATCTCGGCGAGGCGGGTGTCATTGGCCTCCTTGAAGGTCTCGAACAGGCGCATGACCTCGTGGTGGGTCACCTGCGCCTCGTGGGGCAGCAAGGTCTTGGTCTCGGGCGACACATCGGCGTGGATCTCGGGCATGGGGTCCTCGGGGTTTGAGGGGGTGGAAACGCAAAAAGCCCCGCGCGATGGCGGGGCCCCAGACGGTTCGGGTGCGACGGCGGCGCCGCTCACCTCTCCCCGGCGGGGAGAGGTCGCCGAGCGATAGCGAGGCGGGTGAGGGGGAGAGCGCGGAGGAGCTCAGGCCCCCTCTCCCGGCCTGCGGCCGACCTCTCCCCGCCGGGGAGAGGTGGTGGTGGCGGCCTCACCGAAAGCGCTCCTGACCCTCAACCGTCATGCCCGGCCTTGTGCCGGGCATCCACGACTTCTCGTTTGACGGTACTGTTCAAGTCGTGGATGGCCGGGACAAGCCCGGCCATGACGCGGAGAGGGCTGCGCTTGACCTCTCCCCGCCGGAGAGAAGTGGGCGGTGGCGGCGGACCATAGGATGAGGGATCACGCCGCGACCCGCGTCACCCGCGCCCCGGCGAGGGCCGGGAAGGTGACGAGCGAGACCTCCCAGAGATCGACCTCCAGGAGCCGGCGGGGTCCGTCGCGGCGGCGGCGCTCGGCGCGCACCGCCTTGAAGCCGATGGAGAGCCCGTCCACCGCGCCGGCGGCGAGGAGGTCGAGCGCCTCGCGGCCCCGCGCCGTCGCGGTGACGAGGCGGTCGGTGACGCGAAGCCCCACCGGGTCCTCGGCGATACTCAGCCAGGTTCCGATGGGCTCGGCCGGATCGTGCTGCCAGAGCATCCGGACGCCCCCGGTGCCGCGGCGCAGCAGCGAGGCCGCGAAGGCGCCGCGCTCCACCACGTCGTTCTGGGCGTCGGGAATGCCGAAGAGCGAGGCATAGCCGGTGAAGATCCCGGTGGCCGGATCGAGCCGCGTCGGCGCGGCGGCGAAGCGGTGGAGCGCGGCGCTCATGGGCGCCTCCGCGGCAGGCGGACGACGGGCGCGCGAGCAAGGTCGAGGGCGCTGATCCGCCCTCCCCCGCCCCGCACCGGCGGCGGCCGGCTCTCCTCCAGCCGCGCAAGCGTCTCGACGAAGCGGCGGATCGGGTCGGTTTCGGGCACGGGGGTGCGCTCCGGCCGGAGCCGGTGGATGAGGCGGTCGATCATGGCAGGTCCCGCGGGCTGTGCCCTCCCGCGGGAGGGCGCTCACTGCTCGAGGAGCAGGGTGTTCTGGGCGAATTCGAAACGGCGGAGCCGCGACAGGTAGCTCATGCCGAGCAGGTTGGTGGACAGCGCCCCGGCGGGCAGCACCACCGCGTCGACGGAGGCGACGGAGAGGCCCTCCACCTCGAGGCGCGGAATGGTGACGCGCTTGCCGAGAACGCGGCCGTTGGCGGTCTGCATCGGCGCGTCCATGGTCATGCCCGGCCGGACGAGGCCGAGGTCGAGGCCCGTGCTCCAGGTCAGCGCGACGATGGTGGCGCCGGTGTCGACCATCACGTCGAAGGTGCGGCCGTCGAGGCGGGCGCGGGCGCGGTAATGGCCGTCGCGATCGGCATAGAGGCGCTTGGACGGATAGCCGCCATTGCCGCCGGCCGGCGTGGCGGCGGGCGTGACCGCGGCCGCCTGCTGCTGCGCGCGATGGCCGGAGGCGCCGAGCAGCGTCTCGAAGGCGTCGGGGCGCAGCACGGCGAGGCCGGCGATCGGCAGCATGAAGAGGAGGAAGGCTTTCGGCAGCATGGCGGCAGGCTCCGTGCGCGGCCATGCTGGCGGACGCGTCCTTGGCGAGGCGTTAAGGCGGCGGCGCCGCCTGTGGGCAGGGTGAAGGGGCGGTCAACGGCATTTGAGACAAATGGGGTCATTCGTCCTCGCGGGGGCTGCGGGCGCGGCCGGCGCGCTCGTTGAAGCGGGCGAGCTCGCGCACGAAGGCGTCGAAGCGGCGGTTGGCGGCGGCGAGCTCCTTCAGGGTCCAGACCAGCAGGCCGGTGGTGACCGCGGCCCACATGAACAGCGCCAGGGCGGCAATGTCGGCGCGCTCGATGAAGGCGCGGACGACGGGTTCGGCGCCCTGGGGGAGCATGGTGGTCCTTTCGGGGTGGGGGGGAGATGGCTGCTGGCCCCTCACCCTTCCCTCTCCCCGCGAGCGGGGAGAGGGGGACTTCGACGGCGAGCCTCATCGGTGACGCAGGTGCCAGGCAGGACCGTTGCCGAGAGGCCAAGACGCTGCCCCCACCTCTCCCCGGCGGGTAGAGGTCGACGAGCGCAGCGAGGCGGGAGAGGGGGAGCCTTTCGGGGACCATCGCCCCCTCTCCCGGCCTTCGGCCGACCTCTCCCCGCCGGGGAGAGGTGGATCCAGCGCCCCTGACAGCCGACGACGCTCCTCACACCCCCGGCTTCTGCCGCGGATAGCCAAGGGCCTCGCGCTTCTCGCCCTCCGACAGGACCCCCGCCGCGCCGATGCGCCGCCACAGGCTCTCGCGCTCGGCATGGAGCGCGCCGATGGCGTCCTCGTCGGGCGTCGCCTGAAGCGTTCCCTCCGGCACCAGCCAACCGGCGAGCGCGCCGACGATGCGGCGAGCGAGCGGCAGGGCGGTGTCGCGGTGGAAGGCGCGGTTGGCCTCCTGGTAGTTGGCATAAGTTGCATCGCCGGGAATGCCGAGCACGAGCGGCGGCACGCCGAAGGCGAGCGCGATCTCGCGGGCCGCGCCGTGCTTGGCCGCGATGAAATCCATGTCCTTCGGCGAGAGCGACAGCGCCTTCCAGTCGAGCCCGCCCTCGAGCAGCAGCGGCCGGCCGGCATTGCGCGCGCCGGAAAAGCCCTCCGCCAGCTCGGCCTTCAGCCGCTCGTACTGCTCCTCGGTGAGCGTGCCGTCGCCGCCCGAATAGACCAGAGCACCGGAGGGCCGCGCGGCATTGTCGAGCAGCGCCTTGGTCCAGGCGGTGGCGGCATTGTGGATGTCGATGGCGGCGGCTGCAGCTACCAGCGGGGCGAGGCCGAAATGGTCGTCGAAGGGGTGCGGCAGGGTGAGGTGGAGGATCGGCGGAACCGCGCCCTCCTGCACGAAGCGCAGCGACCGGCCGTCGAGCTCGTAGTCGTAGGCCGCAGGCCGCCCGTCGGCGCCGGGCACGAGGCGCATCCGGTCCGGGCGCAGGACGTGAAGCTCGCGCACCCGGCCCTCGACGCTCACCGCCTCCGCATAGGCATTGCCGGTGAGGAGGAGATGGGTCGCCAGCATCTCGGCGAGGGCAACGCGGTCCTGGGTCTCGTTCGGCCGCTCGATGAGCAGCGCGGCCGGGTGGGCGGAGGCATCCGTGCCGCCTTGCGTGAACTGGAAGGGGATCTCGGCCGCGGCGCGGGCGACGCGGGCGACGGCGCGGGCGGCGACCGGGTTCTTCGCCAGCGCCTCGCCATGGAAGCGCTTGGGCTCGGGCGCGGACCAGGCGGGCCGGCCGAGCGGCGACAGCGCGACGAGCGCGGCCGTGCGCGACCGCTTCGCCTCGGGGGCGCCGAGGAGACGGGAGAGGAAGGACATGGGGGGCTCCGCGAGGGGCGGGAGGAACACGGTGATGGGACAGTGGAGCGGGCGGAAGGCCCCACCCGCACCCTCCCCTCTGGCGAGGGGAGGGAGACCACGGCGGCGCGGGCGGTCGACGCCGTCGCGCCAGGCCCAACCCGCGGCCGGCATGGGAGTCGTCAGCGCGCGTGCTGCATCAGCGAGGCTATCGCGGTACGGCGGTGCCCGATCTCCCTCCCCTCGCCAGAGGGGAGGGTCGGGGTGGGGCATACCGAAAAAGGCGCAAACGGTTGGGCAGAAGCCGGGAGGTCTGTGCTCCCTGGCCCCTCACCCTTCCCTCTCCCCGCCGGGGAGAGGGGGCAACGGCGTCGCGCCGACGCATCGACCCGCTCCGCCTGGCACGCCGGGCGAGAACGGACGCGACGTCGAATTCCCCCTCTCTCCGCCTGCGGGGAGAGGGAAGGGTGAGGGGCGGAACAGCGCCCCGGTCCGAAACCGTCCCCTAAAGCCCCCTCACCCGCGCTTCGGCCCGTGGCCTGAGCGCCAGATGCGTCACCGCCCAGACCAGCGCATCGAGCCGGTCGGGGCTGCGGCCGTTGGACAGGCCATCGGGGCCGAAATCGGCCAGCTCGTCCTCCAGTGCCGGGAACCGCCCGGCATGCCGGACGCGCCCCTGCGCATAGAGGGCGGCGACCGGCTCGGCGCGCAGGTGCTTCGACCGCGCCGCCCGCACCGGCGTCACCGGCACGTCGGGCGCCACCTCGCCGATCACCGCCGCCACCATGTCGCCGCCCTGGTTGACCTCGACCACCAGGGCGTCGGCCTCGAGCCGGCGGAACAGCACCGCCGCCCTGCCCGCCCATTCGTGGGGCTTGAGCCCTTCGGCGCTCGCATCCGCCAGCACGAAGACCGTGCCCTCCGCGTCGATGCCGCAGGCGACGATGCCGCAGGCATCCGCGCCCTTGCGGTGCGAGGCGGGCGGGTCGACCGCCACCGCGATGCGCTTCAGGGCGGGCGCCACGGCCACGCGCTGGGCCTCGATGGCCTCGCGGGAGAACAGCGCGCCCTCGCGGTCGTCGATCAGCTCGCCGTCGAGTTCCTGCCGGCCGAGCCGCGTGCCGCCATAGCGCGCCATCAGCGCCTTGACGACGCCGGGGGCGAGATTGGCGGCATTGGCGGCCATGGCCGAGCGGGTGACGACCGTGTCGGGGTCGGCCAGCAGGCGGCGCATCAGCGGCGTCGCCCGCGGCGTAGTGGTGACGAGGGCGCGCGGTAGCGTGCCGAGGCGGAGCGCGAAGCTCAGCATGTCCCAGGTGGCCTCGGCCTGCACCCATTTGCCGGCCTCGTCGGCCCAGGCGGCATCGAATTGCGGGCCGCGCAGCGCCTCCGGATCCTCCGAGGAGAAACCGTGAGCGACAGCCCCGTTCGGCCAGACGAGCCGGCGACGGGAGGGCTCGAAGCGCGGCCGCTCGGCCGGAAAGCCGCAGGCGCGCAGCCCCGAGACACCCTCCACCATCACCTCGCGGACCTGGTCGATGGTCTCGCCGACCAGGGCGATGCGACCGCAGCGCGGCCCGAAATCATCGCGGCCATGGACGATGCCGTGGACCCATTCGGCCCCGGCGCGGGTCTTGCCGGCGCCGCGACCGCCGATGAAGGCCCAGATGCGCCAGCGGCCGCGCGGCGGCATCTGCTCGGGCCGGGCGAAGAGCGGCCAGGTGGCCCGCATCCGAATGATCTCCAGCGGGTCAACGCTGGCCACCCTCTCCGGGCTGGCGCGGAGCAAGTTGCGCCGCAAGCGCCTCAGCCCAGGCTTCGGCGTCCACAGGCGCGGCGACGGGCGGGGCATCGGCATCTCCGGCAGGATCGCGGGCGGCGGCCAGCGCCTTGCGGTCGAGGGCAGCGAGGCGGTCGAGGGCGGTAGCGAGCGCGCCGAGGCGGCGGGCGGCGGTCGATGACGTGCCACCCAGCGTAGCCTCCAGCGTGTCGATCTCGCGCTCGGCGGCGGCGAAGAGGCGGCGTACCAGGCGTGGCCGCTCCGGGCAGTCGGCAAGGCCCGGACAGGGCTTGCCGATATGGGAGGGCTCGGGCGGCGCGGTGCCCGCGACCCTGCCGCCGGCCGGTGGGGCGGCGGCAGCGGGCGCCGCACGGGACGCGGCGAGGGGCATGGGTGGACTGGACGTGTCGGGACGGGCCGACGCCGTTTCCGGCGCGGCGCGGTTGAGGCGAGCGGTCATGGCGGGCGGGTCCGGAACGGGAGGCCGGACCTCGCGAGGGAAGGCCCGGATACGACGACGCCCGGCGCGGGTTTCCCCGGCCGGGCGCAGTTTTCGAACATGGCGGAAACCTAGCCGAGCAGCGTCACGCTGTCAAGGCCTATTTTCCTAGGGATAGGGTCAAGCGCGGTCGACGACCTTCTTGATGCCGTCCTTGGCGTCGCCCTTGAGCTGCTGGCCTTCGCCCTTCAGCTCCTGCATCTTGCCCTTCGCCTGCAATTCCTTGTTGTCAATGGCCTTGCCGACGCCCTGCTTGACGTTGCCCATGGCCTCGTTGGCCATGCCCTTGATCTTGTCGGTGGTGCTGCTCATGGCGATTCTCCTCGTTGCGGGGGTGTCGCCTGAACAACCGATGGGCCTGGGAATGGTTCCCTCACGGGGTCGTGACCTCTGGGGATGCGGGGATGGGGATGGCTGGTCGGGCTCTCTCCCCCTCACCCTTCCCTCTCCCCGCTGGGGAGAGGGGGCAACAGCGTCCCGCTTCATGGGTGACGGTTGGGCCTGGCAGGGGTCTTCACGATCGGAGGGGCCCTGCCCCTCACCCTTCCCTCTCCCCGCCGGGGAGAGGGGGCAACAGCGTTCCGCTTCATGGGTGACGGTTGGGCCTGGCACTGGGCTCCCGACGATTTGGGACCCTCCCCCTCACCCTTCCCTCTCCCCGCTGGGGAGAGGGGGCGACAGCGTCGGGCATCATCGGCAACGGCTGGGCCTGGCATATCGACTTCGGCACACGCTGGACGTCACAGTCCCCCTCTCCCCAGCGGGGAGAGGGAAGGGTGAGGGGGCCGTTCAGCGCCCCTTCGACCCCGCCCTCACCCAAGCTTCACCGCCCGCAGCCTCAGCGCATTGCCGATGACGCTGACCGAGGAGAGCGACATGGCGGCAGCGGCGATCATCGGCGAGAGCAGGAGGCCGAAGGCGGGGTAGAGCAGCCCCGCCGCCACCGGAACGCCGAGGGCGTTGTAGGCGAAGGCGAAGACGAGGTTCTGGCGGATGTTCGCCATGGTCGCCTCCGACAGCCGCCGCGCCCGGACGAGGCCGAGGAGGTCGCCCTTCACCAGGGTGATGCCGGCGCTCTCCATGGCGACGTCGGTGCCGGTACCCATGGCGATGCCGACATCCGCCGCGGCGAGCGCGGGGGCATCGTTGACGCCGTCGCCGGCCATGGCGACGACGCGACCTTCAGACCGCCAGCGCGCCACCACATCGGCCTTGCCTTCGGGCAGCACGTCCGCCTCGACCGAGGAGATGCCGAGCTGGCGGGCGACGGCCTGAGCCGTGGTCCGGTTGTCACCGGTGAGCATGACGATGCGGATGCCCTCCTCGCGCAGCGCGGCCAGCGCCGCCGGGGTCGTCGCCTTGACCGGATCGGCAATGGCGATGATGCCGGCGACGCGGCCGTTGACGGCGAGGAAGACCACCGTCGCGCCGTCCTTGCGCAGCTCGTCGGCCAGCGCCGCGAGGGGCGATGCGTCCACCGACAGTTCGGCGAGGAAGGCAGCCGAGCCGAGCGTCACGCGCTTGCGCTCCACCATGCCGATCACGCCCTTGCCGGTGGGCGAATCAAAGCCGAGGACGCGCGGCACGGCGATGGCGCGGTGCTCGGCCTCGCGGACAATGGCCTCGGCCAGCGGATGTTCGGAGGGCTTCTCGATGGCGGCAGCGATGCGCAGCACCTCGTCCTCGGTGAAGCCCTCGGCCGGCACCACGGCGGTGACGGCGGGACGGCCTTCAGTCAGCGTGCCGGTCTTGTCGATGATGAGCGTGTCGATCTTCTCCAGCCGCTCCAGCGCCGCGGCGTCGCGGATGAGCACGCCGGCGGCCGCGCCGCGGCCGACGCCGACCATGATCGACATGGGCGTGGCGAGGCCGAGGGCGCAGGGGCAGGCGATGATCAGCACCGAGACCGCCGCGACCAAGGCGAAGGCGAGCTGCGGCGGCGGCCCGAAGATCGCCCAGACGGCGAAGGCGAGGACGGCGACCGCCAGGACGATCGGCACGAAATAGCCGGAGACCTGGTCGGCGAGACGCTGGATCGGCGCCCGCGACCGCTGGGCCGTGGCGACGAGCTGGACGATCTGCGCCAGCATCGTGTCGCGACCGACCTTGTCGGCAGCGATCACAAGGCCGCCGGAGCGGTTCAGCGTGCCGGCAATGGCGCGGTCGCCGGGCTCCTTGGTAACCGGCATGGATTCGCCGGTGACCATGCTCTCGTCGACGGCGCTGCGGCCCTCCTCCACCGTGCCGTCCACCGGCACCTTCTCGCCGGGGCGGATGCGCAGACGGTCGCCGACGGCGATCTCCTCCACCGGCACCTCGGCCTCGCTGCCGTCGGCGACGATGCGGCGGGCGGTCTTCGGCGCGAGGTCCAGCAGGGCTCGGATCGCCCCGGACGTCGCATCGCGCGCCCTCAGCTCCAGCACCTGTCCCAGCAGGACGAGCACGGTGATGACGGCGGCCGCCTCGAAATAGACGGCGACCTGGCCGTGATGGTCGCGGAAGGCGGCGGGGAAGAGCCCCGGCGCCAGGGTCGCGACGACGGAATAGGTCCAGGCGACGCCGGTGCCGATGGCGATCAGCGTGAACATGTTGAGGTGGCCGGTCTGGACCGACTGCCAGCCGCGGAGGAAGAAGGGCCAGCCGGCCCAGAGCACGACCGGGGTGGCGAGGGCGAATTGCACCCAGGGCGACCAGCCGTGGGGCAGCGGATCCCAGCCGAAGACGTGGGAGCCCATCTCCAGCACGAAGACCGGCAGGGCGAGCGCCAGGCCCGCCCAGAACCGGCGGGTCATGTCGATCAGCTCCTCGTTGGGGCCGGCATCGGCGGTGACCATCATCGGTTCCAGCGCCATGCCGCAGATCGGGCAGGAGCCGGGGCCGACCTGCACGATCTCGGGATGCATCGGGCAGGTGAACTCGGTGCCCTCCGGGACGGGTTCGGCGGCCGGGGCGCTCGCCGGGTCGAGGTAGCGGGCGGGGTCCTTGCGGAACTTCACGACGCAGCCTGCCGAGCAGAAATAGTGCTCGACGCCGTCGAGGGTGGTCTTGTGGGGCGTGGTGGCGGGATCGACCGTCATGCCGCAGACCGGATCGATCACCTGGCCGGCGGGAGCCGCGGGGTGGTGGTGGGCATGAGCATGGCCGGCATGAGCATGGCCGGCATGGGCATGGTCGTGACCGGCATGGTCATCATGCTTGCCACCGCAGCAGCTGCCGGTGGCTTTCGGCGCGCCGGGGCCGTGGTCGTGAGCCGCATGGTTGTGATCGGTCATGGCCGGTCTCCTTCACTCTTGCGGCGAGGTGTAATCCTTCCCATCATTGGAAGGTCAAGCGACGATCCGTCCTTGTGGGAGAACCCGCCGGACGCCGCATTGATCCAGCGCCAGAGCGAGGGAGAGCCTCCATGAACATCGGCCAGGCTGCGAGCGCCTCCGGCGTCTCGGCGAAGATGATCCGCTACTACGAGCAGATCGGCCTCCTGCCGGCCGCCGGGCGGCGGGAGAGCGGCTATCGCGACTACGGCCCGGAGGACGTGCACCGCCTCGGCTTCGTGCGGCGGGCCCGCGACCTCGGCTTCTCCATCGACCAGATCCGCTCGCTGCTGGCGCTGTGGAGCGATGCCGGCCGGTCCAATGCCGATGTCCGCGCCATCGCCCGCACCCACCTGAAGGAGATGGAGGAGCAGGCCAGGAAACTCCAGGACATGATCGGCACGCTGAAGGCGTTGGTCGGCTCCTGCGAGAAGGGCGCGCGGGCCACCTGCCCGATCATCGAGGAACTCGGCGACCACCAGCCGGCTCCTGCGGCGCCGGTGAAGGCGCGGCGACGGGCGGCGTGAGGGTCAGGCAGCGCGGACCGGCTCGATCCCCGACAGATCGGCAGCCTCGGACGCGACCCAGAGATCGTATTTCGTCTGCATGTTCATGAACCACTGGGGATCGACATCGAAGGCCTTGCCGAGGCGCAAGGCGATGGCGGCGGAGATGCCCTGCCGGCCGCGGGCGATCTCATTGATGCGGCTGCGCGGCACGCCGATGGCCTTGGCGAGGGCATAGACCGACAACCCCATGGGCTCGAGAAATTCCTCGCGCAGGACCTCGCCGGGATGAGGCATCGGAACGGTGCGGGCCATGGTTCGCCTCCTCAGTGATGAGAATTGTACCAGAAAACCGCACCGAGCTGACCCCAATGCCCCACCCTCACCCTCCCCTCTGGCGAGGGGAGGGAGACCGCTATGCCGCTCCACGTCCGGAGGCAGAGCGGCTCGCCCAGCCGTTCAAATGAAACGGCGATTGCGATGTTGATCGGGGGTGGGCCAGGTGAACGGTACCGGTTGATGCAGAACGCCATGGTCTCCCTCCCCTCGCCAGAGGGGAGGGTGAGGGTGGGGCTTGAAGGGCGGACGCCCTCCCCGCTCGCTCACCCCTCCTCGCCGAACCCCGCGCCGGGATTGCCCGGCTTCATCCGGACGAGGCGGGAATCCGCCACCGCGGCCTGCCGGTGCTTCACCGCCTCGCGGTAGGCGGGATCGCGGATCATGTCGATGAAGGCCTGGCCGGAGGGATATTCGGCGATGAAGGCGATGTCCCAGCGCTCGGCCTCGGGGCCGATCAGCATGAGGTCCGGCCGGCCCGACCAGACGATGCGGCCGCCGAGCCCGCGGAACACAGGCCCGCTCTCGCGGCCATAGGCGGCATAGGCCTCGCGGCCCGTGGCCTTGCGGCCGTCGGGATAAGTGGCCTCGGCCTTGAGGCTGACGAGGTTGAGCATGTGGACCGGCTCGTCACGCGGCAGGTCCTTGAACAGCGCGAACCGCTCCTTGGTGGGATCGACGTGACCGGTCTCGGTGTCGCTCATGGCTCAGTCTCGCTCATGGCTCAGTCTCGCTCTCGGCCCCGTCCGAATTCGGGATGCGAGAGCTGATCATAGGACGGGGGGCCGATGAAGGCACCCAGCCCCGCCATCCGCCGTTGGACAAGGACCGAGCCGTCGCCGGCGCCCCGCCACGGGATGATCCGCCGGACGGGCAGCCGGGCGACCGTCTCGTAGCCGTGATAGGGCACCACATCGACGACGATGACCGGGTCGGCGACCCAGGAGCGCGGGCTGATCGCGCCCGCCTTCGAGCCGACCTGACCATAGAGGTCGCGGCCGTTCAGCACCCAGCCGGCATTGATCCGCTCGCGCGGCTCGCCAAGCCCCATGGCAAGCGTGAGCCCCTCCTGCCGCACCCGCGAGATCGCGAGGAAGTCGCGGGTGCCGGCCAATGACCAGGCGGCCAAGGCGATGACCAGCACGGCCGCGAGGCCGGGCCAGACGCGGCCCGCCTTCGGACGGACGGCAGCCGCGCCCGGCTGCGCCAGCAGCGCCAGGATGAGGCAGGGCAGCACCGGCAGGATGTAGCGGTCGTAGCGCGCCGGAATGATTAGGATCGGCGCGTAGAGGACGACGCCGACCGTCAGCGCCAGCGTCACGTTGAAGGCGACGGCGTCGCGGCGATCGGCGGTCCAGAGCTGGACGAGGCGATGGACGAGGACGGCAAGGCCCATGGCGCCACCGGCGGCCGAGGCCAGCGACAGGGCCAGGGCGACGGCGTGGGGCTGTCCCTGGTCCGCATGGTCGCCGCCAAGGCCCCACCGACCGAGGACATGGTACCAGAACGGCATGGTGTCGCCGAAGACGAGGAGGAGCAGGCCCGCAGCCGCGAGCGCCAGCACGGCGACGCCCGCATGGACGCCCATCGCCGTCCGCGGCGCCAGTCCGCGCACCATGGCCGGATAGGCGATGACCACGACCGGCAAGGCGAAGAGCCCCAGATAGAAGAAGGCATAGGCGAGCCCGAGGGCCACATGCTCGAGGAGGGCCGGCCATGACGAGGCCGCCAGGGTCCGGATGTCGGCGGCGTTGAAGTTGTGCTGGACCGGCGTTCGGCCGGTCTCGGCCAGGATGAGCTGGTAGAGGGCCTGCAGGGCGATGAAGGCGAGGATGGGCAGGATCGCCGCCAGGGCGAGACGGCCGGACAGCGGCAGGCGCCGCCATCGCGCCGCGGCCACGCCGACGGGAATGGCGATCGCCGTCTGCCGGTAGCCGAGGCTGACAAGGGCGAGGGCCCAGCCGATACCGGAGAGCCAGGGCCGAGGCGACGTCGCCCCGGTGCCGAGCAGGAGCAGCGCCATGACCTGCACGGCCGTGGCCGGCACATCGGTCATGAAGGTGAACGACAGGACGAGATAGATGGGGTTGGCGACAAGGCAGGCGGCCCCGAGGAAGGCGGCGGCCGGCATGACCCGCGCCGCCCTCAGCCAGAGATAGATCGCCGCCCCGCCGCCATAGCCGAGCACCAGGGTCGAGGCGGTGAAGGCGAGCGACCGGTCGGCGATGAGCTGGGTGAACAGCGCTCCCCAGGCGATATGGCTGAGGAGGTTCGGCGCCACCCAGTCGTGCAGGACGAAACGGCCATGATCGGCCAGCTCAGAAGCCGAGAAGCGGAAGGCCCAGTCGTCGATATGGGCATCGGTGCCGCCCGGCGACACGAGAAGGATGGCGGCGAGCCAGAGCACCAGCAGCCCCCCAAGAGCCCTGGCGTCACCCGAGGCGAGGACCGCGGCGATGGTCTGGCGTGGTGCGCCCAGGGCGCGGTCCCGGCGAGGCTCCAGCCGCTCGGCGGCCGGCGGGGACAGGTGCAATGTCATGCCTGCTGATCAAAACAAATGGGGCCGGATGCGACGCCCCGGCGCAATGCGTTTCACTCTTCTACCGTGAGTAGCAGAAGCGCCGCGCCGTCACCTCATCCGGCCGTGCAGCCCTCGACTGCACGTAACGGAAGGCTCAAGGCCGCGGGGCGCGTCGGATCGGAGCGCTAGCGCGGAGGCGGCGGCTCGTCGGCCAGACCGAAGGCCGGCAGTTTCAGCTCGTCATAGGAGGGCGGACCGATGAGCGTTCCAACCCCCGGCCGCCGTCGCTGGACGAGGACCGAGCCGTCATGCCTGCCGCGCCAGGGGATCATGCGGGACACCGGGATCCGGATGAGCGTCTCATAGCCGTTGTAGCGCAGCACATCGACGACGATGGCCGGGTCGCCATGCCAGGAGCCCACCGATGTGGTGCCGCGCGGCGTGCCGATCTGTCCATAGAGGTCGCGGCCGTTCAGCACCCAGCCGGCATTGATCCGCTCCCGCGGCTCGCCAAGGGCCAGCGCCTGGTCGAGGCCGGCCTGGCGCGCCCGGGATGTCGCCACATAGTCATGGGTTCCGGCAATGGCCCAGCCGGCGAAGGCGGCGAGCGTGAGGCAGGCGAGCGCGACGGCCAGGGGACCGGCCCGTCGCGGCGTGAAGGACGGTTCGCCCCGCGGAACGGCCAGCAGGACGAGGAAGAGGCAGGGCAGGATCGGCAGGATGTAGCGGTCGAAGCGCGAGGGCATGACCGGGATCGGCGCGTAGAGCGCGAGGCCGACCGCGAAGGCCAGGGTGAGGTGGATGATCACCGCATCGCGCCGGTCGCCGCGCCAGACCTGGACGAGCCGGAGGATGAGGACAGACAGGCCCATGAAGCCGCCAGCGGCGGAGGCCAGCGTCAGCCCGACCGACCAGGCGAAGGGCGGCTCGGGATGGTGGTGGTCCGGGCCTAGCCCCCAACGGCCGAAGACGTCGCCCCAGAGCGGCATGGGATCGCCGAAGACGAAGAACAGCAGACCGGCAATGCCGGCCGTGGCGGCCGCCACCGCGCCATGGAGGGCAAGCGCTCGGCGGCCGAGCCCGCGGGCCATGGCGGCATAGGCGATGATGATGACCGGCAGCCCGAAGAGGCCGAGATAGAGCAGGGCATAGACGATGCCGAGGGCGGCGGTCACGGCGAGGCGGGCCACGGGGCCGCGCAGGA
The DNA here is from genome assembly GCF_003046185.1 of Phreatobacter oligotrophus. Taxonomy (NCBI): domain Bacteria; kingdom Pseudomonadati; phylum Pseudomonadota; class Alphaproteobacteria; order Hyphomicrobiales; family Phreatobacteraceae; genus Phreatobacter; species Phreatobacter oligotrophus. The sequence continues at coordinate 64,502 of NZ_PZZL01000002.1, forward strand.
GCTGGCCGATCTCCTCGGCGTTGAAGTTGAACTGCAGCGGGATGATGCCGGCGGCGGCAAGGCTCGCCTCGTAGCCGCGCTGTAGGACGAGGAAAGCGAGGACGGGCAGGATGGCAAGGCCGAGGACCGTCAGGCGTCGCGGCGCCGTGACGAGCCGCGCGACGGCCATGGCGAGGGGGATGGCGAGCGCCACCTGCCGCCAGGACAGAGCGAAGACCGCAACGACCCATCCTGCGGCTGCGAGAAGCGGACGGCCCGAGGCGAGGGCCGTGCCGAGCAGCAGCAGGGCGAGCGTCTGCACCGCGGCATAGGGCACGTCGGTCATGAAGGTGACCGAGAGCGCGAGATAGATGGGATTGGCGAGGAGGCAGCCGGCGGCGAACAGGGCGAGGGCCCTGCCCGTCCCGACCTGGCGCAGCCAGAGATAGAGCGCAGCGCCGCCAAGATAGCCGAGCACGAGCGTCGAGGCGGTGTAGGCCATCGGCTGGTCGCCGAGGACGCGGACGAAGGCGGCGCCCCAGACGGTGTGGCCCAGAATGTTCGCGGCCGACCACGGATGCGGCGCGAAGGTTCCGGTGAGGGCGAGTTCGGCGGCCGAGCGGCGATAGGCCCAGTCATCGATGAAGACCATCGAGCCGCGCGGATCGATGATCAGGATCGCGGCCAGCCAGGCGAGGGCGAGAAGGGCGAGCGGCGCGACATCCTCGCCGGCGATGAGCGGCCGGCCCTGGCCGCGCCGTCCGGCGGGTGCGTGGGCGACGACTTCGCTGTCCCGTTCGGAGCGGGCCCACGCGGTGGGAGGCGACGTCGAGGTCATGCCATGGCCGTCGGTTCAGGGTGCGCAGGTTGCCACCCGTCACGCATCTGTGCGGATGCGGCCGTGTCACAACATGTTTCTGGGTAACTGCCCGTATCGGCGAAGGCTAGCCTTTTAGGGTAACTGGATACCCCTATTCCGTAACAATCCGATCACAAAAACCGTGCCCTAACGGTATCCCTGTCGCTTCGATAGAACCGTTTGGGCGCCTGCCCATGCGTCAGTCGGGCGCCCGGCCCGGCCATTCCGCAAGGTGATGTTCCAGTTCCTGCAACTCCGTCAGGTCGTGCTCCCAGGCGGTGATTCGGCCGCGCACCGAAATGCCGGCGGCATGGACCGTCTCGGGGTCGCCGGAGACGAGGGGATGCCACCAGTAGAGGTCGCGGCCCTCGGCAACGAGGCGATAGGCGCAGGTGGGCGGCAGCCAGGGCAGGGTCCGCGCCTCCTCCGGCGTCAGGCGGACGCAGTCCGGCACGCGCTGCTGGCGGTTGGCATAGTCGCTACAGCGGCAGGAGGAGCCGTCGAGGAGCGTGCAGGCCACCGAGGTGAAATGGATTTCGCCGGTGTCCTCGTCCTCGAGCTTGTTGAGGCAGCAGCGGGCGCAGCCGTCGCACAGGCTCTCCCATTCCGCGTCGGTCATGGCCTCCAGGGGCTTGTCCCGCCAGAACGGCGGGGCATGCGGCCCCTCGCCCGCTGTGTCGTCGGCCATGGCGGCCCTCCCGCGGGCGTTCCCGACGCCCGGCCGGTAACCCTCTTGTCAGAGAACGGTGGAGACGGCGCGAGGCCGTTGGCTCACCCCGCCGATCTCCGATATGGTAAGCACATCGTCAAGGGCCTGCCCAGAAAGGCGTTCCGGCTTGACCGATCTCACTCCCGGCGGCGGGTGGGGAAGCGCCCTCAAGCGCTTCTTCCTCGACCTCGATGCGCGGCTGAACGATGGCGCCTACCGGCTCGCCGGGGCGATCGGTCGCGCGTGGGAAAGGCTCGCGGACCTCGCCGACCGCGTTCAGGTCTATGGCTGGAAGCGCGTTTTCGCCGAGATCGCCTCTGAGGGCATGACGCTCGGCACCGGCGGCCTGCTCGTCCTCCTGATGCTCGCCATCCCCGCCTTCCGCGACACGGCGGAGGACTGGCGCAAGCCCTCCGAGCTCTCGGTCGTCTTCCAGGACCGCTATGGCAACGAGGTCGGCCGGCGCGGCATCCGCCTCAACGATTCGGTGCCGCTGGAGGAGTTCCCCGACCACCTCATCAAGGCGGTGCTGGCCACCGAGGACCGGCGGTTCTTCGAGCATTACGGCATCGATGTCATCGGCACCTTCCGCGCCATCGCCACCAATGCGCGGGCCGGCGGCGTCGTGCAGGGCGGCTCGACGCTGACCCAGCAGCTCGCCAAGAACCTCTTCCTGTCGAACGAGCGCTCCATCGAGCGCAAGATCAAGGAGGCCTTCCTCGCCCTGTGGCTGGAGTCGCGGGCGACGAAGAACGAGATCCTCAAGACCTATCTCGACCGCGCCTATATGGGCGGCGGCGCCTTCGGGGCGGAAGCCGCCTCGGAATACTATTTCGGCAAGTCGGTGCGCGACGTGACGCTGGCCGAGGCCGCCATGCTCGCCGGCCTGTTCAAGGCGCCGACGCGCTTTGCCCCCCACGTCAACCTGCCGGCGGCGCGCGCCCGCGCCAACACCGTGCTCGACAACCTGGTCGAGGCCGGTTTCATGACCGAGGGCCAGGTCTTCGGCGCGCGGCGCAATCCCGCGACCCCCGTCGACCGCAAGGACGACGCCGTCCCCAACTACTATCTCGACTACGCCTTCGAGGACGTGAAGCGCCTCGTCGCCGCGACGCCCTCGCTGGTCGACCGGGTGCTGACCGTGCGGACCGGCCTCGACCTCGCCATCCAGAAGCAGGCGGAGACCTCGGTCGACCAGATCCTGCGCCAGTACGGCAGCGACTATGGCGCCAGCCAGGCCGCGGCGGTGGTGATGGAGGTGGACGGCACGGTGCGCGCCATCGTCGGCGGCCGGGACTATGGCGCGAGCCAGTTCAACCGGGCCACCGAGGCCATGCGCCAGCCCGGCTCCTCGTTCAAGCCGCTGGTCTACGGCACGGCGATGCGCGAGGGCCTCATCAACAGCCGGTCCATCGTGGTCGACCGGCCGATCTGCCTTGGCAACTGGTGCCCGCAGAATTACGGCCGCAGCTTCTCCGGCTCGACCACCGTGACCTCGGCCATGGTCCGGTCGATCAACTCGATCCCGGTGATCCTCACCCAGCAGATGGGTCGCGGCGACAGCCGCATCGGCCGGCAGAAGATCATCGCCACGGCCCGCGAGATGGGCGTGACGCGGCCGATCACCGACACGGCGCCGATGCCGATCGGCGCGGCGGAGATCACGCTGGTCGAGCTCACCACCGCCTATGGCAGCTTCGCCTCCGGCGGCCTCGCGCTGCAGCCCCATGCGGCGGTGGAGATCCGCAATTCCGCCGGCGAACTCGTCTGGCGCGCCGATCGCGACCTGCCGCCGCGAAAGCGCGTGTTCACGCCGCAGGTCGCCGCCGACATGAACGGCATGCTGGTCGGCGTGGTGGAATCGGGAACCGGCCGCCGCGCGCAGGTTCAGGGCGTGCAGGTCGGCGGCAAGACGGGCACGACCAACTCCTACCGCGACGCGCTCTTTGTCGGCTATTCCAGCCACTTCGTCACGGGCATCTGGTACGGCAACGACGATTATTCCGAGACCAACCGCATGACCGGCGGCTCCCTGCCCGCCATGACCTTCTCGCAGATCATGACCACCGCCCATCAGGGCCTCGATCGCCGGCCGATCTTCGGCCTGTCGACCGCCCCGCAGGCTCCGGCCGGGGCGCCCTCGGCCGCCCCGCTGCCCCAGGCCGGCATCGCCGATCGCCCGCAGTCGCTGTCGCGCCGCTCGATGGAGGTGCTGGGCCGCATCGACCTGATGCTGCGCGATGCGGCGGAGAGCCGCCCGGGCCCGTTGTCGGCGGCGCCCTCCGGCTCCGTCACGCGATGACCGGCCAAGCGGCAGAGACGATCGCCTGATGCGCGCATTGCCCGGCCTCCTCCTGACCCTTGCCATCGGGGCCGCGACCGGCCTCGGCCTCACCGCGCTCTCCGTCGGCCGCTCGACCGGAGCAGGCACGTTCCGCATCGGCCCCTGGCTGGTGACCCCGAAGGCCGGCACGGCGGAGGCCGACCCCTATGCCCGCGCCGTGGCGGCCCGGCTCGGCACGCTGCCGCTGGCGCTGGCCGATGGCCTCGCCCTCGTCGCCGACCAGGACGAGGCCGGCGCGGCGCTCGACGGGCGCTGCACCTATCGCTTCCACGGCCTCGTGCCGCCGGCCCGCTACTGGACGCTGACGGCCGCCGGCAGCGATTTCCAGCCAGTGGTGCGCGAGGGCTTCCGCCAGGGCTTCACCAGCTACGAGGTGGTGCGCGGCACGGATGGCGCCGCCGAGGTCCTCGTCGCGCCCCAGGCCCGCGCCGGCAACTGGCTGCCCTCCGGCGGGGCCGGCGAGCTGCGCCTCGTGCTCAGGCTCTACGACACGGCCGTGGCGACGACGATCTCCGCCGGCACTCCCCTGCCCTCGCTCACCAGGGTGAGCTGCCCATGAGCGCGCCGGGCCGCATGACCGGGGGGCGGGCATGACCGACCTCTCGCCGCGACGCCTCGCCGATATCGGCCGCGAGCGCTTCGCCCGCGTGCTGGGCGTCCTGCCCTGGATCGTCGCCGGCCTGCTGCTCGGCGTCGCCGTGCACATCGTCTCGGTCTTCGCGCTGCCGCGGCTCGCGCCCGACGATGCCCGCGCCCGGCTGTCGGAGGTCGCCACCGTCAATCGGCTGACGACGCTGTCGGGCCGGGCCTCGGTGATCCTGCCGCTCGCCGATCCCGCTTTCGAGACGGCGGTCTGCCGCTTCGACCTGACGAGCGGGCCGCTGCATGTGCGCGCGCCGGTGACGCCGCATTACACCGCCATCGCGCTCTACACCTCCACGGGCCTCGCCTTCGGCGCCATCAACGACCGGGCGGCGACGCGGCGGGTGCTGGACCTCTTCGTGGTGACGCAGGCGCAGCGCCGCGAGATCACCACCGACGAGGACGAGACGGCGGCGGACAACCTGATCCTCGTCTCGCCGACGACGGAGGGCTTCGTGCTGATCCGGGCGCTGGCGGTGCAGCCGAGCCTTGCGCCCCTCGTCCGGGACCAGCTGGCGAGCCAGGCGCTCTGCGAGATCCTCACGCCGGAAATGGCGCCGCCGACCGAGTGAACCGCCGCGCGGGCGTCACTTGCTGATGATGGCCTCGTCGGGGGCCGGCGATCGCGGATAGTAGCGGGGCGGCGCCTGCTCGACGCCGATGCCGCCGCGGGTGGTGGCGACCGAGCAGAGCCGGTCGAACTCGCGGATGTCCTCCTCCAGGCCGCGGAGCTCGCGCTCGGCCATCACCGCCTCGTGCTCCGGGGTGGCGACGATCTGGGTGTTCAGCGCGCAGCGATAGGCCTCGGAATGCTGGCGCAGGCCGTGGCGGACCCAGGCGATGATGGTGCGGTTCTCGGCGATGCGGTCGCGGGCGGAGCGGATCTCGACCTGGGAGAGGCTCGGAATGTAGCCGAGCGCGCCCTCGCGCACCCGGTCCGCCTCAAGCACCTCGCGGGCCTTGTCGCAGAAGGGGCGGATGCGCTGGCGGTCGGCGCGCATGTCATCGGTCATGCGGATGAAGCGGGCCTTGGACGAGCGATAGTCCTCGCGGGCGAGCGTGCGGCAATAGCCGCGCGGGTCGGGATCGTAATGGACGGGATCGCCGATGCGGGTCCGGCGCAGCTCCGCCCAGAACTGGTTGACGCGATCGGCGGCATGGGTCGGCATCATCAGGCCATAGCCGAGCTGGCGCATCTCGCGCTCGGCATCGGTGAAGGCGTAGCCGGAGACCGGTTCCTCGCGCCATCGGGCGGCGTGGCTGCCAGCCCAGGGCATCACGTCGTCATTGAGGACATTGGGCGCGGGACGGCCGAGGTCGCCCTGCGGCGCGCAGGCGGCGAGCGCCAGGGCGAGGCTCGCTACGGCGGCGGATCGGACGGCGGCGTGGAACATGCGGGGGCCTTCCGCGGGTGAACGCAGCCCGTCCTCGGGAAGGGTCAGGCGCTCCTGCGCCGGCGCTTCGGCCGGTCGCCGCCCTTCAGGGGCGGATCGACGATGAGGACCGGCGGCGGTGGCAGGTCATGGCGTTCGATCCGGACGACGGGCAGCACCACCACCTGACCGGCGGCGGACGACAACTCCTGCTCCGACCCCAGCATGCGGCGTCTTTCGAGCGGGAAACGAAGAACGGACCCCATGAAGACCTCCCTTGCGCCTGCCCTCCAATGCGGCCATGCCCGGCGACTGTCGCCGACGCGCCCGGTCATTTGAGACCGCTATGGTTAACAGGGGGTTACCAAGCCGCAGGGCTGCCGCCCCCCGCGGCACCTTGACCGACCGGCTCCCACCGGGCGGGATCGCCCTCGACGAGGTGCCGATGACCAGCCAGACGCCCGATCCGCTGATCTACGTGGTCGAGATCGACCTGCCGCCGGAGGATGGCCCGCGGTCGCTCGCCACCTTCAGCCGCTGGTACGCGAACGTCCATGCGCCGCATCTCTATGAGGCGGGCTTCACCACCTGCACCTCCTACCGGGCGGTGCGCGGCGGCATGGGCATCGTCGACATCTACCAGGCGCCGGACTGGTTGGTCTTTGCCGGCGAGCGCTTCGCCCGCTACCGGCAGGTCGCGGCCGCCGACCCGCATCTGCCGCTCTTCATGGCCGGCATCGCCAACCGCCGCACGCCCTATGTCGCGGTGGACGGCCTTGCTGCTGCGGCACCGCTTGCCAGCGACTGGATAGCGCTATGGCGCTTTTCCGCTGGCACAGAGCTGTTTGCGGAGACCCAGGCCTGGCTAGCGGCCACAGGGTTCACGGCGCGGCTCCTTCGGCGCACCCGCGAGGCGCCGACCGGCGGGTCCGACCGGCCCAACGCCGCGCTGCTCATCGAGAGCCGATCCAAGCCGCTGGAGGCCTTGCCCGTGGATGCGCCGCAGGCCTTGCGGGCCGCCGTGGTGGCGGCCGAGCCCTTCGCCGGTTATCGCCTCTACCCCTGGCCGGACGATGCCCGCCTGATGAACCCGGGCTGACGGACCCGGGCGCCAAAGGTTAACGAGGCGTTTGCACTAACGAAGCGTTCACGAAATCCCGCCTATTGTCCGGATCGAGCCCTATCGCCTGACCGGTCATCCCCACCGAATGTCCTCCCCGCGTCTTCCCAGCGTCCAGCGACTGATCGGCCTTGCGCGGTCGAACGGCGTGGACGTGCGGCCGACGCTGCTGCGGGTGATCGTCGATCAGTTCGTCGCCGAGGCGCAGCATCCGGCCGCGGAGGTGACGCGCTTCGCCGAACTGGTGGTGAACCTCCTGCCGCGGGCGAGCGAGGCGGACCGCGCCATCGTCGCGGAAAAGCTTGCCGATCATCCGCAGACTCCGACCGTGGTGGCGCGCGCGCTGGCGCAGGATGCGGGCGCCATTGCGCGGCCGATCCTTGCCCGCTGCCGCGCCCTCTCCGACGACGACCTCTTCCTCGCCGTGCGATCTGGTGACGGCGAAAAGGCGCTGGCCGTGGCCGAGCGCGAGGATATCGGCCTTGCCGCGCTGGTCGCGCTTGAGGACATGGACGATCCTGCCATCCGCACGGCGCTCGCCGCCCGCATCGGCCGCAGCCTGCCGGCGCCTGCGCCGCGGCGGCCGAAGCCGGCCGATCTCGGCCAGCGGTTCCTCGCGGCCGCGACGGCGCAGCGCGAGACCATGCTGGCCGAACTGGCTCTCGCCGGAGAGACATTGCCCCCCGGGCTCGGGCCGAAGAGCGCCGGGCTGGACCTCGAGACCGCCGCCCTGTCGCGGCGCGAGGGCGCCCTCGCCGAGGCGCTCACCCGCACCTTCCTCTTTGACACGCGGACCGCGGCCGCCGTTGCCGGTGATCCCGGCGGCGAGCCGCTGGTGGTCTGCGCCCGCGCCCTCGACCTTGGCCGCGAGGCGACGATGCGGATGCTGCTCTTCGCCCATGAGGCGATCGGCACGTCGGTGGACCGGATCTACGGCCTCGCCTCGCTCTACCAGGCGATCCCCCGCGCGGCGGCAGTGGCTCTGGTGCGCTCGTGGCAGGCGGCGGCGGTGGCCGAGACGGCATCGCGGAGCGGGCGTCACCAGCCGGTCATGGCGAGCGATGCGTCGGACCGGGTCGGGGCCCGCCAGGCGGCGAGCGTCGCCGCGCGGTCGATGCCGAGGACGCCGGTCGCGCGGCCGGGGAGCCTGCGCCTGCCGAAGGCGTGAGGCGGGTTCAGGCCCCTCACCCTTCCCTCTCCCCGCAGGCGGGGAGAGGGGAACCATGACGTCGCGCCCCATCTGAACCGAGCCGCCAGGCAGGGCCGCTGTCGAGCAGACGCCACGCTGTTGCCCCCTCTGCCCGCAGGCGGGGAGAGGGAAGGGTGAGGGGCAACCATCCCCCAAGATCCGAAATCTGAGCCCTCAGGTCCGGGCGATGTCGAGGAAGCTGCGCCCGTCGCGATCGTCCACGTCGACGATCCACAGGTCCGGGTCGAAGCGAATCTCGCGGTCCAGCTTGTCGCGGACCTTCTCTTCCTCGACGAAGATCTCCGGCCAGGCAGCCACGAAGAGGCGGTCCTCCGGCCTGTCCTCGCCGAAGACCGATTGCGGGGCCTGGAGAAAGAGCGCCACCAGACGGTCGCTGGCGCGGGACACGGTCACGGCGATGGCGCCGGCCTCCTCGGCGCCGCGCCGGCGCAGCGTGGCAAAGCCGCCCTCCAGTCCGACGCGGCGGATGAAGGCGGAAACCCAGAAGCCGGAGGTGACGCGCATCGCCGCCGTCCCGTCAGGGCCGGCGCGGACCGGTATCGGCAGCGATGAGATCGCCGATGGAGCGCTCGCGGGCGGCAGGCGCCGGACGCGGGGCCGGAGCCTGGGCCGGACGACCGTTCTGGCCGATGAGGTCGGCGATGGATTGCGGGCCCTGCGGCGCGGCCGCCTGGGCAGTGCGCTGCGGCGCAGGCGCCGGAGCGGCGGGCGCCTGGGGGCGAGCAGCAGCCGTCGCGGCGGGGCCGCCACGCTTCAGCTTGGCGAGGAGCGCCTCGGAGGCCTCGCCGGTGACAGCCAGCCGCGCCTCGGTCTCGAAGCGGCGGATGGCGGCCTCGGTCTTCGGGCCGGTGACTCCGTCGACGGCGCCGTCATAGAGCTTGCGGCGGACCAGTTCGCGCTGCACGTCGGCGACGATCTCGGAACGGCCACGGGTGGCAGGTGCGGCCGCGGCGGGAGCGGCAGGCGCCGGGGCCGCCTCGGCGGGACGCTGGGCGATGCTGGCGGTCTGCTGCACATCGGCTGGGCGGGCGACGGGCACCGGGGTCGGCGCCACCACGGCGGCCGCGAAGAGCGGGGCGGGATGCGGGCCGGTCTGGCGCATCAGCGCATTGCCGATGATGCCGAGGCCGATGAGCGCGAGCGCGCCGAGGGCGAGGCGGTCGCCCCAGTCCTGGCCGGTCAGGCGCTGCAGCAGCGAACGGTCGTCCTCGGCCGCCTGCGGGCTGCGGGGATCGAGGTCATCGTCATTCCAGGTGGCGTCACGCAATTTTCCGTCCCTCCTGGAAGGTCTGTGCGGCCGTGGCCCGGTCCTCGCTGCGCGCGACGGGAAGCTGCGCCACCGCACCGGCGCCGTGGGCCTCGCAATCCATGGGCATGCGCAGGGTCACGCGGGTGCCGCGGCCAAGCTGCGACGTGATCTCGATGCGGCCGCCATGCAGTTCGGCGAGGCCCTTGACCACGGAGAGGCCGAGGCCGGTGCCGTCATAGGCGCGGTCATAGCTGGAGCGCGCCTGGAAGAAGGGGCTGCCGAGCCGCGGCAGGTCAGCCTCGGCGATGCCGATGCCGGTGTCGGTCACGGCGAGCGACAGGAACGCGCCGTCACGGCGCAGGCTGACCGTCACCGAGCCGCCGGGCTTGGTGAACTTCACGGCATTGGCGACGAGGTTGAGGAGGATCTGGCGATAGGCGCGCTTGTCGCCGACCACCTCGTCGAAGCTCTCCGGCAGGTCGGCGGAGAGCGCGACGCCGCCGGCCTCGGCCTTGAGCTCGACCAGCTGCATGCACTGGTTCACCAGCGGCGCAAGAGCGAAGGGCTCCGGCGTGATCTCGAAATGGCCGCTCTCGATCTTGGACATGTCGAGGATCGAATTGACGAGGTTCAGGAGGTGCTCGCCCGAGTCATGGATCAGCGTCGCATATTCATGGCGGCGCGCCTGGTCGAGCCGCATGGCCTCCTCGTGCATCAGCATCTCGGAGAAGCCGTTGATGGCGTTCAGCGGCGTGCGCAGTTCGTGGCTGACATTGGCGAGGAAGCGGCCGCGGGCCTCGTTGGCGCGATCGGCCTCCTCGCGGGCGGCGTCGACGGCGGCCTCGTGGCGCTTGCGCTCGGAGACGTCGCGCAGCACGGACACGACCTGCTGGCTCTCGCCGGAGCCACTCAACGGGCGGCTGCGCATCTCGACCCAGGTGAAGGTCGGCTGGCCATCGGCGGCATCGCCACGGCGCAGGCGGAACTCGGCGGCGGCCTCGACCTTGCGGGAGGCGGCGATGGAGAGGGCGTTCAGATAGGCCGGCCGGTCGGCGACATGGACGCGGTCGAAGAGGCTCTGGCCGTGCAGGGCGTAGGAGGGCACGCCGAGGACGCGCTCGGCGGCAGGCGAGGCGAAGACGACCGCGCCATTGCGGGCGTGGCAGGTGACGAGGTCCGTCATGTTCTCGGCGAGGAGCCGGTAGCGCTGCTCGCCGGAGGAGGTCACCTCCTCGCCGGTGCGGCTCACCATGGCGGCCGAGAGCGCCAGGCTGATGGCATAGACGATGGCCGCGGCGACGGAGGCGAAGGCGGCGACGGCCAGGTGCTCCGGCGGCAGGCCGACCGCGGGCAGCGCGCTGCCATATTGCGCGGCGGCGATGAACGTCACGGCGGCGAGCACCATGCCACCGGCCGCCGCGACGACGCGGCGGGCGCCGGAGAGCACCGCCTCGGCGGGCACCAGGGCGAACCAGATGACGATGAAGGAGGAGAGGCCGCCGGACAACAGCGCGATGAGCGTGACGATACCGGTCAGCGCTGCGGCCGAGAACAGATGCGCCTGTTCATAGGCGCCGGTGCGCGACAGGAAGGCGGCGATCGCGATGGGCAGGACGAGCCAGCCGAAGGCGATGGTCTCGACCGGGCCGGGCACGCCCTTGAAGGCGAGGTAGAGCGGCAGGGCGGAAAGCGCCAGCAGGCCGGGAATCATGCGGGTGGCGATGAAGGCCCGGTGCCGGGCGAAGACCACGGGATCCACGGTCGCGGCCGGATGGACCAGGCCGTCGAGATAGGACCTCACAGAATGGATCAACGCGCTTTCACGCAACGCACGCACCCCGAACGCGGCATCCGCCGTTCTCACTTCGACGACCATGACAGGGCGGCGTGAAGGAAACGCTAAGTCCGGGGGGTCCGAGGGGCTCTGTTCCACCGGGCGCGGCGTTTTGCGGGCCATGGTGAAAAAAGACTTTCGGGCCCGTCCCACAGCCCTGGCGTGTACCGGTGGCCGGCAAGGTGCATCAACCTTAATCGAATTTCCGCGATGCATTTGCGGCCCGTTCACCTTGTCCGCCAAGGCCTCGTTCATGGCTCGCGGGCCAGGATCGTCACAACCGGAGCGGTGCCCTCGAGGCAAAAACGACCGCCCGGATACAGGGCTCCAGCGACCGGAAACGGCGTCATGTCATTCCTCTTCAAGGCCGCCTTCTGGCTTGGCCTCGTCTTCTACGTGCTGCCGCCGTCGGCTCCTCTGCCGCCATCGGCCGGCACCACCCTGCCAAGCTCTGGCGAGGTCGCGACCGCCGTCATCCGCGGCGCGACGCAGCTGTGCCGCGACCATGCCGAGACCTGCGCCCGCGGCGCCGGCCTCGTCACCGACACGGTGCAGCGCGAGCTGATCGGCGCCTCGACGCCGGCGGCCCATGACACGCTGACCCCGGCGGACCGCGAAGTGCCCTTCGGCGGCGTCCAGCCTCCCGTCGGTTCAGCGCCGCTGCGCGCGCCGCTGCCGCCCCGCCGGCCGGCCTGACCCTTTGTTTCGGGGAGGGGGCGGTCTATATGCCCCCCATGAGCCAGACCGCCCTGCCCTCGATCGACGAGATCAAAGACGCCTTCGCCCTGATCGATGACTGGGAGGAGCGCTACCGCTATCTCATCGAGATCGGCAAGGCGCTGCCCGGGCTACCTGAGGCGCAGCGCACCGAAGACAACCGCGTGAAGGGCTGCGCCAGCAATGTCTGGGTGGTCACCCATGTCGACCGGCCCGGACCCGACGCCGTCATCACCTTCGAGGGCGAAAGCGACGCCCATATCGTCAAGGGGCTGGTGGCGCTGACCCTCGCCTATTATTCGGGCCGTCCGGCGCGCGAGGTCGCGACCGACGACGCCTTCGGCCTGTTTCGCTCCTTCGGCCTCGAGCAGCACCTCACCCCGCAGCGCTCCAACGGCGTGCGGTCGATGATCGACCGCATCCGCCGCGACGCCGCCGCCGCGACGGCGAGCTGATCAGGCACCGAGCGCAGTAACCGCTTTGCGCGGGAAGTAGAACTTCCTGCGGCGGGTCGTAAAGCCGCATGCGGTAATTACCCATGGTTGCAAACCTCCGAGCTTCGCGCGATTCTTCTCGGGCGTCTCGGAGGGATCATCCATGAAGAAGTTTTTTTGGGGGGCGGCGCGGATGTTCCGGGAGGTCATTCACCGAAACCCAGTTCCATCGATCTCCCTCGGGCAAATCAAAATTGATATCCCCACAGATATTGGGGCTTTCTTCATTAATCCGACACGGTTCGGATTTGACATAGATGATAAAACAACCCCATTTTATTCGGAAGATACACATTTTCTTGAGAGATGCTATTCTAGTGAAACAAAACCCGATTTGCCGATACTTTATCGACAACTCACCGGCTTTGCTTCTCATAACATCCTTCCTGTGTTCTCGCCTTATCTCGACGCGACGGATGGGCAGATAGATGTTGTCGTCAACAGCACCCCGTACAGACTTCCGCCGATTCTCCATGAACATGGGGATCTGTCACTCCGCGCCCACAGGTCCCTGGGGCGCATCCGAACGCTCAAAGATGGGTCCGACGAAAACAACCGATCTCTACGTATTATCGACGTCACGGAATCAAAAATAATCTGTCAGCCCGCTTTTTACTTTGATCAGATCGCCACTAATATCGTCATGGACTGGGACAGCGGCGCCCTCGGACCTAGTACAACAATCAGGAATTCGATAGAAAAACCCGTGAAGGGCACACTAACCTCACTTCGGGATTCGGTTCTTGCAAACACACTTGGGGTTTGCGCGATGTTTTACAATCGCGAGCTCAAACCACTCATTCGTGTTAGAAAGCCCAATCTCGGCGCCCTACCGAACGGAGGCCTCCATTGCACAGTATCAGGTGTATATTTATTTGATGATGAGCCTGGGCGTAATTATCATCTTCATGTACTAGGAAAGGGAATGGTACACGAGATAGAACGCGAGACGAAGCTTGATGAGAAGCAATTCTTGTTTCTTCCTGTTGCGTTTGGTCGCGAACTTCCTCGAGGCGGAAAGCCTCAGCTTTTCTTTATAGCCATATCGCTAATTGACGACGATCGATTCTCTACATTGGCCTTGGAAGCCGAAGAAGCTGACGAATACACTCGCTTCGCCATTGCTGACGAAGGTCTTCATAAAGATGAAGATGGTCGATACTCTTATTTTAAGAAATACGATCCGCGAGTTTTTACGTATGAAGGTCTTGCATGTATATATATCTGTGAGAAATTTATTGAACTAAATAGAAATGAACTACTTCGTCGAATTCGTGATTTCAATGATTGACATTGCGCCATGCTCACATTCCTCCCCCTCGCTTGGCCGCGCCCGTAGAACCCGGAAGTTCATGGTGACGGCTGCAGACGGCAAGATATATCGCGCAGCGTGCTTCTGCGATGGTATGAAGCCGCGACGGCGGGCTGATCAGGCGCCGAGCGCGGCCGCGAGGCCGGAGAGGTCGGTCAGGACCGCCTCGGGATCCCGGCCGGGATATTCATCGGGCATGCCGGTCCGGTTGATCCAGAAGGTGCGGAACCCGAAGGTCGCGGCGCCCGCGACGTCCCAGCGGTTGGACGAGACGAAGGCGATGTCGCCTGGGGCGGCCACGCCCGCGGCACGCAGGGCATGGTCGTAGACCGCCGCCACCGGCTTGTAGGCGGCGACCGGTTCGACCGTCACCACATGATCGAGCAGCGGACCGATGCCCGAGGCGGCGATGGCCGCGTCGACCATGGCGCGCGTGCCGTTGGTGAAGATGGCGGTGGCCTTAGCCGCGCGCCTCAGCCGCTCCAGCGCGGGTACGACGTCGGGATAGGCGTCGAGGGTGCGATAGGCGGCGAGCAGCGCGCTGCGCAGGGCGGGATCGCTGATGCCATGGCGCGCCAGGGCGAAGTCGAGGCCGCGCTCGGTCAGCGTCCAGAAATCGTCGAAGCCGCCCATCAGGGTGGTGATCCAGGAATATTCGAGCTGTTTCGTCCGCCACATCTGCGAGACGGGGCCTGCGAGGGGCCCCAGCGGCGCGCCGGCGCGCTCGACGGCCGAATGCACATCGAACAGCGTGCCGTAGGCGTCGAACATGACAGTGGTGGCGGTCATCGCGCGTCTCCCTCGGCAGGCAGCTTCGCGGCAGTGGCGCGCGGCGGCAAGCCTTGCCCCATCCATCGTTTTGGTGCGCGTCTGGGATCACGACATTTCATGGTGACGGCCGCGGGCGACACGATAGATTTCGCCTCCCCGTGTGCGGAGAGAACCGATGCCCACCTGGTCGAAAACCTGGACCTATGTCGATGGCGATTGGATCGAGGGCAACCCGCCCCTGACCGGCCCGCGCAGCCATGCCTTCTGGCTGGGATCCTCGGTCTTCGACGGCGCGCGCATCTTCGATGGAATGATGCCGGACATGGACCTGCACGCGGCCCGCGTGAACCGCTCGGCAACGGCGCTGGGCCTCAAGCCGACCATGGCCGCCGAGACGATCGTCGGCCTCGCCGCCGATGGCGCCAAGAAGTTCGACGGCAAGGTGCCGCTCTATGTGAAGCCGATGTACTGGGCGGAGGGCGACGGCCCCAGCGCCATCCTGCCCGACCCGGAGACGACGCGGTTCTGCCTCTGCCTCTACGAGGCGCCGATGGGCCAGCCGACCGGCACGTCGATCACGCTGTCGAAGTTCCGCCGCCCGACCATCGAGAATGCCCCGACCGATTCGAAGGCGGGCTGCCTTTACCCGAACAACGGCCGGGCGCTGCGTGAGGCGCGCTCCCGCGGCTTCGACAATTGCCTGGTGCTCGACATGGTCGGCAACGTCGCGGAGACGGCGACCTCCAACATCTTCATGGCCAAGGACGGCGTGGTCTACACGCCGATCCCGAATGCCACCTTCCTCAATGGCATCACCCGCCAGCGCACCATCGCACTGCTCCGCCAGGCTGGCGTGACCGTAGTCGAGCAGAGCCTGCGCTACGCCGATTTCGAGAGCGCCGACGAGATCTTCGCCTCGGGCAACTATTCCAAGGTCATGCCGATCACGAAGATCGACGACCGCGAGCTTCAGCCGGGGCCGTACGGCCGCAAGGCGCGCGAGCTCTATTTCGAATATGCGGCGGCCGGCCCGCGGGTGTGAACGGGGGTCCGATCAAAGGGCCGTTCACGGCTGGCTATAGCCCCTCACCCTTCCCTCTCCCCGCAAGCGGAGAGAGGGGGACCGTAACGTTCCGCTCGACGTGGGACCGTGGCGCCAAGCACGATCGTTGCTGATCAAAGCGCCGCGCTGTTGCCCCCTCTCCCCGCTCGCGGGGAGAGGGAAGGGTGAGGGGCAGACTGCGCACTCCCGATCAGACCCCACTCACCCGCCGACGTGGGCGCGGAAATCCTTGAGTGAGGCGAAGCGAGTCGTGCCCTCGGCCAGATCCGCCTCGATCGTGCCGTCGCCATAGAGACGGAACGGAATGCCGGCGATGACGCCTTCGCGCAGCAGGGGCGGCGTGGACGGTGCCGGCGGCGGAGGCGGTGCGGCCACCACGGGGTCGGGCCGGCTGGGAGACGCCTTCGGCTCGGCGAAGATGCCCTTGAGATCGTCCAGCAGCGAGGCGGCCGGGTCGGCCGGCGGCGCCTTCGGGGCCAGGATATCGTTGAGCTCGGGGAAGTCCTTGGCCAGCGCCGCCATGGCGTCGGGCGGGCGCACGTCGCGGGCGGGCGCCGGCGGCTCGGGCTCGATCCGCGGCGGCGCGACAGGCACAGGCTCGGGCGCGACGACCGGCGCCGGGGCAGCGGTCACCGGAGCCGGGGCCGGCGTGAGCGAGGCCTGGAGGGCGCGCTCGAGTTCCTCCTCGATCGACAGAACCGGCGAGGGCTTCGGCGCATGGCGCGCCTCATCCGCCGGCTCGGGCAGCCGCTCGCCGGTCGGGGCCGGCTGGGGCGGCGCCACCGGCCGTGCCAGCGTCTCGCGCAGGCGGGCCATGAAATCGTCGGTACCGATGACCGGATCGGGCTCCGCCGCCGGAGCTTGCGCCTTCTCGGCTTCGGCGTCAGCCGCGTCGTCGTCAGGCGTGTCGTCCTCCTCGGCATCGTCGGCGGCGACGGGCTCCGGCTCGCGATGGGGCGGCAGGACAAGAGGCTCGGGCTCCGGCGCGGCAGGCGCGCGGCCCTCGGCGGCAGCGCCGAGCAGGATGCGCTCCAGCGACGCCAGGTGATCCGGCGTCTCCTCGGCGGCGGCCGGCGAGGGAGCGAGATCGGCCTCGGCAGCCTTGACCTCGTCCTTGAGGTCCTCGACCGCATGGGCGAGGTCGTCATCGTCCTTGGTGGTGTCCGGCTCGGACTTGTCCGGCACGACGATGGCGGGAATGACCGGCTCGACCTTCACCGGCTCCAGAACCACGGGCTCGATGGCCACCGGTTCGGACGGAACGGGCTTTTCGGCGGAACGCTCCTCGATCGCGGGCTCGGAGCGGGCGGATGAGCCAAGGCTCGCGGCGAGCCCACCGGCGACGGCACCAGCCGCAACGCCCGCGGCGGCGACGCCGAAGGGCGCCTGGCCGGTAAGCGGCGGCAGGCCGAAGCTCTGGCGGCTGGGCGGGACCGGCGTCGGGGCGGGGGCGGGGGCCGGCACTGGGGCGGCAACGGGCTCGGAGGGGACAGGCGGGGCCGGCGGCGTGATGACGGGGGCCGCGGGCCGCGGCGGATCGGTCAGGCCAAGGTCGAGATCGGGCGGCAACGGTGCCATGGCCTCGACATCGCGCGGCAGGGGCGCCGGTGCGAGCGGCGCGGCGGAGACCTCGGTGCGGCGGCCTGCGGCCAGCGCATCGGCCACCAGATCAAGCCTCTGGCCGAGCCGGGCCACCTGGCCGGCCACGACCCCGAGCCCGAACAGGACGATGCCCGAGCCGGCAATGACCGCACCGACGATCATGACGGTGTTGCCGAGGCTGAGCAGCGCCGGGTCGGTGCCCCAATAGAGCGTTCCGGCGCCGATCAGCACCAGAATGCCCGCCACGACCTGAAGAATGAGGGCCATGGATCGTCCTTTCACCCCATGCGGGCTTCTCGAGGCCCGCTCCCGGTTACCGTTGAGCCGCCAAATAACGACCTATCCAAGGCAAGCCGACAGATTCCCGCAACTACACCACCACCCGTCGCGGGGGCAATTGCCGCGGAAAGCCGGCCAGCCTATGTGAGAGGGGTTGGTTCCAAGCGACCGCCCGCTCCCTCCCCGGGGGGCCGGCGGCCCCCATCAGGAGACGAGGTCATGGCCTTCACACTCGACGATCTTCCCTACGCCCACGATGCGCTCCAGCCCTACATGTCGAAGGAGACGCTCGAGTATCACCACGACAAGCATCACCTCGCCTACGTCAACAATGGCAACAACGCGATCAAGGGCACGGAGTTCGAGGGCAAGAGCCTCGAGGAGATCGTGAAGGGCTCGTTCGGCAAGAACGCCGCGATCTTCAACAATGCCGGCCAGCACTACAACCACATCCATTTCTGGAAGTGGATGAAGCCGAATGGCGGCGGCAAGATCCCCGGCGGCCTCGAGAAGGCGCTCGTCGATTCCTTCGGCTCGGTCGAGAAGGCCAAGGAGGACTTCATCCAGGGCGGCGTGACGCAGTTCGGCTCGGGCTGGACCTGGCTCGCCGTGCAGGGCGGCAAGATCGTCGTCCAGAAGACCCCGAACGGCGAGAGCCCGCTGGTCCATGGCGCTTCGCCGATCCTCGGCTGCGACGTGTGGGAGCATTCCTACTACATCGACTACCGCAACCGCCGTCCCGACTACCTGAAGGCCTTCGTCGAGCACCTGGTGAACTGGGAGTATGTCGACGAGATGTTCCAGAAGGCGACCGCCTGAGCGGCCCTGCGCCTCGTCAGGACATGTGGAAAACCCCGGCCATCCCGCCGGGGTTTTTTCGTTGGGGGGTGAGAGCCCGAGCCGCCAGGAGGCCGCAGGAACCACCGACCGTCATGACCGGGCTTGTCCCGGCCATCCACGAATTCTCGGCGTGCGGTGGTCAAGTCGTGGATGCCCGGCACAAGGCCGGGCATGACGCGGTTCCAGTGCGTGGGCGAGAGCGGTCTATGGCGCTCGTCGGGCCCAAAACCTCACGCGATCTCCGTCACGATCTTCCGCCGCACAGCCTCGGCGAAGGTGCGGTTCTGGTCCGCCACTTCCACGAAGGCACCTGGGCCGCCGATCACCGCCTCGCGATAGTAGTCCGGCAAGGGCTGGCCGGCGCGGGCCTGGACCGATCCGCCGGGCCGGAGGATGGCGAGGGCGTTGACCGTAATGCCCTTGGCCACCGCATCGTCGCGGGCCTCCTCGACCGGACGGCCGCCGATGTTCGGCCCGTCGCCTGAGACATCGATCACCCGCTTGAGGGCGCGAAAGCCGCTCGTCTCGATGTGGCGAACGCAGAAGTCGATGGCGGCGGAGATCGAATTGTAGCCGCGGGCCGCCCGTGGCCGCGCCACCAGTTCGGTGGCGAAGGCGCGGGCTGTCGCCACATCGCGGATCACCGTCCAGTCGACGATGACGTGCTGGGAGGTCGGCCCGCCCCATTCGGTGTAGATGACGGCAATGGCACCGTGGATGCCTCTGGCGATGACCGAGAGCACTTCCGGCGAGGCCAGGGCCTCGCCATAGCCCTCGCGCTGCAGGCGGAGCTCGTCATTGTCGATCGAGCCGGACCCGTCGGCAGCCAGCGCCAGCATGACGTCGACATCGACCGGGCGCTGGGCCATTGCGCCGGTAGGCAGAGCCGCAGCGGCGGCGAGGCCGAGCGCCAGGCGACGCGACAGGGTCCGATCGTCATGCGCCGCCATTGTCACCCTCCCCCGACACCACCGCCATGTTCAGATGGGGCGGCCGCCATGACCATCCACATCATCGTGAGGCGCGAAGGCTTCGTATAGGGTGCGCGTCCCGGCCCATGGCCGCCCCATCTTCCCGAGCATCGATGGCCCTTCTCATTCTCCTGTCCTTCGGGACGCTGATCGTCGGCTTCGGCGCCTTCGGGGCCATCGGCGTCATCACGCCGATGTCGCGCGACCTCGCCCTGACGCCGGTCGGCGCCGGCTGGATCATCAGCGCCTATGCGCTGGCCTATGCCATCGGCTCGCCTCTCGGTTCGTCGCTGACCGGACGGCTGGACCGGCGCAGCGTGCTCGTCACCGGCATGGCGTTGATCGCGGCGGGCGCTCTGCTGACCGCGAGCGCCGGCAATGCCACCGTGCTCTATGCCGGGAGGGTGGTGCTCGCCTGCGGGGCGGGGCTCTACACCCCGGCGGCGGCGGGCGTCGCCATGATGAGCGTGCCCGCGGAGCAGCGCGGACGGGCGCTGGCGACGATCTATGCGGGCCTGACGGTCTCGCAGGTGCTTGGCATCCCCACCGCCAGCGCGGTTGGCTACAGCCTCGGCTGGCCATGGATCTTCATCGCCATCGCGCTCGCGGCGCTGGCCATGGCGGCGGCGCTCATCATCCGCGTGCCGAAGACCATCCATGTCGCCCCGGCGAGCCTCGGCGATCTCGGCCGGGCGATGACCGAGCCGCGGCTGGCCCTGGCGGTGCTCGTCACGGTGACGGTGATGGGGGCGGCCTGGATCCCCTACACGTTCCTCGCGCCGATCATCGAGGCGAAGACGGGGGCCGATCCGCGCATCGTGGCGACGCTGCTCATCGTCTATGGCGTCGGCTCGGTCGCCGGCAATGCGCTCGGCGGCTATCTGGTAGACCGGATCGGCGCGGGCCGCACCCTGCTCATCTCCGCCTCAGGCCCCCTGCCCTGCATGGCCGCGCTCACCTTCCTGGACTGGGGCCCGGTGGGCGGCGCCGTCATCCTCTTCCTCTGGGCGATGATGGGCTGGACCATCGGCGTGTCGCAGCAGGCGCGGCTGGTCGCGCTCGCGCCCGAGCGGCTACAGGTTCTGCTCTCGCTGAATGCCGCCTGCATCTATGTCGGCGCGGCCTTCGGCTCGAGCATCGCCGGCTTCGCCAAGAGCTTCGGCGGCATCCCGGCCATCGGCGTGGCCGCGGTCGGGATCGGCCTGATCGGCCTTGCCCATGTGCTGGTGTCGCTGCGCCTCGGCGTGAAACCGCGGCCGCTTTAGGCGAGCTTGCCGCCCGTCACCGCCACGGCAAAGGCATAGGACCGGGCGACCTCGGCCAGCCGGTCGAAACGGCCGGCGGCGCCGCCATGGCCCGCATCCATGTTGGTGAGCAGCAGGACCGGGTTGGCGTCCGTCTTGGCAGCGCGCAGCCGCGCCACCCATTTCGCCGGCTCCCAATAGGTGACGCGGGGGTCGGAAACGCCGGCAAGCGCCAGGATCGGCGGATAGGCCTGCGCCGTGACGTTGTCATAGGGCGAATAGGCGAGCATCCGGCGGAAGGCCTCGGGGTCGGTGATGGGATTGCCCCATTCCAGCCATTCCGGCGGGGTGAGCGGCAGGGTGTCGTCGAGCATGGTGTTGACCACGTCGACAAAGGGCACCTCGGCGAGGATGCCGGCGAAGAGCTCGGGGCGCATGTTGGCGATGGCGCCCATCAGCATGCCGCCGGCCGAGCCGCCCTGGGCGACGATGCGCCCCTTGGCCGTGAGCCCCTGCGCGATCAGATGCTCGGCGGCGGCGATGAAGTCGGCGAAGGTGTTCGCCTTGAACTCGCGTTTTCCCGTCCGGTACCAGCGATAGCCCTTCTCCATGCCGCCGCGCACATGGGCGATGGCGTAGATGAAGCCGCGATCGACCAGCGACAGCCGCGCGGTGGAGAAGGAGGCCGGCAGCGAGTGGCCGTAGGAGCCATAGCCGTAGAGGAGCACCGGGGCCGACCCGTCGAGCGGGGTGTCGCGGTGATAGACGAGGGAGACCGGCACGGTCTCGCCGTCGGCGGCGGGCGCCAGAAGGCGGCGCGTCACATAGGCCGAGGCATCATGGCCGGAGGGCACCTCCTGCCGTTTGCGCAACACGCGCGTGCGGGCGCGCATGTCGTAGTCGAAGGTCTCCGACGGCGTCGTCATCGACGAATAGACGAAGCGCAGCGTGTCCGTGTCGAATTCGTAACCGGGCAGGATGCCGAGCGAATAGGCCTCCTCGTCGAAGGCGATGGCGTGCTCCTCGCCGCTCGTCAGGTTGCGGATGACGATGCGCGGCAGGGCGTTCTCGCGCTCGAGGCGAACGAGCCAGTCCTTCAGCACGGTGGCGGAGAGGACGAGCACGCCGGGACGGTGGGGGACGATCTCCTCCCAGTGCTCGCGGCCCGGCGTGGCGAGCGGCGTGGCGACGATGCGGTAGTCCTCGGCCTCGTCATTGGTGCGGATGAACAGCGTCTTCCGGCCGCGATAGTCCGGGTGATAGTCGGGATAGGCCTTGATCTCGCCGAGGCGCGGCAGGACGAGCCAGGGGGCCGCGACGGGATCGGTCAGGTCGAGCGCCCAGGTCTCGGTGGAATCGCTCTGCGAGCAGGAGATGAGCGCGAGGCCGCCGGCCGTCGCCTCGCCCATGCCGACGAAGACCGACGTGTCCTTCTCCTCGAAGACCAGCGCATCATCGGCGACAGGCTTGCCGATGACATGGCGGAAGATCCGCAAGGGGCGGTGATTGTCGTCGAGGCGGATGTAGTAGAGCGCCGAAGCATCGGTCGACCAGACAGCATCGCCGCCGGTCTCCTCGATCACATCGGCAAGGTCTTCGCCGGTGCCGAGATCACGGATGCGGAGGGTGAAGAACTCCGAGCCCTTGTCGTCGAAGCTCCAGGCGAGGCGGCCGTGGTCGGCGCTGTGGGCGGCGCCACCGAGGTCGAAGAAGGCCTTGCCGGCGGCCAGCGCGTCGCCGTCCAGCATGATCTGCTCGCCCGTCTCGCTCCCTCGCGGACGGCGGCAGACGATGGGGTGCTGGCCGCCCTCGCGGAAGCGGTCGTAGTATTCGAAGGGCCCATCGGCGACGGGAACGCCGGCATCATCCTCCTTGATCCGCCCGCGCATCTCCGCGACCATCGTGTCGATCAGGGGTTTGAGCGGCGCCAGCGCCTCCTCGGCATAGGCGTTCTCGGCCACCAGATGGGCGGTGATCTCCGCGGGCAGGACCGCCGGGTCGCGCAGCGCCTCCTGCCAGTTCGCCGCCCGCATCCAGCCGTAGTCATCGACCAGATCAACGCCGTGGACGGTTCGCGTCACCGGACGGCGCGCGGCGAGAGGCGCTGCGGAGGCGGGGGTCTTCAAGGTCATGCGGTCACCGGGTGAAAAGCCTGACTGGCAAGTGGGGGTCAAACATCACGAGGCAAGGGCCTCATGCAACCTGCCATGCGCGTCATGGTGAGGCAGGCGCCGGGGGGGCGCCACCGCCACATCTGTAACGCACCGTATCTTCGATGGCCGCGATTGGGTTGCAATATCTTCATCAATGCACGTTTTCAGACGTTCATCAGCCGAAATTGCCGCCAGACTTGCCGATCCACAACGATATTGTTCACCGATTTACTTCGATTTTTCCGATTGGCTCTTGCGTGACCTGCAGCAAGGCAGTATCTCGCCATCCTGACACTTCCGGTGCCTTGGCGATTCACCCAGGGGGGCGCTGGCCCGGTCTGTCATGAAAGCAATTGGGCACAACGCTCCTGTCGCGACGCCACGTTCATGCGTCGCCAGTTGAAGGATTTTCCCACGATGGCCGACTCGTCGACTGCCAACTACATCGAGCTCGCTGCCGATATCGTATCGGCCTATGTCAGCAACAACTCGGTTTCGGCCGGCGACCTTCCGGGTCTCATCAATAGCGTCCACAATGCCCTGCTGAACGTCACGTCCGGCAAGGTCGAGGCTCCGGCCGAGCCGCTGAAGCCGGTTGTTCCGGTGAAGAAGTCCATCACCCCGGACTACATCATCTGCCTCGAGGACGGTAAGAAGTTCAAGTCGCTGAAGCGCCACCTGCGCACCCAGTACAACCTGTCGCCCGAGGATTACCGCGAGAAGTGGGGCCTGCCGGCCGACTATCCGATGGTCGCCCCCAACTACGCCGCTGCCCGCTCGCAGCTCGCCAAGCAGATGGGTCTCGGCCAGCAGCGCCGCCGCAAGGGCCGCTGAGCCCTTCTCCCATCCCGGCCCATTCAGAAGGCGTCACCCGTCACCGGGTGGCGCCTTCGTCGTTTTCGGGTTCGGCTGGCGAGCCCGCCCCGCGGCCAGGAGCGCCAGGGCGCGCGACAGGACCCAGTGACGGGTGAAGTCATAGTCACCGCCGTGCATGCGCGCACGTTCCCGGCGCAGGGCAGCGGCCAGACGCGGCGCCGCGGACAGGCCCGATGGCTCCGATGCGAAGACCGCTTCCGCCGCCAGCAGTGCCTGGCACCGCCCGCGCGGTCCTCCGGCATCCACTGCACGCCAGCTCCTGATCCCGCACTGTCCACGCTTGCCCATGCCTTGCCCCTCCGGTTGGTGCGGGGCGCAAGGATTGGAGAGCAGGGTTCGATGGGGACAACTTTACCGCGATTTCTTCGCCGACATGGTTGAGGCCGCTTCCTAGGCCATTGAGATGTCGTCACTTTCCGGGTCGCAGACACGCTGCTGCCAGAAAAAGGAATAAAAACTTATTATCATCTCCCGTGTTCAGATTGAGGATTGCGGTCCTCAAAAGGGAGGTGCGGCATGCTGATGGTCGTCGGTGGAGGTTGCTGGGAGCATCACTCCGAGGCCGGGGATCCCGGGATCGACGTGGCCGTGGCTCTCGCGGCCTGGGTCGCGGGGGTGGAATCGGGCGCGCTGATGCGGACCACGCGGGGCAAGGCGCAGGTCGCCGCGGCCCGGCACCTCGCGATCTATCTGAGCCACGTCGCGCTCGGCCGCGACCTGTCGCACCTGTCACGCGCCTTCCGCCGCGACCGGGCCTCGCTGCGCCACGCCATCCGGCGGATCGAGGACGAACGCGACGACCCCGCCTTCGACCAGCGCCTGTCGCGGATCGAGGCCATCCTCCTGCCGCTGCGTGGCCCGGCGGAGGCGGCGCGATGACCGGCAGGACATCCGGGCGGGCGGGAAGCCACAGCGACGACGACCGCTTCCGCCGGGCGCGGCAGGAGCGGCTGACCCTGGAGACACCGGAAGGGCCGGTGGAGATCGACCTGACGGAGAGCCCGCTGCGCTGGCTGGCGAGCCGTCGCGATGCCTCCGGCCGGCCGTTCCTGCACGACCACGAGGTGGAGGCGGGCGAGCGCTTCCGCCGCGACGTGACGCTGGCAGGGCTCGTGCCGAAGCTCGGGATTGCCTGGGCGGCGCCGGTCTCGGGAGGCGGCCGCGGCGAGACCTACACGGAGGTGGTGCTGGCGGCCCGCCAGCGGCTCGATGCGGCGATCACGGCGGTGGGGCCGGATTTCGCCTCGCTGCTGCTGGATGTCTGCGGCTTCCTGAAAGGGCTCGAGACCGTGGAGCGCGAACGGGGCTGGCCGGCGCGCACCGCCAAGGTGGTGCTGAAGCTGGCGCTGTCGGCGCTCGCCCGGAGCTATGGCCTCGCGGAAGCGGCGGTGGGACCGGAACGCGGCCGCATCCGCGCCTGGTCCACACCGCCCGCCTGAACCGTCATGCGGCGAGCGCGTCGAGGATCCGCACCCAGGAGCGGATGCCCTTGTGGAACGAGGTGAGGTCGTACTTCTCGTTCGGCGAATGGACACGGTCGTCCTCGAGGCCGAAGCCGACTAGCAGCGTGTCGAGGCCGAGATCCTCCTTGAACGCGCCGACAATGGGGATGGAGCCGCCGGAGCCGATGGTCACGGCCTTGCGGCCCCATTCCGCCGTCAGCGCGCCCCGCGCCTTGGCGAGAACCGGCATGTCCCAGGGCAGGGCGATGGCGGCGCTGCCGCGCGAGCCGAAGAATTCGGCACGGCAATCGGCGGGAAGCTGGGCGCGGATATGGGCGCGGAAGGCGTCGCGCACCTTCACCGGGTCCTGCTTGCCGACCAGGCGCATCGTCACCTTGGCCCAGGCCTCCGAGGGGATCACGGTCTTCGATCCCTCGCCGGTATAGCCGCCCCAGATGCCGTTGATGTCGCAGGTCGGGCGCGAGGACACCATCTCGATCAGCAGGCGGTCCTTCTCGCCGATCGGGTGCTTCAGGCCGATGGCGCCGAGGAAATCCTCGGCCTTGAGGTCGAGGCCCTTCCAGTCCGCGAGGATGTCGGCCGGCAGGTCCTCGACGCCGTCATAGAAGCCGGGAATGGCGATGCGGCCATCCGGGCCGTGGATCGCGGCGATGGCCTTGGCGATCATGTGGATGGGGTTGGCGGCAGCGCCGCCATAGACGCCGGAATGAAGGTCGCGGTCGGCGGCGACCACCTTGAACTCGTCCACCACGATGCCGCGCAGCGAGGTGGTGATGGCCGGGGTTTCCTTGTCCCACATGCCGGTGTCGCAGACGAGGGCGATGTCGGCGGCCAGGTCCGCCTTGTTGGCGCGCACGAAGTCGAAGAGGTGCTTCGAGCCGCTCTCCTCCTCGCCCTCGATGAGCATGGTGATGCCGACGGGCAGCGAGCCGGTCACCGCCTTCCAGGCCCGGCAGGCCTCGACGAAGGTCATGACCTGCCCTTTGTCGTCGCAGGCGCCGCGGGCGACGATCCGCTTCGATCCGTCGGGCCCGGTGGCGATGCGCGGCTCGAAGGGCGGCGTCTCCCAGAGGTCGAGCGGGTCGACCGGCTGGACATCGTAATGGCCGTAGAAGAGCGCGTGCGGGCCGGCACCGCCCGGGCTCTTGGCCACCACGGCGGGATGGCCGCCGGTGGCGCGCGCCTCGGCGGCAAATCCCATGGTCGCAAGGTCGGCCTTCAGCCAGTCCGCCGCGGCCGCGCAATGGGCCGCATAGGCGCTGTCGGTCGAGACCGAGGGGATGCGGAGAAAGGCGAAGAGACGCTCCAGGCTCTGGTCGAGGCCGGCATCGACGGCGGCGAGAACCTGATCGACAGGGCGGGTCATGGCATGTCCGGGTGGCTGTTCGGGAGGCGCGAGGCTAGCAATCCGTCCCGGCCTTGCAAACGCCGATGGCGCGGGTTTGGCTCCCGGGCCGGCTCAATTGCCTTCTTCGGCCGGCGCGCCGCGCACCGAGGCATGGGCGCGGCCGATGCGGCGGACGCGCTGCATCAGCGCGCCGATGCGGCGATAGACCTGGCGCGGCGCGGCATCGACCGACATGACCGCGGCATAGCCGGCGGCGAGAGCCATGCGGGCGGCACTGCGGGACGTGCTGGGCAGTAGCAGCAGGCAGGGAATGCCGGCCTTCAGCGCCGCCTCGGGCGGCTCAGGCGGCAGGGGCAGGGCCGGCGGCGGCGTGATGCCGGTGGGCGGGGGCGAGGACACGACGAGGACGTCGACCTTGCCGCCCTCGATATGGACCGAGAGGGAGCCGACATCGGCGAGGCCGACAGCATGGACGATGCCGATATCCTTCAGGCTCTGGGCCGCGTCGGCCGCATCGACACCGTCGAGGCGAAGCACCACAACCCGCGCGTCCTGGATCTGCTTCCTGCCGGCCATCACACCATTCCCGATGCTCGCCGGGGGCCGGCCACGGTCGACCCTTGGGGGTCGGCGGTGGGGGGCCCGGCCGGCTCTCTGGGGCAGGGATAGCGTTACCGGATTAGGGACCTTCTACGAATTTCGCTGCAATTGATGCGATTGCCGCGCGAACTTGACCTACCGTCGCGTGAGGCCGCCGAGCACGCCGCGCATGATGGCGCGGCCGAGCTGGGTGCCGACGCTGCGGGCCACCGAGCTCGCCGCGTTCTTGATGATGACCTCGGTGGTCGACATCGGCGCGCGGCCCCGGCCCTTGCCGGCCGGTGCGCTGCCGCCGCCGGTGCCGAGAATGGAGCCGAGGATGCCGCCGAGCCCGCCCATGCCGCCGGTATCGGCCTGCTGGGCCTGCTGCTCGGCCTGGATCTTCTGCTCGGCCCGCTTCTTGAGGATCTCGTAGGCGGATTCGCTGTCGATCGCCTCGTCATACTTCCCCTTGAAGGGGCTCTTGGCGAGGATCTGCCGGCGCTCCTGTTCACTCACCGGGCCGATGCGCGCCACGGGCGGGGAGACCAGCGTCCGCTGGACGATGGAGGGCACGCCATTGCCTTCGAGGGTCGAGACCAGCGCCTCGCCCTTGCCGAGCTGGGTGATGACCTCTTCGGTGTTGAGGTCGGGATTCTGGCGGAAGGTGGTGGCCGCCGCCTTCACCGCCCGCTGGTCGCGCGGCGTGAAGGCACGCAGGGCGTGCTGCACGCGGTTGCCGAGCTGGGCGAGCACGGTCTCCGGCACGTCGAGCGGGTTCTGGGTGACGAAATAGACGCCGACGCCCTTGGAGCGGATGAGGCGCACCACCTGCTCGATCTTCTCGACCAGCGCCTTCGGTGCGTCGTTGAACAGGAGGTGGGCCTCGTCGAAGAAGAAGACCAGCTTCGGCTTGTCGACGTCGCCGACCTCGGGCAGCTCCTCGAACAGCTCGGAGAGGAGCCAGAGCAGGAAGGTGGCATACAGCTGCGGGCTCGCCATCAGCTTGTCGGCGGCGAGGAGGTTGATGGTGCCGCGGCCGTCGCGGTCGACCTTCATCAGGTCCTTCAGCGCCAGGGCCGGCTCGCCGAAGAACTTGGAGCCGCCCTGGTTCTCGAGGGTCAGCAGCTGGCGCTGAATGGCGCCGACCGAGGCCGGCGAGACATTGCCATAGGCCGCACGCAGCTCGTTCTGCAGCTCCTTGTTGGAGCCGAGCTCCTGCAGCAGGGCGCGCAGGTCCTTCAGGTCGAGCAGGGCAAGGCCGTTCTGGTCGGCATAGTGGAAGAGGATGTTGATGACCCCTTCCTGCGTGTCGTTGAGGTCCATCAGCCGCGACAGCAGCAGCGGACCCATTTCGGCGACGGTGGCGCGGATCGGATGGCCCTGCTCGCCGAACAGGTCCCAGAAGACCACGGGGAACTGGTCGGCATGCCAGTCGAGGCCGACCTGCTTGGCCCGCTCGGCGATGAAGGGCTTTTCCTCGCCCATGGCGGCGACGCCGGAGAGGTCGCCCTTGATGTCGGCGGCGAAGACCGGCACGCCGGCATTCGAGAAGCCCTCGGCAAGGACCTGCAGGGTCACCGTCTTGCCGGTGCCCGTGGCGCCGGTGATCAGGCCGTGGCGGTTGCCGAACCGGAGCGCCAGCCATTCCTGCTTGGTGCTCTTGCCGATGAGGAGGGCGTCGTCGGCCATGATCCGTCCTGTCCGCTGCGGGGCGATGCACCGGTTCTAGCAATGACGCAGGGGCATCGCCAAGCACCAAACCGGCGCGCCGGCCTGCGACAGGTCGGCCGCGCGGCCCCTGACGGGGCCTTGACGTGCATCAAGGCCGCCGATGCCGCTCGGCGCGATCCTCGCCCCACCCATCGGTGAGGAGAAGACCATGACCGAAACCATGTTCCTGAGCCTGGTGCTCTTCGTCTTCTGCGGCTTCGGGGCCGTGGTGGCCTGGGTCGACTATTCGACC
Organism: Phreatobacter oligotrophus; assembly: GCF_003046185.1. Classification (NCBI taxonomy): domain Bacteria; kingdom Pseudomonadati; phylum Pseudomonadota; class Alphaproteobacteria; order Hyphomicrobiales; family Phreatobacteraceae; genus Phreatobacter; species Phreatobacter oligotrophus. The sequence continues at coordinate 93,499 of NZ_PZZL01000002.1, forward strand.
AAGGACGTGCGCCCGCCGATCGCCGGCCCCGGCCCGGCCGAGTGAGCGGCGCGGCTCAGCCGCGCGCCCAGAGCGTCTCGACCAGCGTGCCCGCCCGCTCCTCGATGGCCTCGGCCGCCTTCAGGCAGAGGTCCTCGCGGTAGCGCGAGGCGATGAGCTGCACGCCGATGGGCGTGCCACCGAGGAGCCCGACCGGCACCACCGCGGCGGGCAGGCCGAGCACGTTGATCGCCGACATGAAGCGCAGGTCGTTCCAGAACAGGGAGCGGCCGCGCTCCGGACTTTCGAGGTCGGCGTTGAAGGACGGCGTCTTGCGCACCGAGAGCGGCGACAGGATCACCGGATACTCCTCCAGGAACAGCATCCAGTTGCGCAGCACGCGGGTGCGGCGGGCGATGGCCTTCATGTAGCCCTCGCGGTCGAGCACGGTGCTGGTGCCCTTCATCGACTCGATGGCGGTGATGAAATCGGCGCTGCCGTGCTGGCGCATGGTCGCCTCCTGCAGCACCGTCAGCTCGGTGAAGATCAGGTCGGACCAGAGCTTCCAGGTGCCGTCGAGATCGGGAAGCTCGACCTCGTGCACGTCGTAGCCGGCATTGGCGAGGTGGTCGGCCGCGGTGCGGACGAGCGAGATCACCTTGGTGTCGCCCTTCATGTCCCGCGGGATCTTGGCGAAGGCGACCTTGATCGGTCCCTTCAGCTTCGGACCCTTGAGCGGCGCGGGCACCCACCAGGGGTCGCGCGGATCGCGCATGGCCATTACCTCGAGGCCGAGGGCGACATCCTCCACCGAGCGGGCGATCGGACCCTGCGAGGACATGAACTGCGCCATGAGCGGGCGCTCGTCGCCCTTCAGCTGGGTCGGGTTGAAGGCGGGGATGCGCCCCTGGGTCGGCTTGATGGTGGCGACGCCGTTGCAGAAGGCCGGCCAGCGCAGCGAGCCGCCGATATCGTTGCCATGGGCGATGGCGCCGATGCCGGCTGCGACGGACGCGCCCGCACCACCCGAGGACCCGCCGCAGGTGATCTTCGGATCCCACGGGTTCAGCGTCAGCCCATGCAGCGGGTTGTCGGTGAAGCCGCGCATGGAGAATTCGGGCGTGTTGGTGAGGCCGATGATGATGGCGCCGGCCTTGCGCAGGTTCGCCGTCACGGCGGAATCGTCGGGGGCGATGTTGTCCTTGAAGGCGGGCACGCCGTTGGAATTGGCCTGGCCCTTGACGTCGAGGTTGATCTTGATGGTCACCGGCACGCCGTGCAGCGCGCCGATCTCCTCGCCGCTGGCGCGGGCCTTGTCCGCGGCCCGCGCCGCCTTGATCGCGTCCTTCGACAGGTCGACGACGACGGCATTGAGCTTCGGGTTCACCGCCTTCATGCGGTCGACATGGGAGTGGACGACCTCCTCCGCGGAGACCTTGCCCTTGCGGATCGCCCGCGCGGTCTTCACCGCGCTCCACTGCCAGATCGGTGCCTTGGCCACTGTCGTCGTCTCCGCATCTCAGGAGCGGCGATGGTGCGCGGGGATGGGGGCGCGAGGGAAGTGCCGGCAGCGGGGACAAGTCATGCGCGGAGCCACCACCTCGCGGCAGGCCCGGCACGGCGTCTTACCTCTCCCCGGCGGGGAGAGGTCGACGGGCGGAGCGAGGCGGGAGAGGGGGACCAGAGCAGTTGGCGTGCCCCCTCTCCCGGCCTTCGGCCGACCTCTCCCCGCCGGGGAGAGGTGAGCGGCAGCGGTCTCGCCTTACGGTGCTGCGCGTGTCGGGGGCCGCTCAGAGACCGATGACCCCGGCGATCTCCTCCACCGCCAGCATGGGCGCGAGGCGGCCCGCGGCGACATCGGCCTCGAGCGCCGGCAGGCGCGCTTTCAGCACCGGATCGCGCTTCAGCCGCTCGGCGACGCGCTCGTGCAGCATGGTCCACATCCAGCGCACGCCCTGCGCCCGGCGGCGGGCGGCGAAATCACCGGAGGCCTCGGTTTTCTGCCGATAGGCGACGATCTGCTCCCACAGGGCGTCGAGCCCCTGGTTGGCGAGGCCGGAAATGGTCAGAACGGGCGGCGACCAGACGCGCGAGCGCGGCGCCATGATGTGGAGCGCGGCGCGATATTCGGCCGCAGCCGCCTTGGCGCGCATGGCGCCGTCGCCATCCGCCTTGTTCACCGCGATGATGTCGGCGAGTTCCAGGATGCCCTTCTTGATGCCCTGCAGCTCGTCGCCGGCCCCGGGCAGCATGAGCACGAGGAAGAGGTCGGTCATGTCGGCGACGGCGGTCTCGGACTGGCCGACGCCCACCGTCTCCACAAGGATCACGTCGAAGCCGGCGGCCTCGCAGAGCAGCATGGTCTCGCGCGTCTTGGCGGCAACGCCGCCGAGCGTGCCGGAGGAGGGCGAGGGGCGCACATAGGCGCGCTCGTCGTTGACGAGGCGGGCCATGCGGGTCTTGTCGCCGAGGATCGAGCCGCCGGTGCGCGTCGAGGAGGGGTCGACCGCCAGCACCGCGACGCGGTGGCCGGCCGCGGTGAGGTTCGAGCCGAAGGTGTCGATGGTGGTCGATTTGCCGGCTCCCGGCACGCCGGTGATGCCGATGCGGATGGCGCGTCCCGTCTCGGGCAGCAGGATCTGGACGAGTTCGCGGGCGAGCGCCTGGTGCTCGGGCTTGGTCGATTCCACCAGGGTGATGGCGCGGGCCAGCACGGCGCGGTCGCCCGCCCGGATGGCGGCGGCAAGCTCGGCGGGATTGGCAGGGGCGCGCATGGAAGCGTGCTAGCAAAGCCACAGCCGGCTTGCGAGCGATTCGGCGCCCTCCCCTGCCCTCCCTTTCGCCCCATTGCGGCCACGGGCCACCGCTACCCGCGGGTCATCGGGTCCGGTCGCCCTCCGGCCCTCAACCTTTCCTCAACCCGGCGGCGGCATTGCTCTGCCCCTCCTCCTCACCTGGATGTCTCGCGCTCCCGCGCCGCCCCCGCCATGCCCCTGCAGTCCCAGCCGCTCCGTTCCCCTCCCGTCCTGCGCCTCGCGGCCCTCGCCGCAGCGGCGCTGGCGCTTGGCGGCTGCCTTGGGCCGAGCCTGTCGGGCATCACCGGCTCGGTGAGCGCGCTGACCGCACCTGCGGCCCAGCCGGTGGCGACGCCGGTCTTCGTTACCTCGACGCGGCCGGCCTTTGTCGGCGACCGGCTCGGCGCCCCCTCGGCGGAGCGCGCCCGGTTCTACCGCCAGGTCGTCAGCATGCCGCCCGGCCGCGCGACGGGCTCCATCCCCCGGCCGCAGATCACCTCCGAGAACCCGCGGCGCCACGCCGTCCTCACGGATCGCGAGGCCCTCACCCCCGATGCCTTCCGCCGGGAGGTGGGCGAGGCCGTTGCGGCCAAGCCCTTCGACCAGCGCGACGTGCTGGTCTATGTGCACGGCTTCAACACCGACTATGACGAGGCGGCCTTCCGCATCGTGCAGGTGGCGGCCGATGGCGGCTTCCGCGGCACGCAGGTGCTATTCACCTGGCCGAGCTATCGCCGCGTGCTCGCCTATTCCGGCGACCGGGAGGTTGCCACCGCCTCGCGCGACGCACTGGAAAAGCTGCTCTCGGACCTCGGCCGCACGCCGGGCGTCGGCCGCATCCACATCCTCGCCCATTCCATGGGCGCCTTCCTCACCATGGAGGCGCTGCGCCAGGCCTCCATCGCCGGCAATGGCGAACTCGGCGGCCGGCTTGGCGAGGTGATCCTTGCCGCGCCCGATCTCGACGTCGAGGTGTTCCGCCAGCAGATGGCGCGGATTTCGCGGCCCTCGCGGGTCTCGCTCTTCGTGCAGGCCGACGACCGGGCGCTTGCCGCCTCCTCCACCGTCGCCTGGGACCGCCAGAGGGTCGGGGCGCTCGACGTGCGCAATCCCCAGCACCGGCAGGTCATCTCCTCGCTCGGCGTGCGCGTCTTCACCATGAGCGCGACCGGCTGGACCGACCTCGTCCGTCACGGCACCTTCGCCGAGGCGCCCGAGATCGTGCGGCTGATCGGCGGCAAGATCAGCCAGCCGCCGGTGATCGAGGATTCGCTGCCGCAGGTGGCGGAAGCCCCGCCCCTGCCCTCGGAATTGCGGGCGCCGCAGGAGCAGGCGCCGATGGCTGGCCAGCCGGAGAGCGCGCGGTCGGTGACGAGCGAGCCCCTGCCCAGCGCGGCTCCGCCGGTCCCTGCCGCCGACTAGGGCGCCGGCCCCGGACCCGCGAGAATCAGGCGTTCCAGTTCGGCGGGCGCATCGACGATCGCCGTGGGATGTGCCGCCTCCAGCGCCTCGCGGCGGGACAAGCCCCATGACACGGCGATGCTGGCGATCCCTGCCTCGCGGGCGGCGGTGACGTCACGCTCCTCGTCGCCGATGGCAACCGTCTGTTCCGGCGCGACCCGGTGACGGCGCATGAGGCCGTGAAACTTCGGCGCCTTGCCGAAGAGCGAGGCGCCGCAGGCAAAATCGACGACGAGCTCGGCCGCTGGCCCGAGAATGCGCTCGATGGTCGATCGGCTGTTGGAACTGGCGATGGCGACGATGACGCCCGCACCGCGCAGGCGGTCCAGATGAGCCGCCGCGAAGGGGAAGAGCGGGATCTTGGCCGCGTTCTCGGCGGCGAGACGGCGGAAGTCGGCGACAATGAACGGCAGTTTCCACAGCGGGACGCCAAGCGCCTGGATGATCTCGTGGTTCGGCCTGCCGCGCAGATGCTCTCGCTCGGCATCGTCGATGACGCGGTAGCCGTGGCGGCGGGCCATGTCGTTCATGACGCCGAAGCCCCATTCGGCGCTGTCGGCGAGGGTCCCGTCGAAGTCGAAGATCGCAAGGCGGTAAGCCGGCATACCTCCCGGCTACCAGCCGGGGGCTGTGCGGTCAAACAGGCCACGGTTGTGGAGGCGCGTCAGGTGGCCGCGCCGACGAGGATGCGGGCTGCCGCGCTCACCGCGGCGAGGGCCGTGAACAGCGCGGCCCGGGCATTCAGGATCTGGGTTCGGTTCAAGGCGGTGACGATGCGGTTGATGTCGCCGGCATCGAGTTCCTCGGTCCGGCTGATGCGCCGGACGCGCTGCCCGCTCGCCACCCACCAGAACCAGGCCGAGAGGCAGGCCGCGAGGGCGATCATGAGGTCGAGGATGAGATTGAGCGTGGCGAGCATGGGGGTCCGGCTTGGCCCGCGCACCAGTGCCGCAGGGCGGCGCGCCGGGCAAGCCTTCGGCCCGCCCGGCGAAAGGTTTCATGCGGCGGCGGCGGTCGCCTGCGGGCGCTTCTTGTAGAGCCAGACGGCAAGCGGCCAGACCAGCAGGCCGATGGTGATCGCGGCGAGGGTCGCCGACACCGGACGGGCGAAGAAGGGCAGCAGCGAGCCGTCCGACTTGATGAGCGAGGTGATGAAGTGGGTCTCCACCATGTTGCCCATGACGATGCCGAGCACGAGGGCCGCGACCGGGAAGCCGTTCTTCTCCATGAGGTAGCCGATGCAGCCGAAGGCGGCGACGGTGATGACGAGGAACAGGTTGTTGCCGGTGGCGAAGGACCCGACGGCGCAGAGCAGCACGATCACCGGCATGATCGCCGAGCGCTTGGCCTTCAGGATGAAGGTGGCGAGGCGGATCATGATGATGCCGAGCGGGATCATGATGATGTTGCCCAGCATGAAGATGATGTAGAGCGCGTACATGCTCGACGCCTTCTCGGTGAAGAGCGTCGGGCCGGGATTGAGGCCCTTCATGTAGAGCACGCCGATGGCGATGGCGGTGATGGTGTCGCCGGGGATGCCGAAGAGCAGCGATGGCACCCAGCCCGAGGCGAGCGAGGCGTTGTTGGACGCGCCCGCCTCGATCAGCCCTTCCGGGTGGCCCGTTCCGAACTTCTCCGGCGTCTTCGAGAAGCGCTTGGCCATGGCGTAGGAGACCCAGGCCGCCATGTCGGCGCCGGCGCCCGGCAGCACGCCGATGATGATGCCAACGATGTTCCCGCGCGCTTGCTGCTTGGGATATTCCTTGGTCAGCTTCCATTGCCCCGCGAGGATCGAGCCGAACTTGCGCCGCGCGAGCTGCGGCGGCTCCGGCACCGACATGGCGCGCATGACCTCGGCGACCGCAAAACAGCCGACGAGGGCGGGGATCACCTCGATGCCGCCGAGAAGGTCGGTCATGCCGAAGGTGAAGCGGGGCGTCCCGGCCGGGTTCTCGATGCCGACGCAGGCGATGAGCAGGCCGAGCAGCATGGCGGCGATGGCCTTCACCGGCGAGGATCGGGCGACGACGGTCGCGCACATCAGGCCGAGGAAGGCGAGCCAGAAATATTCGAAGGTCGAGAAGGATAGCGCGAACTCCGCCAGGAGCGGCGCCATGATGATGAGCGAGAGCGTGCCGAAAACGCCGCCGAGCGCCGAGAACCACAGGCAGATGCCGAGCGCCAGCTCAGGCTGGCCCTTGCGGGTCATGGCATAGGCCTCGTCCGTATAGGCGGCCGAGGCGGGGGTGCCGGGGATGCGCAGGAGGCAGCCGGGAATGTCGCCGGAGAAGATCGCCATGGCCGAGGCGGTGATGATCGTGGCGATGGCGGCGATGGGCGACAGGTAGAAGGTGACCGGCACGAGCAGCGCCGTCGCCATGGTGGCCGACAGGCCGGGCAGCGAGCCGACGACCAGGCCGTAGATGGCGGAGAGCAGGATGGCCAGCAGCACGTCGGGTGCCAGCACCATCTGCCAGGCTTCGATGAAGGTGCTCATGTCGGCCTACCAGGGCATCGGGAGAAGGCCGGGCGGCAGCGGCACGCGCAGCAGCTTGGCGAAGATCAGGTGGACCGCGGGCGGGGCGCAGAGGGCGAGGATGAGCGCGGAACGCCAGGTGCCGCCGAGCGCGAAGCAGGTGGTCGCGACCATCACCGCGGCGGTCGGGATGAAGCCGAGATGGTCGACCGTGAAGGCGTAGAAGAGCAGGAGCAGCGGCGGCACCAGCGTCTTCAGCGCGCCATGGGCCACGGGCGGGGCAGCGTCGGCGGGGACATGGGCGCCGTCCTCGGAGGCCACGACCTCCTCGGGCTCCTCGAAGGAGGCGCCGATGCCGATGGCGATGGCGATGCCGCAGAGGACGAGGCCGATGCCGATCACCATCGGGAAGACGTTGGGGCCGACCTGCTGGCCGGGAACGGGCGGCAGCAGCGAGCCGCCATAGGCGGCGGCGGCTCCCAGCACGGCGATGCCGATGCCGGTGACGCGGTTCGGGATATGCATGGGATTGGACCTTGGGCGCGCGGACCCGCGGAGACCGCGGGTCCTGCCGATGGATGCGAGGTCAGGCCTGGCGGGCGAGGCCCGCGGCCTTCATGGCAACGCCCATGGCGGCGTCACCCTCGGCCATGAACTTGGCGAAGCCTGCGCCGTCGGCCCATTTCACGCCGAAGCCGCGGGCCGCCATGAAGTCCGTGAATTCCTTGGACTCGTTGATCTTCTTGAGCACCGAGACGAAGCGCTCGGTGATCGGCGCCGGCAGGCCCTTGGGCGCGGCGATGCCGCGCCAGGCGCCGACGGAGTAGTCGACGCCGATGGCCTCCTTCAGCGTCGGCACGTTCGGGAACTGCGGGTTGCGGGCCGCGGCCATGATGGCCAGCGACTTGGCGCGACCGGCGTCCAGCATGGCCTTGGCCTCGGGGACCGAGCAGGTGACGATGTCGATGCCGCCGGCGGCGAGGTCCTGCATGGCCGGGGCGGCGCCGTTCGAAGGCACCCACGGCACGGCGCTGGCCGGCAGGCCCATGGCGCCGAGCCAGCCGACGAGGGCGAGATGCCAGATGCCGCCCTGGCCGGTGCCGGAGGCCTTGAACTTGCCCGGGTTCGCCTTGATCGCATCGGCCAGAGCCTTGAGATCGGCGAAGGGGCTGGAGGCCGAGACCTGCACGCCCGGCGGGTCCTCGTTCATCAGCGCCAGCGGCGTGTAGCTGTCGTGCTTGAGCTGGGTCAGGCCCTGCCAGTGCATCATGGTGATTTCCACCGTCACCATGCCGATCGTGTAGCCATCGGCCGCACCGGTCGCGATGGCGGAATGGCCGACGACGCCGGAGCCGCCGGTGCGGTTCACGACGTTCACCGGCTGGCCGAACTCGCGCTCCATAAGCGAGCCGACGATGCGGGCGGTGGCGTCCGTGCCGCCGCCGGCGCCCCAGGGCACGACGAGGGTGATCGGGCGGGCGGGGAAGGCCTGGGCGAGAGCGGGGGCCGAGAGCTGCGATGCGAGGCCGAGGCCGGCAGCGCCGGCCATGAGATGACGACGGCTGAGTTCAGTCATGGTGATCCTCCCTTGATCCATCGGCCGGTTGATCCGGCTCGTGTCTGGTATGGAAGGCTGCACCGGAATGGAGGGCGTTTCAACCGTTTCGAACGGTGGTGCGATGGTGCGCACAGGAGGGTTGCGGCTGCAGACAAGCCACTAGAACACCCCGATTGAACCTCGAGGCGTCACGCGTTACGGTTCACACTTGCGAAGGGGCATGCGATGGCCGGGACGGCAAATCGAATGAGGGCGCTCCGCGAGAGACGCAAGGCCGCTGGATTGCGCGAAGTGCGGCTGGTGGTGCCAGACGCCCGTCTCACGACGACGCGGCGGCGCGTCGCCGAGCAGGTCGCTCGTCTCGACCCCAGTGCCGAAGAAGATGCTATGCGATGGGTCGAGGCCGTCGCGGAGTTCGACGAATCCAAGTGACGGACACGCCCAGCCTCACACGGGGGGACGTGGTCCTGGTCTCTGCGAGCGGCGACTATGGCAAACCGAGACCAGCTGTCGTGGTCCAGACGGACGCGATGCCGCCAGCCCACGCTTCGGTCGTGGTCTGCCCAATGACATCGGAACTGGTCGAGGCGCGGGATTTCCGTGTCGATATCGAACCGTCAGGCCAGAATGGTCTGCGGCTGCCATCTCAGGTGATGGCAGACAAACCGGTCACCATCAGGCGCGCGAAGATATCCACCATCATCGGCAGGCTGGACGATGGAGACATGGGCCGGGTCTCGACCGCCCTCGCCTTCGTCTTGGGTTTCGGCGACTGACCTGCCGTCTACTCCGCCGCCTGGACGTAGCCCAGCTTGGCGTTGAGCTTGTCGATGAGGTCGATGGCGGCGTCGGCGATGGGCGTGCCCGGCGGGAAGATCGACGAGGCGCCGGCGGCATAGAGCGCGTCGAAGTCCTGAGGCGGGATGACGCCGCCAACGACGATCATGATGTCCTCGCGGCCCTGCTTGGCCAGTTCCGCCTTGAGCTCCGGCACCAGAGTCAGGTGGCCGGCGGCGAGCGAGGAGACGCCGACGCAGTGGACGTCGTTCTCGATCGCCTGCTTGGCGGCCTCCCCCGGGGTTGCGAAGAGCGGCCCGATATCGACGTCGAAGCCGAGATCGGCGAAGGCCGAGGCGATGACCTTCTGTCCCCTGTCATGGCCGTCCTGGCCGACCTTGGCGACGAGGATGCGGGGGCGGCGGCCCTCGTTCTCGGCGAAGGCCTCGACCATGTGCTGGACCTTCGAGACGTTCTCGTTCATCGCGCCGACCTCGCGCTTGTAGACGCCGGAAATGGCCTTGATCTCGGCCTTGTGGCGGCCGAACACCTTCTCCATCGCATCCGACATCTCGCCGACCGTCGCCTTGGCGCGGGCGGCATTGATGGCGAGCGCGAGCAGGTTGCCGTTGCCGGCGGCTCCGGCGGTCAGCGCGTCGAGCGCCGCCTGGACCTCGGCCGGATTGCGCTCGGCGCGCAGGCGCTTCAGCTTCTCGATCTGGCTGGCGCGCACGGCCGAGTTGTCGACCTTCAGCACGTCGATGGGCTTCTCGCCGTCGGGGCGGAACTTGTTGACCCCGATGACCGACTGCACGCCGGAATCGATACGCGCCTGGGTCTTGGCCGCGGCCTCTTCGATGCGCAACTTGGGGATGCCGGCATCAATCGCCTTGGCCATGCCGCCAAGGGCCTCGACCTCCTGGATATGCTCCCACGCCTTGGCAGCAAGGTCGGCGGTGAGGCGCTCGACATAGAGCGAGCCGCCCCAGGGATCGATGATCCGGGTCGTGCCGCTCTCCTGCTGCAGGAAGAGCTGGGTGTTGCGGGCGATGCGGGCGGAGAAGTCGGTCGGCAGCGCCAGCGCCTCGTCGAGGGCGTTGGTGTGCAGCGACTGGGTGTGGCCCTGCGTTGCCGCCATGGCCTCGATCTGGGTGCGCACGACGTTGTTGAACACATCCTGGGCGGTCAGCGACCAGCCGGAGGTCTGCGAGTGCGTGCGCAGCGGCAGCGACTTGTCGCTCTTCGGGTCGAACTGCTTGACGAGCTTGGCCCAGAGGAGGCGCGCGGCGCGGAGCTTTGCCACCTCCATGAAGAAGTTCATACCGATGGCCCAGAAGAAGGAGAGCCGCGGCGCGAATTGGTCGACCGTCATGCCGGCGGCGATGCCGGCGCGGATATATTCGACGCCATCGGCCAGCGTGTAGGCGAGCTCGAGGTCTTGCGTCGCCCCGGCCTCCTGCATGTGATAGCCGGAAATCGAGATCGAATTGTACTTCGGCATCTCCTTCGCCGTGTGGGCGAAGATGTCGGAGATGATCCGCATCGAGGGCTTGGGCGGATAAATGTAGGTGTTGCGGACCATGAACTCCTTGAGGATGTCGTTCTGGATGGTCCCGGAGAGCTTGGACTGCGGCACGCCCTGCTCTTCCGCCGCGGCGATGTAGAGCGCGAGGATCGGCAACACCGCGCCGTTCATGGTCATGGACACACTCATCTGGTCCAGCGGGATGCCGGAGAACAGCGTGCGCATGTCGTAGATGCTGTCGATGGCGACGCCCGCCATGCCCACATCGCCGGAAACGCGGGGATGGTCGGAGTCATAGCCGCGGTGGGTGGCGAGGTCGAAGGCGACCGACAGGCCCTTCTGTCCGGCGGCCAGGTTGCGCCGGTAGAAGGCGTTGGAATCCTCGGCCGTGGAGAAGCCGGCATATTGCCGGATCGTCCAGGGCTGGTTCACGTACATGGTGGGATAGGGGCCGCGCAGGAACGGCTTGATCCCCGGATAGGTGTCGAGGAAGTCGATGCCGGCAAGGTCCGCCTGCGTGTGGACCGGGCGCACGGCGATCTCTTCCGGCGTCAGCCAGGTCGCGCCGCCGCTCGCGACGGGCGTGGCGTCGGCGAAATCGATGGTGGTGAAATCGGGGATGCGGGTCATGGCCGTCTCCTCACGCATCCAGCGCCGCATGGGCGCGGTTCAGGAAGTCTAGCACGTCGCCGCCGGCGAAGACGAAACCGTCGATGCCGGCCGCCTTGAGACCCTCCTCGAGGTCGCCGGGGCGACCCGCGAGCCAGAGCTGTTTCGCTCCCGCCCCCTTGAGGGCCTCCGCGACATGGGCTGCCTCGGCCGCATAGAGCTCGTCGGAGGAGCAGAGGCAGGCGATGGTGGCGCCGCTCGCCGCGAAGGCGTCGCGGATCGCCGCGACATCGGCAAAGCCTGAGGGGATCGGCGCATCGAAGCCGCCGGCCTCGAAGAGGTTGCGGGCGAAGGTGGCGCGCGCCGTGAAGGCGGCGACGGGGCCGATCACGGCGAGGAACACCTTCGGCCGCGTGCCGGTCGCGGCGGTCACCGCGTCGAGCTTCGCCCTGAGCGCCTCGAAGGGCTCGGCGAGGCGGATCGGCGCGAGGGCCTCGACGAAGATCGTGTCGCTCTTCAGCCTCGACAGGGCCGAACGGATGGCGCCCGACGCGAAAGCCTTCACCTGCGCCTCGAAGCGCTCGCCCCTGGCCGCGGCCGGCAGGTCGATCGGCGCGGCGCCCCGGCGGGTCTCGCGCTTCGGCGCGGCGAGCACCTCGGGCACCGTCTCATGGACATTGGGGAATTCGGAGGCACCCGTCAGCGGCTCGCGGCGCTTGGCGATGGCGGCGGCGCGCTCGGCGCGCACCTTGGCCACGGCCGGCTGGACGAGGTTGGCGGACAGGGCGGCGACGATGCCGCCGGCCTTCTCCCACTCCTGGAACTGGGCCCAGGCCCGCTTACAGAGCTCGTCGGTCAGCGCCTCCATGCCGCCGGAGCCGGCGGCGGGGTCGGCGACGCGGTGGAGGTTCGATTCCTCAATGAGGATGAGCTGGGTGTTGCGGGCGATGCGGCGCGCGAAGGCATCGGGAAGGCCGATGGCGGCGGTCCAGGGCTCGACCACGACGTGATCCGCGCCGCCGACACCGGCGGCGAAGACCGCGGTGGTGGTGCGCAGCCAGTTCACGGCCGGGTCGACGCGGGTGAGCATGCGCCAGGCCGTCTCGGCATGGAGGTCGAGATGGGAGGGCGCAAGGCCGCAAGCCGTCTCGAGCCGCGCCCAGAGCTTGCGCATGGCGCGGACCTTGGCGGTCGAGAGGAACTGGTCGGCATCGACCGAGAGCACGACGGACAGCGCCTGCGCCGCCTCCGCCAGGGGCAGGCCGGCCGCCTCCAGCATGCGCCAGTACTGCACGGCGGAGCCGAGCACATAGGCGAGCTCCTGCACCTCCGAGCCGCCGGCATCGTGGATGACGCGGCCATCGGCGACGAGCTGCGTGCCGCCGAAGCCACGGCGCCGCAGGGCGAGCACCGCGTCAGAGGCCTTGGCCGCAGCGCCGGTCCAATCCTCCAGCGTGCCGCGGCGGGCGAAGGCGCCAACGGGATCGATGCCGAAGGCGATGGTGAGCGAGGCCGGATCGATGCCATCGCGCTCGGCCTTCGCCGCCAGCATGGCCGCGACATGGCCGGCAGAGGTTCCGGCATCGATGCGAACGGGGATGAGGTCGAGCATCACGCCCGCCAGCAGGGCATCGAGATCCGCGAGGCCATCGATCACCATGGCATCGCCGCGCCGGTCGCCGATGGCGCCGCGGGTGACAATGGTGAGGCCCGAGGCGCCGCCCGAGAGGTCCTCCAGCGCCAGGCCGTTGGCGGCGGCGGGATCGGGATGATCGGCGCGCTGGGCGACCGTCCAGGGCAGGCCGGGGGCGCGGGCGGCAAGCGGGGCAGCGCCGGCCTTGCGCGGATACAGCGGCTGGACGGCGATGCCATCGGCGGTGCGGCCCACCAGCACCTTGTCGAAGGGCTTGCCCTTCAGCACGGCGTCGACGGCCGCGCGCCAGGCGGCTTCCGTCGCGGGCGGGAACTCGGAGGCGAGCGCGAGAGATGCGTCGGGCGAGGTCATGGTGTCGGTCATGCAGCTTCGATGCCACGAAGAATGCCCGACAGGAAGGCGTCCTTTGGGCGGAGCGGGGCGCCTCGCCGGAACGGGGCGATGCCTTTACCGCCCGTTAACCATGATCGCCGCACATCTGGAGCGAAACCACAGGCTGCAGCGGGGTTCGCATGAAGGTAGTGATCCTGGCCGGCGGCGGCGGCACGCGCATGGCGTCCGATGGCGACCTCGCGCCGAAACCCATGCTGGAGATCGGCGGACGGCCGATCCTCTGGCACATCATGCGCAGCTTCCGCCTGCAGGGCTTCGACGATTTCATCGTCGCTGCCGGGTCGCAGGGAGACAAGATCAAGCGCTTCTTCCTCGATGCCGTCGACACGGCCGGGGATCTCGAGATCGACGCGGGGCGCGGCCATGTCGCCCGCTCGGGCGGCGCCGACGATGACTGGCGGGTGCGCATCGTTGATACGGGCGCTCACACGGAGACCGGCGGGCGCGTCGCGCGGCTGCGGCCGCTCCTCGAGGCCGAACCCTTCATCGTCACCTATGGCGACAGCGTCAGCGATGTCGATGTCGCCGCCGTCGTCGAGCAGCACCGCCGCCGCGGCCACCTGGTGACGGTCACCGCCGTGCGCCCGCCCTCGCGCTTCGGCGGCATCCGCTTCGATGGCGACAAGGTCGCGGGCTTCGTCGAGAAGCCGCAGATCGGCGAGGGCTGGATCAATGGCGGCTTCGCCGTCTTCGACCCCGCCGTCTTCGACCATCCGGCAATGGCCGGCGATGGCGCGACCCTCAATGGCCTGTTCGAGACGCTGACGCAGGAAAAGCGCCTCGGCGGCTACCGGCACGAAGGCTTCTGGCTCGCCGCCGACACGCTGCGCGCGCTGAAGCTGCTGGAGGGCCTGTGGGAGAACGGCGATGCGCCGTGGATGCGCCCTCCCCTCGCCGGCACGGCCTCGCCGGAGCTGATGGCGTCATGAAGGTCGTCGATTGCGGGCGCGCGCGGCTCTACGACATTGTCGGCGAGGTCTTTGCTGCGGCCGGACGCCGCCCCGCCATGATCGAACTCGGCGTGCACAAGGGCGACAATGCCCTGCGCCTGATGGAGGCGTTGAGGCCACGCCACAGCGTGCTGGTCGATGCCTGGAGCGCGGAGGCGCTCGCCACCTATTCGCATTTCGACAAGCTGCCGCCCTGGATCCTGCCGCTCACCGCCTTCGAGCGCTATTTCGGCGGCAGCCTCTCCGACCAGGCGACCTTCGACCGGACCTACGAGACGGCCTGCCAGCGCTTCGCCGGTCGCGGCGATGTCGAGATCATCCGCGCCGACACGATCTCCGGCTTCGCGCAGGTGCGCGACAGTCACGGGGATGGGGCCTTCGACTTCATCTATGTCGATGCCAACCACCAATACGAATATGTGCTGCGCGACCTGCTCTACTACCAGCACCTGCTGTCGGCCGACGGCGTGATGATGCTGAACGATTGCTGCCACAGCCAGAAGGGCATGAACCAGAACCTCGGCGTGCTGGAGGCCGTCGGAAACTTCATGAAGCGGGCGGATTTCACGCCCATCGCGCTCACCAGCACGGACATGAGCGACCTGATCATCGCCCGGGAGGGTTCAGCCGTCGCAAAGGCGCTCGATGCGGCCATCGACGCCTCCGACATCGGCTTCGTCGAGGTCATGCCGCAGATGCTGCCGGCGGCCCACATCCGCGTCAGCCCCGCGGGCAAGACGCGGGTGAGCTTCGCCTAAAGGCCACGCGGCGGCAGGCGGGTGACGCCGGTGGCGTCGATCCGCGCCGCAAGCTCCCGCACCGTTGCCTCGCCGATCCGCCAGTCCGGCGCGATCTCCAGCAGCGGCACCAGCACGAAGGCGCGCTCGGCCATGCGCGGGTGCGGCAGGGTCAGGTCGTCCTCGCGCAGGACAAGGTCGCCATAGGCGAGGATGTCGATATCGACGGGACGGGGCCCCCAGCGCCGCCCGGTGGCGCGGTCGCGACCGAGCGCAGCCTCGACGGCGAGCGCGCGGGCGAGCAGGTCACGGGGCGCGAGCGCGGTCTCGACCTTCAGGCAGAGGTTCACGAAGGCCGGCTGGTCGGTGACGCCCCAGGGCGGCGTCTCATAGTCGGAGGAGCGGGCGAGCATCTTCACCGCCGCGCCATCGCAGAAGTCCGCCACAGCGCGGTCGAGCGTTGCGCGCACGTCACCGACATTGCCGCCAAGGCCGAGGAGCGCGAGCGCCATCAGGCAGCGCGCCGGCGGGTCATGGTGACCCCCACATCGCCGAAGATGGCGGCGATGGGGGCATGCGGCTTGTGGACGGTGACGGTGATCGCCGCGATGGCGGGAAAGGCGGACAGGATCGCCTCGGCCACGGCGCCGGCGGCCGCCTCCAGCAGCTTGAAATTGCGCGCCTTGAAGGTGCTCAGCGTCACCTCAGCCACATCGGCATAGGAGACCGTGTCGGCGAGATGGTCGCTCGCGGCAGCGCGGGCGAGGTCAATCTCCATGTCGAGATCGATGACGAAGCGCTGGCCGACCTCGCTCTCGTGGGAGAGCAAGCCGTGATGGGCATGGACCAGCAGGCCCTTGAGGAAGATGCGGTCGTTCATGCGGCGGCTCCCAGTGCCGAGCGCACCTTCAGCGCCTGCACGGTTTCGCGCACGTCATGGGCGCGGATGATGGCGGCCCTGGCCTCGGCCGCATGCAGATGGGCGGCGAGCGAGCCGCCGATCCGCGCGGTGACGGGAGAGGGGTCGATGCGGTCGATGAAGCGCTTGCGCGACGCGCCGACGAGGATCGGCAGGCCAAGCTGGTGCAGCGCTTTCACCTTTGCCAGCGCTTCGATGCTCTGGTCCGGCGTCTTGCCGAAGCCGATACCGGGATCGACGGCGATGCGGTCGCGGGCAATGCCGGAGCCTTCCGCAATGGCGACGGAGCGGGCGAGGAAGGCGACCATGTCGGCGACGATGTCGATGGCCGGGTCGGCGTCGTCACGGTTGTGCATGACGATGACGGGCACCCCGCGTTCGGCCACCAGCGGCGCCATGGCGGGGTCGCGCTGCAGGCCCCAGACATCGTTGACGATCACCGCCCCCTGGTCGAGGGCCCAGCGGGCGACATCGGCCTTGATCGTGTCGATGGAGACGGGAAGCCCCAGGCGGATGACGGCAGGAAGGACCGGCGCGAGGCGGGCAATCTCCGCGTCGCGGTCCACCGGCTTCTGGCCGGGATAGGGCCGGGTCGATTCCGCGCCGATGTCGAGAATGTCCGCGCCGTCGGCCGCCATCTGCTCGGCGTGGCGGATGGCGACGGCCGGGTCGAAGAACTGGCCGCCGTCGGAGAAGGAATCGGGCGTGACGTTGAGAATGCCCATGACCGCCGGCCGGTCGGCCCGCAGGAAGCGGGCGAGCGGCCCGGCGGCGGCCGGGGCAGAAGCGGGGATTGCGGTCATGGCGGCAGGCTTGGACGCCATCCCCGCCCGGCTGTCAACAACCCGGGAGGCGAGGTCTCAGACGAACTGCGACAGGCCGGGGGTGTTGGCGACGATCTGGCCCATCACATCCTCGCCAGCGTTCTCGCGGCCGAAGGCCATGAGCTCCTTGCCGACCGTGGAGATCTGGCCCATGTCGAGGCCGGCGCCCATCAGGTTGGCGCCGAGGCCCATGATGCCGCCGCCCATCAGGCCGCCCATCATGCCCATCAGGCCGCCGCCACCGCCGCCCTCGCTCTGGGCGATGAGGTCGGTGGCGCCGGGCAGCGCGGCGAGCATCTGCTGAACCTGCTCCTGCGGGCCTTCCTTCTGCAGGAAGCCAAGGATCATGCCCACGGCCTTGGCGGCGAGGCCCTCGTCGAGGCCAGCGGCGGCGGCGACGCGGGTGATGAGGTCCTGGATCATGATCGTCTCCCGATGCGGCGGATGGCAAACGGCCCCGCCCGTTGCGGCGCACTATGGCCAAGGGTCGAACCTGCGGCAAGCGACGTTCCGCCGCCCGTGGCGATGTGCTTCACTCGGGGCCTAGACCGTGGAGGAAACAGGACCATGACAGTCGCCAGCCCGATCCCGACCAGCACCACGCCCGCCTATGACCGCTCCAGCGTCGAGGCGGTGGTGCAGCTCTATTTCGACGGCCTGCATGAGGGCGATGTCGCCAAGCTCGGCGCCGCCTTCCACCCCACCGCCGACCTGCGCTGGCAGGAGAACGGCGAGTTCCAGATGATCGGCTACCAGGACTGGCTCGACCGTGTCGCCAAGCGCCCCTCGGCCAAGTCGCAGGGCCATGCGCGGCACGATTTCATCGTGACGGTCGACCGGTCGGACGAGAGCACCGCCTTCGTGAAGGTGCATTGCGCCCTGCCGCCGCGCTTCTTCACCGACTATCTCGTCCTGCTGAAACTGACGGATGGCTGGCGGATCGTCTCGAAGGCCTATCGCTACGAGACGCGGTGAGACGCGGGCGGGCGGTGTGAATGGAGGACACGTCCGATCCGCCGCCGCGCATCCCGCCCCGCCTCAAATCAGCGCCGAAGGTTCGCCAGCTTTACTGGTGCGACTTCCCAAGGGAGAGGCCGCGCGGCTATAATGTTGCTACTTACGGCGCGCGAGAGCGTGTCCGCTTCCCGCAAGGGAACTACGAACCAAAGGGGACCTCGCGGTCCCCTTTGGCATCTCTGGTTTCAGCACATGTTCGGCTGGGCGGCGCAGGCGACGCGGGCGCGGACGAGGTTCTCGCGCAGCTTCTCAAGACCCACGGCGCCGACCACGACCTCCTCGCCCACCACATAGGTCGGCGTGCCGTTGATGCGCAGCAGCTCGGCGAGGCGCATGTTCTCGGCGAGCACCTGCTGCACCTGCGGCGACTGCATGTCGCGCTGCAGGCGCGCCATGTCGGCGCCGACCTCGCGGGCGACCTCGAGGGCGCGGGCGCCATTGGCCTGGCCGCGGCCGCCGAGCAGCTTCTGGTGAAATTCGAGGTACTTGGGCGCGGCGAGCTGCATCTTCAGCGCCACGGCGACATTGGCGGCCTCGATGGAGCCGGGACCGAGCACCGGGAAATCCTTGAGGACGACGCGCAGGCGCGAATCCGAACGCAGCAGCTCCATCATCTCGGGGAGCGCGCGCTTGCAGAAGCCGCAGTTGTAATCGAAGAACTCGACCAGGGTGATGTCACCCTGCGGGTTGCCGAGCACGATCTGGTTCGGCGAGCGGTAGAGCGCATCGCGGTTGGCGGCGAAGGCCGCGGCCCGGGCGCGGTCCTCAGCCTGGGCCTGGCGCTTCTCCAACTCGACCAGCGCCTCCTGCAGGATCTCGGGATTGCGCAGCAGGTACTCGCGCACGATGGCTTCGATCCGCTGCCGCTCGGCGGGGCTGGCCTCAGGCGCCTGCGCCATCACGGGCGCGGCAAGGGCGAAAAGGGCCGCGAGGGCCGGAGCGATCAGGCGCTTGAACATGAACATGTCCTTAGTTGCGCCGCTGGCGCTGATTGAAGATGTCCTCGGCGATCAGCCAGCCCGGCGATCCCGTGGGTAGGGACCCCTGGGCGCGGCGGGCGAGGCCGCGGGCCGTCTGGACGTCGCCGGAGTGATACGCGGCCTGTGCGGCGGCGAGATCTGCCTGGCCGCGGTCGTTCTTGCGGCCATAGGCGATGGCGAGCTGGCGATAGCCGTCGCCGGCCTCCGGCTCGGCCTGCAGCGCGAGGCGCAATTCGCGGATGGCCTCGTCCAGCACGGCATTGTTGCCGGAAGCAACGAGGGCATGGCCGAGCATGATGCGGATCAGGCCGGAATTCGGCGCCAGGGCCACGGCGCGCCGCAGGGCCGGGATGGCGGCGGCGGGCTGGCCGGTCTCCAAGAGAATCTGGCCCTTGATCTCGTGAAAATAGGGGTTGTTCGGCTGCGAGCGGATGAGGTCGTCGGCCATGGCGGCGGCGCGGTTGCGGTCGCCGAAGCGGAACATCTGGATGGTGCGGGCATAGCGCGCCGGCAGCGAGGTGTCGGAGGGCGGGTAGCGCCGGACGATGGCGTCGGAGCGGTCGAGGAAGCCGGCGAGCTTGGCCCGCGCCAGCTGGTGGCGGGCCTCGAGGGCCGGCGGATCGGTGCGGTTGTAATGGGGGCTCGCCTTGGCCAGCGGCTCGATGATGGCGATGCGGTCGGCCGGCATGGGATGGCTGACCGCATAGGGGTCGACATGCCGGGCGATGAACATGCTCTCGTTGTGCAGGCGCCGGAAGGTCTCGACCATGCCCTTGGCGGACTGGCCGGTGGCGTTGAGATAGGTGATGGCGGCGCGATCGGCGGCCGCCTCCTCGCCACGCTGGTAGGACAGGAGCGAGCGCATGCCGATCTGCGCGCCGGCGGTGATGGCGCCCGGCGCCGCCTCGCCGACGCCGCTGCTGCGGGCGCCGCCGCTCGCGGCACCAGCCGCAACTCCGGCCGCGCCCACCAGCATGCCGATGGCGGCGATGACCTGGGCGCGCTCGACGGCCTCGCGCAGGCGGGCGAGATGGCCGCCGGCGATATGGCCGGTCTCGTGGGCCATGACGCCGATGAGCTCATTGGGGCTGCGGCTGTCGAGGATGGCGCCGGCATTGATGAAGATGCGGCGGCCATTGGCGACGAAGGCGTTGAAGGCGCGGCTGTTGACAATGACGACGTTGGTCTGGCTGCCGCCGACATTGGCGACACGGAACAGCGGCCGGGCATAGTCGCGCAGCAGGTTCTCGATCTCGGTGTCGCGGATGATCGGCAGGCCGGCCGGCATCTGCGCGCGCGCCGGCACAACCGCCAGCAGGCCGGTCAGGGCCGCGATGGCCAGCCGGGCGGTCGATCGCAAGGGCATGCGCATGGTCATGGGGCCGAATCCTTAAGGAGCCGGTCGGCGAGGGTCAACGTTGCGCCTGGTCACGACCCGGCGAGGCCGTGACCGGTCGCGTCGGCTGTGATAGGCGCTGTCGCGCTCTCATGAGCGCCCAAGCGGGCGAAACCATGACGCCCGACGCCCTCGCAGGACGAAATCGCCATGTCGCGCATCGATACCGCCCTCTCGCTGCTGACGCCGACCCGGCGCGGCTCCGTGGCGCCTTTTCTCGTCATGGACGTGATGACGGCGGCCGCCAAGGCCGAAGCCGAGGGCAAAAGCGTCATCCACATGGAGGTCGGCCAGCCGGCCGCCCCGACCCCGCTCTCCATCCGCGAGGCGGCGGCCAAGGCGCTCATGCAGGGCCAGATCGGCTACACGCTGGCCCTTGGCATCCCGGACCTGCGCCAGCGCATCGCCCGCCACTATGCCGAGACCCATGGGGTCGAGGTGCCTATCGGCCGGATCGCCGTGACGATGGGCTCGTCCTCGGCCTTCATCCTATCCTTCCTCGCCCTGTTCGAGCATGGCGCGCGGGTGGCCATCGCCAGCCCCGGCTACCCCGCTTACAAGAACATCCTGGAGGCGCTGGGCTGCGAGGTCGTCTTCATCGAGACGACCGCGGCGACGCGCTGGGCGGTGACGCCGGACATGCTCGCCGCCGAGCACGCCCGCAAGAAGCTCGACGGCATCCTCATCGCCAGCCCCGCCAATCCGACCGGCACGATGATGACGCCCGAGGCGCTGAAGGCGCTGATCGAGGCCTCGCGGGACCTCGGCATCCGCTTCATCTCCGACGAGATCTATCACGGCCTCTCCTACGAGATGCCCTGCCACACGGCGCTGGAGACGAGCGACGACGTGGTCGTGATCAACTCCTTCTCCAAGTACTACTGCATGACCGGTTGGCGCATCGGCTGGATGGTGGTGCCGGAGAGCCTTGCCCGTTCGGTGGAGTGCCTGGCGCAGAACCTCTTCATCTCGGCGCCGCAGCTCTCTCAGGTGGCGGCGCTGGCCGCCTTCGACGCGACCGCCGAGCTCGAGGTCATCAAGGCGGGCTATGCCGCCAACCGGCGCGTGCTGCTGGACGGGCTGCCGAGGGCCGGGCTCGACCGGCTGCTGCCCGTGGACGGGGCCTTCTACGTCTATGCGGACGTCGCGAAGTACACGAACGACAGCCTGGACTTTGCCAGGCGGATGCTGGCCGAGACCGGCATTGCCGCGACGCCGGGCCCGGATTTCGACCCCTATGGCGGGATGCATGCCATCCGCTTCTCCTTCGCCGGCTCGACGGCGGACATGGAGGAGGCAGTGCGGCGGCTGGGTCAGTGGTTGAAGTAGAGCGACCGCCACGATCCGGCCGGGCTCGCGCTGGCCTCATCGTCATGCCCGGGCTTGTCCCGGGTGTCCACGACTTGACCACCGCCCTTCGACTCATTCGTGGATGCCCGGGACAAGCCCGGGCATGACGGAACCGTGGCGCCAAGTACCCAGACGGTCCAGTCGCCCAAGGCCCCTTGCCCAAGCTGGGGCGGATAGGGTCGAGTGAGGCTCCCTGCGAGACCTGACCATGACCACCCTTCTCGTCACCGGCTTCGGCCCCTTCCCCGGCTGGGAGCGCAATCCGACACCCGCGATGGTCAAGGCGGTGACGGCCCTGCGCCTGCCCGGCGTCCGCATCGTCGGGCACGTGTTCAACACGGTCTATGCCGAGGTCGAGCGCGACCTGCCCGCACTCATCGCCCGCCACAGGCCGGACGCGGTGCTGCTCTTCGGCCTCGCCGGCCGCACCGGCCATGTCCGCATCGAGAAGCACGCCCACAATGTCACGACGCGGCGGGTGCCGGACGCCTCCGGCGCCTTCCACGCGAGCGCAGACATCCGCGCCGACGCGGCCTGGCGGGTGCCGACCGGCTTTGCCTGCGGACCGCTGGTGGCGCGGCTGCGGCGCGCCGGACTCAACGCCCGCCCCTCGCCCTCGGCAGGGGACTATCTCTGCAATTTCTCCTACTGGCTGGCGCTGGAGGCGGTGGCGCGCCACGAGGTGAAGCGGGCGCTCTTCGTCCATGTGCCGCTGCCGCTTCCCATGGGGCGATCCGCCCGCGGCGCCTTCACGCGGCGGATGACGACGGCCGACCTCGCGGCGGTGGCACGCGAGGCGGCGGCGGCCATCACCGGACGCTCCGCCTATTTCACGAAGCCACTGCGCAGGCCCCTCGCCCACTCTGCCCGGCCATAGACCTCGGCCTGCCGGGCGGCGGCCTCCCACTCATAGGCGACAGCGATGCCGTCGACGGCAGCGACCGCGCCGTCGCGCAGGGTCACGATGGCGTAGCGGGCGTGAGGCGAGCCGGCCTCGGAGACATGGGCGTCGGGCGGCGTCGGATCCGAATAGGCGGGCTGGCCGACGCTTCCGGGATTGACCACCGTCAGGCCGTCGAGCGTCAGCAACCGCGGCAGGTGGCTGTGGCCGCAGAGCACGAGGCGCGTACCCCCAAGATCGCCGAGGCGGCTGCGGATCACCGGCGCGTCCGACTGGACGAGGCGACCGCCCTGCTTGTCCTCCATGAGATAGGTGTTGTCGTCGGCGGGCGTCGCATGGAACAGGCGAACGGCAACGCCGCCGACATTAAGGTCGAGGCTCATCGGCAGGCCGGCGAGCCAGGCGCGTTGGGCCTCGCCCAGCTGCTCGCGGGCGAGCTTGTCCGAGAAATAGAGCGCCTCGCCCTCGGCCTCGATGACCCATCGGTCGTGGTTGCCGCGCACCGTCGGCAGGCCGAGCGCCATGAGCCGCGCCGCCGTCTCGGCCGGCCAGAGCGGACCTGAGACGCAGTCGCCCAGATTGACGGTGAGGTCGACGCCGCGGGCGGCGATGTCGGCGAGAACGGCGTCGAGGGCGAGGAGATTGCCGTGGATGTCGGCGATGGCGGCGAGGCGCATGCGGAAGGTCCTGATGGGAGGGCCCACCATCGGGCCGGCCCGGCGGCCGGACAACCGCCATCGCTGCATCCCATTCCGGCACAACCGGCGGCGGCACGGGGCTTGCGGTGGATCGAGCAAACCCGGAGGCCTCCATGCTTGCCCGCCGTTCCCTGCTCCTCGCCGCCGCCGCCACCCTGGCGCTGCCCGTGTCCGCCCGCGCCTCCGTCCTCGACGGTTCCGCCTTCGGCCTGAAGCCGGGCGCCCCAGAGGACCAGACGCGCGCCCTGCAGCGTGCCGTCGAGACCGCCGCCGGCTCGCGGATGCCGCTGCGCCTCGCGCCCGGCGCCTACAAGGTCGGCGAGGTCCGGCTTCCCGCCAACACCCAGATCATGGGCGTGCGCGGCGCGACGCGGCTGGTGTTCCAGGGCGGGACGGGCTGCCTCGTCGCCCCGCGCGCCGACATGGTGACGCTCTCCGGCCTCGTCATCGAGGGCAATGGCCGGCCGCTGCCCGAGAAGCGCGGCCTGGTCGTGCTGGAGCATGGCCGCGGCGTGCGCCTCGAGGATTGCGAGATCGCCGGCTCCAGCCACCACGGCATCGTGCTGGAGGGCATCGAGGGCCTGGTGCGCGGCAACACCGTCTCGGGCGTCGCCAAGGCGGCCATCGTCGCGCTCGACAGCCGCGGCCTCACCCTCACCCAGAACACCATCCGCTCCGCCGCCAATAACGGCATCCTCGTCTGGCGCACCATCGCCGGCGACGACGGCACCATCGTCGAGGGCAACCGCATTGAGGAGATCGGCGCGCGCGACGGCGGCTCCGGCCAGAACGGCAATGCCATCAACGTCTTCCGCGCCGGCAACGTCACCATTACCGGCAACCGCATCCGCGGGGCCGCCTTCTCGGCGGTGCGGGCGAACGGCGCCGCCAACGTGGCGGTGACCGGCAACAGCTGCGCCTCCCTCGGCGAGGTCGCCGTCTATATCGAATTCGGCTTCGAGGGCGCTGTCGTCGCCAACAACATCATCGACGGCGCGGCGCTCGGCATCGTCGCCACCAATTTCAACCATGGCGGCCGGCTCGCCAACATCCACGGCAACATCATCCGCAACCTCGTCAACCGGCGGCCCGCCGGCACCGACCCGCATGATGTCGTCGGCGTCGGCATCTCGGCGGAGGCGGATGCCGCGATCTCGTCCAATGTCATCGAGGGCGCGCCGACGGCCGGCATCCAGCTCGGCTGGGGCCAGTACATGCGCGACCTCTCGGTGACCGCCAATGTCATCAAGGGCTCCCCGGTCGGCATCGCCGTGTCGGTGGTGCCGGGGGCGGGCCAGGCGCTCATCGCCGACAATCTCGTGCAGGGCGCGAGCGTCGGTGCCGTGGTCGGCATGGAGTGGAAGCGCCCGGTGACCGGCGACATGGCCCGCGAGGGCGTCGGCCGCTTCGCCCAGCTCAGCGTCTCCGGCAACCGGGTGCGGTGACGCCCGCGACTCGCGACGGCACGGGGCGTTAACACCCCGTTAACCGGATCAGGGCACGGTCTGGCAGGTTCCATCTGCCGGAGGCGCCCGATGCGTGCGCTCGCTAAGGTTCTCGTCGCTTCCGCCGTCATCGCCCTTGCGGGCCTGTCCGGTCGTGCCGAGGCCCAGCAGGCCTGCGCACCCGGCGACCTCACCCGCTTCACCGCCGAAGCGATGATCTCCGACGCGGATCTGCGCGCCGGCGCCGAAGCCGCGCTGGAGGCCTGCGCCGCCTTCGCGCTCGCCCAGTTCCGCAATGTCGGCGAGGTGGAGGAGCGCATCCTCGTGCAGGTCGCGGCGCTCGCCGGCCGCACGAGCTACGCCACCTATGCCGCCGACGAGATCCCGGCCGTGTCGCCGGCCCTGGTCCAGTTGCTCACAGCCGCCTTCCGGCCGCTCTATCCGCATCTGCGCGCGCTCTCCGAGGAGGAGAACACCGCGGTGATGCGCACCCTCGTCTTCCACCTCATCGCGCAGGCGAACCCGACCGTGACCGGATCGGTGCCGCGGTCTCCTGCCAGCCCCGGAGCCCGGCCATGAACGCCAACATGACCGCCGACGAGACCACCCTGCCCGTCATCGTCGCCCCGCCGCTGTCGCCCGATGCGAGCTTCGACGCCGATGTCGCCGATCTCCACGAGGTGGAGTGGCTGACGCCGGCCGCCCTCTCCCGCAAGGACTGATTGTCCGCCGCAGCCCCGCCGGTCATGGTGCCGTCGAGCCGCCCGCCAGAGGCGGCCACCGGGGAAGCACCATGCTCAGAGGCTCCGAGGCGCCGCGCAGCGGACCTCTCGTCACCATCGATCCCGACGCCTTCGTCCACCCGACCGCGCTCATCTACGGCAAGGTGAGCCTTGCGGCCGGCGTCTCGGTCTGGCCGAACGTCGTCATCCGCGCCGAGGCCTATGAGGTGGCGATCGGCGAGGGATCGAACATCCAGGACTTCGTGATGATCCATGTCGGCAACGGCATGGGGACCCATGTCGGCCGCAACTGCTCGATCACCCACCGCGTGACGCTGCACGGCTGCACCATCGGCGACGACGTGCTGGTGGGCATCGGCGCGACCATCATGGATGGCTGCGTCATCGGCGCGAATTCGATCATAGCCGGGGGCGCCTTCCTCAAGGAGGGGACCATTGTGCCGCCGAACTCCATCGTCGCCGGCATTCCCGCGGTGGTGAAGGCGACCCGGGATTCAGGCCCCGCCAACCGCTTCAATGCCCATCTCTACCGGATGAACGCGGAGGCCTTCGCCCGCGGCGAGCACCGGGTCTGGGCGAAAGCCGACCTTGCGGCCGAGGCGGCGCGGTTCGGGGTCGACCGCGCCTCCTGATCTCAGCGCCGCACGCGCCGCTCGATGCGGAAGCGCATCTCCATGGTCGCCGCCTCGCCGCCACGGCGGTCGGGCGTCAGCCAGTGGCTGAAATTGGCGGTGGCCGGCGGATCGCCCGGCAGGTCGAGGCTGAAACGGGCGAGATCGGCGCCCTCGTTGCGGACCAGAACGGCCCGCAGGCCCGCCGGCTCGGGTAGCGGCAGGACCACCTCGACGAGGGTCGAGCCATCCGCCAGCGCCTCGCGCCGGAGGTCATCGGAGGCCGCTTCCAGGCGGGGCCCGGCGGCGGCAACGGCAAGGCCGCTCCAGGCCTGGCCGCCGAGGCGGATGTGGGCGATGAGCAGGGTCTGGACCGGCGGCGGGGCGGTCGTCACCGCGAAGGCGAGATGCCCGACGGCGATGGCGAAGAGGGCGAGGACGGATGCTGCCGCCGCGACCGCCTTGGCGGGGGTCGGCGCCCGGTCCCGCAGGACGAGCGCGAGCCAGAACCCGGCCCCGGTGCCAGCCATGCCGCCGATGAGCGCCATGGCGCCCGCGAAGGCGAGCCGGTCCGCGGCGGAGCCCAGGTCGATCCAGCGGGCGAAGAGAAGCGCGCCGGTCTGGGCGGCGAAGGCGGCCGTGGCTGCGCCCGCCCCGACCATGGCGATGCCGGTGGCAAGGCGCAGGACGGTGCGAAGGGACGAGGCGGGTTGGCGCGAAGGCCCGGATGGGGACTGATGCTCGGACATGACCTGACGGTGCGCCGCACAGGCGGCTCGCCCGTCAGTCGGTGTGGGGACCCGAAAGGTTCAACGGGTCCCGGCGGCCGTCACTTCTCGACGAAGGCCTTCTCGATGACGAAATGGCCCGGCTTGGAGATCGCGCCCTCGTCGAAACCGCGGGCGACCAGCATGTCCACCATGTCCTTGAGGAAGGCCGGCGAGCCGCAGATCATCACCCGGTCGGCGTCCTTGTCGAGAGGCCCAAGGCCGAACTCGGCCTGGATGGCCCCATCGTCGAGGAGCTGGGTGATGCGGCCGGTGTGGACAAAGGGCTCGCGGGTGACGGTCGGGTAGTATTTCAGCTTGTCGCGCACCAGCTCGCCGATGAGCTCGTCGTTCGGCAGTTCGCGCGCAATGTAGTCGCCATAGGCCTGCTCGGCGACGAAGCGGGTGCCGTGGATCAGCACGACATTGTCGAAGCGGTCATAGACCTCCGGATCCTTCACCACGCTGATGAAGGGGGCGAGGCCCGTGCCGGTGCCGCAGAGATAGAGATTGCGGCCCGGCAGCAGCGCGTCCTGCACGAGGGTGCCGACGGGCTTGCGGCCGACCAGGATCTGGTCGCCGACCTTGATGTTCTGCAGCCGCGAGGTGAGCGGGCCGTCCGGCACCTTGATCGAGAAGAACTCGAGATTGTCCTCGTAGTTGGAGGAGACGATCGAATAGGCGCGCAGCAGCGGTTTGCCCTCGACCTCGAGGCCGATCATCACGAACTGGCCATTGACGAAGCGGAACGACGGGTCGCGGGTCGTCTTGAAGGAGAAGAGCCGGTCCGTGTAGTGCCGCACGTCCAGGACGCGCTCGGAGTTCAGGTTCGACATGGGCTGTTAAGTCCGGGGTGACTGGCGCCGCATACGGTTCATTCGTACACGAATGATACCGCATCGCACCAACTAGGCAAGACCATAAGGCGGCGCAACAGTCTTGTCGCCGGGCTGGATCAAATCCGCGCGCAGACGACGACAAGCGTTTGCGCGGCGGCCTTTTCGGAGAGGATTTTTCCCCCCGACCCCCGCCGGCGGCCCGCAAGCGGACGGCACGTGCACCCTTCACCGGCCTCCCGTCGCAACCTATGCTCGCCGCCCCTGATGCTTCGGACATGACATGGCCAGCGACATTCTCTGCTTCGGCGAAGCCCTCGGCGAATTCAACCAGACCCGCCCCGGCGAGCCGCATTACCTGTTCGGCTTCGGCGGGGACACGTCGAACTGCGCCATTGCGGCCGCCCGCTCGGGGGCGAGCGTCGGCGTCATCGGCGCCATCGGCGACGATGCCTTCGGCGAGGATTTCATCGCGCTCTGGGCGCGCGAAGGCGTCGACACGTCGGGGATGCGCCGGGTCACCGGGGGCGATACCGGCCTCTACTTCGTCACCCACGGACCGGACGGCCACGCTTTCAGCTACCGGCGCTCCGGCTCGGCGGCGGCGCGGATCACCGCGGCGGATGTGCCGCTCGACCGCGTGCGGTCGGCCAGGATCCTCCACGTCTCCGGCATCTCGCAGGCCATCTCCGACAGCGCCAGCGAGGCCGTGCTGGCGGCGATTGCCGCGGCGCGTGCGGCCGGCGTCACCGTCTCCTACGATACGAACCTGAGGCTCCGCCTCTGGCCGCTGGAGAAGGCCCGCGCCGTCACCAATGCCGCCATGCGCCTCGCCGACATCGCCCTTCCGGGCATGGACGATGCCCGCCAGCTCACGGGCCGCGAGACGCCGGACGCCATCTGCGATTTCTATCTCGAGGGGGGCTCGCGCATCGTCGCGCTGACGCTCGGCAAGGAGGGCGCGCTCATCGCGACGCCGCAGGAGCGGCGGGTGATCCCGTCGATCAGCGTGAACGCGGTGGATGCGACCGGGGCCGGCGACTGTTTCGACGGGGCGTTCCTTGCGGAATGGCTGCGGACGCAGGATCCCTTCGCCGCTGGGCGCTATGCCTGCGTGGCGGCGGCGCTGTCGACGCGTGGCTATGGGGCGGTGGCCCCGCTCCCCCGCCGCGAGGAGGTCCTGGCGGCGATGGGGTGAGGTGGCGGGCTTCCCGCCCGACCGAGCGCTGCATTCAGTGACGTCGTTTGAAGAGGCTCGGCCGGTTCCACGTCATGCCCGGGCTTGTCGCGGGCATCCACGACTTGACCACCGCCCTTGACCCAATTCGTGGATGCCCGGGACAAGCCCGGGCATGACGGATGGTGGTTCGGAATGAAGCCCGAGGGGCCTCAGTTCCCCCCTTGAAACGACAACACCCGGCGGTTGTCCCGCCGGGTGCCAAGATCTGCCGAAAGAGGGCGAGGCTTACTGGCTGACGCCGCTGGCGCGGATCGGCCCGGCCCACTTCTCGATCTCGCTCTTCACGAGACGGTCGAGATAGGCGCCGCCGCGGCGCTGGGGCGCGGCGATGATGGCGCCGAGGCCCTCGAGCCGCTCGCGCACGGCGGGCGTGTCCATGGCCTCGATGGTGGCGGCACGCAGGCGCTCGACGATGGCCGGGGGCGTGTCCTTGTGGAAGAAGAAGGCGTTCCAGGTATAGGCCTCGAAGCCCTGGAGGCCCTGCTCCTGCGCCGTCGGCAGGTTGGGCAGCACGGCCGTGCGGGCGGCGGTCAGCGTCGCCAGCGCCTTCACCGAATTGCCCTGGATGTGGGAGAGCGCGGTGGAGGAAATCTCGCACATGTAGTCGACGCGGCCGGAGATGAGGTCCTGGATGGCTGGGGCCGAGCCGCGATAGGGCACGTGGGTGACGCCGTTCGTGCCGATCACCGAGTTGAGGTAGAGGCAGCCGAGATGCACCGCCGAGCCGGGACCGGCGGAGGCGAACTGCATCTTCGCCTCGTTGGCCTTCACCTGGGCGATGAACTCCTGGAGGTTGTTCGCCGGGAAGTCCTTGCGGGTGATGAGGATCAGCGGCACCTCGGCGATCAGCGTCACCGGCGCGAAGTCGGTCGCGGCATTGTAGAGCGGCTGGGCATAGAGCGTCTGGTTCACTGCGTGGGTGCCGACGGTGCCGAGGACGAAGGTGTAGCCGTCCGGGCTGCCGCGCGAGACGCGGGCCGTGCCGGTCATGCCGCCAGCGCCGCCAACGTTCTCGACAATGACCTGCTGGCCGAGGATCTGCGACATCCGCTCCGCCATGATGCGGCCGAGCACGTCGGTCGGGCCGCCGGCGGCGAAGGGGATGATCATGGTGACGGGACGGGCCGGCCAGGTCTGGGCGGTGGCGGCCGGCGCGGCGGCGGCAAGGGAGGCCGCGGCGGCGAGGGCAAGAAGCGAGCGTCGGGCGATGGTCTTCATGTCGGAAAACTCCTCCGGAGGCGGCGGATCATGGCGAAATGGCCCGCCTTGTCCATCCCAAATGATGGGCAGCGTCCGACCGCCGCAGCCGGCTTCGCGCGCCGTATCGCCTCGCGGTTCGCGTCGCCGCGCCGCATGGAGGCCATGACGCGCGGGGCTTCCCTTTGTTCCCGAAGGCCGTATGGTCCGCCGCCTTCAGGAGTTGCCCCATGACCACGACCCGCATCGCCATTGCCGGCCTCGGCGCCATCGGCCGCACGCTCGCCGCGCGCATCGCCCGCGGCACCATTCCCGGCACGGTGCTGACGGCCGTGGCGGCGCGCGACGAGGCGAAGGCCAAGGCCTGGCTCGCGGCCGAGGGGATCGACGTGCCGATCGTGGCGCTCGCCGACTTCCCCGCCCATGCCGACCTCGCGGTGGAATGCGCGCCCGCCGCCATCATCGAGGAGATCTGCACGCCGATGCTGACGGCGGGCAAGAAGGTGATGGTGCTCTCCTGCGGCGCGCTGCTGCCGCGGCCTCACCTGATGGAGCTCGCCAAGACCCATGGCGGCCAGATCATCGTGCCGACCGGCGCGCTGCTCGGCCTCGACGCGGTGACGGCGGCGGCCGAGGGCACGATCCATTCGGTCCGCATGATCACCCGCAAGCCGCCGAAGGGCCTGGTCGGCGCGCCCTATCTCGTCGAGAAGGGCCTCGACATGGACGCGGTGAAGGAGCCGACGCTGATCTTCTCCGGCACGGCGCGCGAGGCGGCCAAGGGCTTCCCGGCCAATGTCAATGTCGCCGTGGCGCTGTCGCTCGCCGGCATCGGCCCGGACCGCACCACGATCGACATCTGGGCGGACCCGACGGTGACCCGCAACTGCCACGCCATCGAGGTCGATTCCGATTCGGCAAAGCTGTCGCTCGCCATCGAGAACATCCCGTCGGAGAACCCGAAGACCGGCCGCATCACGGCGCTGTCCGTCATCGCCGCCCTGCGCAAGCTCAACGCGCCGGTCCGGGTCGGAACCTGATACCGGAGCGACAGAGGGACGCGACAGCGCGGCCTTGAAACCCTCGGTCGAGACGCTAGTCTCGCTCCTGAACCGGCGAACAGACCGGATGAGCGGCCCGACCGAGGGCCGCCGCAGGAAACAACCCCCGAGGGAACCCGAATGCGCAAACTGATGCTGGCCGGCCTCGCCGCCCTGTCCACTCTGGTCGCCGGAACGGCGGCGAACGCCCAGACCTGGCCGCAGCGGCCGATCACCTTCATGGTTCCCTTCGCGGCCGGCGGCGGCACCGACGCCTTCGCCCGGCCGCTTGCGGCCGAGCTCGAGAAGCGCCTCGGCCAGGGCGTCATCATCGAGAACCGCGCCGGTGCCGGCGGCACGGCCGGCGCGCTCGTCGCCTCCCGCCAGACGCCGGACGGCTACTACTTCCTCGTCGGCGCCGCCCACCACACCATCGCGCCCTCGCTCTATCCGCGCCTCGACTACAATATCGAGACGGACTTCATCCCCGTGGCCATCATCGGCCAGCCGCCGCAGATCCTCGTGGTCAATCCGCGCCGCGTGCCGGCGAAGACGCTGCCCGAGCTGATCGCCCTGGCGAAGTCGAAGCCGGATGGCCTCGTCTACGGCTCGGCCGGCATCGGCACGACGCATCACCTCTCGGCCGAACTGTTCAAGCTCCTGACCCAGACGCAGATCCGCCACGTGCCCTATCGCGGCGCGGGCCCGGCCATGGCCGACCTCGTCGCCGGCCAGATCGACATGATCTTCGACGGCCTCGGCACCTCGGCGCCGCAGATCCAGGGCGGGCAGATCCACGGCATCGCCCTGGCGGCTGCCCAGCGCAATCCCGCCGTGCCGAACGTGCCGACGGCGACGGAGGCGGGCCTCGCCAATTTCGACGTCTCGACCTGGTACGCCATCTTCGCCGTGAAGGGCACGCCGCAGCCGATCGTCGACCGGATGCGCCGCGAGATCCGCGCCGTGCTGGAGCTGCCGAACATCAAGGAAGCCTGGGCCCGCAACGGCTCGGACATCCCGACGCTGGAGGGCGAGGCCTTCGGCCGCTTCGTCTCGTCCGAGGTGCAGCGCTGGCGCCGCGTCGTCACGGAAGCGAACATCAAGCTGGAGAACTGAGGGCGGCTCGTCATTGCCCTTCGCGAAAGGCCCGCCAACCCGGCGGGCCTTTTTCGTTGGGGGAGAGTGCGTTGTCCCACCTCTCCCCGGCATGCGCGACGACGGCGCCGCATCACCTCTCCCCGGCTTGCGCGACGACGACGACGCATCACTTCTCCCCGGCGGGGAGAGGTCGACGAGCGCAGCGAGGCGGGAGAGGGGGAGAGACGCCTCAGGACGAAGAGCAGGCCCCTCTCCCGGCCTTCGGCCGACCTCTCCCCACTGGGATGAGGTGGGGGTGGTGCGCCGGCTCGGGAGGCGACAGCAAGGGCGCAAGAGGCCAACACAAAAGAGCCGATGCCCTTCCCGTTCCCTCATCCGTCATGCCCGGCCTTGTGCCGGGCATCCACGAATTCCTGCAAGACGGTGGTGTTCAAGTCGTGGATGGCCGGGACAAGCCCGGCCATGACGGGCGGAGGTTCGCGAGCCTGAGCCGGAGCTAGATGTGGGGGTCCCTAAGCCCCATTCCGCTCCAGGCTCATCGCCAGCACGCGCGCCACATGCACCGCCTCGCGGCCGGCGCCATCGGCGATCTGGTGGCGGCAGGAGGTGCCGTCGGCGACGATGATCGCGTCGTCCGGCGCCTTGCGCACCGCCGGCAGCAGCGACAGCTCGGCCATGGCGAGCGAGGCGTCGATGGTCTCGACATGGTAGCCGAAGGCCCCGGCCATGCCGCAGCAGGAGCTCTCCACCGTCTGTACCTCGAGGCCGGGCACGAGGCGCAGCGCGCCCTCGACCGCGCCCATGGCGCCGAAGGCCTTCTGGTGGCAGTGGCCGTGCAGCACCGCCTTGGCCTTCATCTCGCCGAGCGGCAGGGCGAGCCGGCCCGCCTTGGCCTCGGCGGCGATGAACTCCTCGAACAGCACGGCGACACCGGCCACTGCCTTGGCATCGTCGGAGCGCAGCAGCGCCGGGATCTCGTCGCGCAGCGAGAAGAGGCAGGAGGGTTCGAGCCCGATCACCGGCACGCCGCGCGCCGCGAAGGGCGCGAGCGCCGCGACCAGCCGGTCGGCCTCCTCGCGGGCGCGGTCGACCATGCCGGTGGCGAGATAGGTGCGACCGCAGCACAGCGCACGGCCGCCGCCGGTGGGCTTCGCATGATGGACCCGGTAGCCCGCCGCGACGAGCACCGAGACCGCGGCGTCGAGGTTCTCGCGCTCGAAGGCGCGGTTGAACGTGTCGGCGAAGAGCACGACCTCGCGGCCGGCCTCGGGCCCCTCGGCCGCGGCCTTGGGCGCGAAGACATCCGAGCGCCAGCGCGGCAGGCTGCGCCGCGCCGAGAACTGCGCCAGCTTTTCCGACAGGGCCTTGAGGGCCGGCACGCGGTCGCGCAGGTTGAACAGCCAGGGCGCCTTGGCGGCGAGGCCGGCATAGCGCGGCAGGTGGGCGACCAGCCGCTCGTGCAGCTTCGCGCCATAGAGGGCGTAGCGCTGGGCCTTCACCTCGATCTTCATCCGCGCCATGTCGACGCCGGTCGGGCACTCGCGCTTGCAGGCCTTGCAGGAGACGCACAGCTTCAGCGTCTCTTCCATCTCCGGCGAGGTCAGCGCCGCAGGACCCAGCTGACCGGTCATGGCGAGGCGCAGTGTGTTGGCGCGGCCGCGCGTCACGTGCTGCTCGTCGCGGGTGACGCGGTAGCTCGGGCACATGGCGCCGCCGTCGAGCTTCCGGCAGGTGCCGTTGTTGTTGCACATCTCGATGGCGCCGAGGAAACCCTGGGACGCACCGGGATAGTCGGACCAGTCGAGGGCGGGGGTGATCTCGATCCCCTCATAGCCCGGCGGATAGCGGAAAAGCGTCCGGTCATCCATCCGCGGCGCGCGGGTGATCTTGCCCGGGTTGAACAGGCCGTCGGGGTCGAAGCGGTCCTTCACCTCCTCGAAGGCGCGGACGAGGCGCGTGCCGAACATCTGCTCATGGAATTCGGAACGGACGATGCCGTCGCCATGCTCGCCGGAATGCGAGCCCTTGTATCTTCGGACCAGCTCGAAGGCCTGCTCGGCCATGGACCGCATGCGCTTGGCATCCACGTCCAGCTTCATGTTGAGGACGGGGCGCACATGCAGGCAGCCAACAGAGGCATGGGCGTACCAGGTGCCCTCGGTGCCGTGAGCCCGGAAAATCTCGGTGAGGCCGGCCGTGTAGGCCGCAAGGTCGGGCAGCGGCACGGCGCAATCCTCGACGAAGGAGACGGGCTTACCGGCCTCCTTCATCGACATCATGATGTTGAGGCCGGAGGAGCGCATCTCGGTGACGGCGGCCTGCCAGGCCGGCTCGACCACCGGTACTACGCCGCCGAAGCGGGCCCCGGTGCCGGACCACGAGAAGCCGAGGTCGCCCATGAGGGCTTCGAGGTCCTTCAGCTTCTGGAGGTTTTCCGCCTCGGTCTCCTCGGCGAACTCCACCACCAGCAGCGCGTCGGGATCGCCGCGCACCACGCGCTCCACTGTCGGGCGGAACATGGCGATGTCGCGGGCAAGCCCGATCATGGTGCGGTCGACCAGTTCCACCGCGATGGGCTTGAGCGTCACGAGATGCTGGGCGGCGTCCATCGCCTCGTGGAACGAACCGAAATGGCAGATGCCGAAGACCTTGGGCCCGAGCAGCGGCCAGAGTTTCAGGTCGACCGCGGTGGTGAAGGCGAGCGTGCCCTCCGAGCCCACGAGGATATGCGCCATGTTGTTGGCGGCGCCCTTCGGCACGAGGGCGTCGAGATTGTAGCCGCCGACGCGGCGCTGGACCTTGGGAAAGCGCGCCTCGACCTCGGAGGCCTCGCGCTCGCCGAGGGTGAGGAGGTCGCGGGTCAGGAGGTCGGCGTCATTGCGCATCGCATCGTCGCGCGAGACCTCGCCGAACCAGCGGCGGGTGCCGTCGGCGAGCGCCGCCTCTACCTGGATGACGTTGTCGCGCATGGTGCCGTAGCGGAGCGACCGGCCGCCGCAGGAATTGTTGGCGGTCATGCCGCCGATCGTGGCGCGCGAGGCGGTGGAGACGTCGACCGGGTACCAGAGCCCGTGCTTCTTGAGCTGGCGGTTGAGGTCGTCGAGGACGATGCCCGGCTCGACGCGGACGGTGCGGCCGGCGACGTCCAGATCGAGGATGCGGTTGAGGCGCTTCGAGCAGTCGACGACGAGGGAGGAATTGACCGTCTGGCCGCACTGGGATGTGCCGCCGCCGCGCGGCAGGACGGTGATGCGCTCCTCGCGGGCGAGCGCCACGGCGCGGATCGCATCGTCCATGGTCTCGGGGACCACCGCGCCGACCGGCATGATCTGGTAGATCGAGGCGTCGGTGGCGTAGCGCCCGCGCGAGAAGGCGTCGAACAGGACGTCGCCCTTCACCTCGGAGGCGAGGCGGCGCTGCAGCGGCGTGTCGGGCGTGTTGCTCATGTCGTTCATGGACGCATTCTCGATTTCGTCAGGGCAGCCACAGGCCGTGCAGAGCGGGCTCATCCACCTCTCCCCGGCGGGGAGAGGTCGACCGGAGCGTGAGCGACGGTCGGGAGAGGGGGACGCATTGGGCGGGATGCAGCCCCCTCTCCCGGCCTTTGGCCGACCTCTCTCCGCCGGGGAGAGGTGAAACCGATGCCGCCGCGAACCCCCCACAAGACGCTCTGTTCTGCTTGACTTGAATTTTGCATTCATTATTCATTCTGGCAAGAGGCCGAGCGCGACAACCGGCGCCGCCCTGTCCGAGGAGACCCCGATGGCCACCAATGCCCCCCGCGTCGCGGGCCGCCACTTCCTGCAGATCCCCGGCCCCTCGCCCGTGCCAGAGCGCATCCTCAGCGCCATCGCGCGGCAGACGATCGACCATCGCGGCCCGGATTTCGGCAAGCTGGGCCTGCGCGTCCTCGACGGCATGCGCACCATCTTCAAGACCAAGGGCCATGTGGTGATCTACCCGGCCTCCGGCACCGGCGCCTGGGAGGCAGCGCTCGCCAACACGCTCTCCCCCGGCGACAAGGTGCTGATGGTCGAGACCGGCCATTTCGCCACGCTGTGGAAGACCATGGCGGCCAAGCTCGGGGTCGAGGCGACCTTCATACCCTCCGACTGGCGCGCCGGCGCCGATGTCGCCGCCATCGAGGCGGCGCTGCGCGAGGACAAGGCGCATGCGTTCAAGGCGGTCTGTGTCGTCCACAACGAGACCTCGACGGGTTGCACCTCGCGGATCGACGAGGTGAGGAAGGCCATCGACGCCGCCGGCCATCCGGCCTTGCTGATGGTCGACACGATCTCCTCGCTTGCCTCCGTCGACTATCGCCATGACGAATGGGGCGTCGACGTCACCGTCGCCGGCTCGCAGAAGGGCCTGATGCTGCCCCCCGGCCTCTCCTTCAACGCCGTGTCGGAGAAGGCGCTCGCCGCCTCGAAGACGTCGCGGCTGCCGAAGAGCTTCTGGGGCTGGGAGGAGATGATCGCCGCCGGCAAGTCCGGCTACTTCCCTTACACACCGGCGACCAACCTGCTCTACGGCCTCGACGAGGCCATCAAGATGCTCCACGAGGAGGGCCTCGACAGCGTCTTCGCGCGCCACCTGCGCCATGGCGAGGCGACCCGCCGCGCGGTGGCCGCCTGGGGCCTCGAGAACCTCTGCACCAACCCGAAGCATTTCTCGCCGGTGCTCACCGCCGTCGTCATGCCGGAGGGCCATGACGCCGACAAGCTGCGCTCGGTGATCCTCGACGCCTTCGACATGTCGCTCGGCACGGGCCTGTCGAAGGTGGCGAAGAAGGTGTTCCGAATCGGCCATCTCGGCGACATCAACGACCTGACGCTGATCGGCACGCTGGCGGGCGTGGAGATGGGCCTCGGCCTTGCCGGCGTGCCGCACAAGGCGGGCGGCGTCGCGGCGGCCATGGCCTATCTCGCTGACACCAAGCGCGAGGGCAGCGCCAAGGCGGCGTGAGCTTCCGCTGACCCTCTCCCCGCGTGGGAGAGGGTGGCTGCGGAGCAGCCGGGTGAGGGCTTCGAGGCGGTGAGGCGACAAGCATGTGGCAGATCATGACGGTCGGACATGACCCCCTCACCCGCCGCCTGACGGCGGCACCCTCTCCCACGGGGGGAGAGGGTTCGGACCGGGGGCGCCGATGAACGAGCATCCGCTGATCGCCCGCCGCTCGCTTGCGACCGAACTCGTCGGCCGGCTGCGCGACATGATCGTCGAGGGCACGCTGAAGGCCGGCGACAAGATTTCCGAGCCCGATCTCTGCGACCTCTTCGGCGTCTCCCGCACCCCCCTGCGCGAGGCGCTCAAGGTGCTGGCGGCCGAGGGCCTCGTCGACCTCACCCCGAACCGCGGTGCGCGCGTCGCCCGTATCGCGCCCGAGGCGGTGGAGGAGCTCTTCCCCATCATGGGCATGCTGGAGGCGCTGGCCGGCGAGCTCGCGTGCGCCCGGATGGGAGCGGATGACCTCGCCCGGCTCGAGACCATGCATGCCGAGATGGTCGGACACTGGCAGCGCGGCGAATGGGTGCCCTATTCGCGGCTGAACCGGCAGATCCACGAGGAGATCTTCCGCATCGCCGGGAATGCGACCCTGGCGGGACTCTACCAGAACCTCATGGTGCGCATTCACGCCGTCCGCTTCGTCGCCCGCAAGAGCGCCGAGCGCTGGGCCGAGGCGGTGGAGGACCACGAGCGGATGATGGCGGCGATCCGCCGCCGCGACGGCGCGGCCCTCTCGGCGCTGATGCGCGAGCACCTGCGCCACAAGGCGGATGTGGTGCACGAGGCACTGGGCGAGCTCGGCGCCCCAGAGCAGGGCTGATCCCCGCGCCGCCCCCTCGCGCTTGGCCGCGATCGGCCTATCTTGAGGGGCCCATCACCGGACCTTGACCCCGGATGCTGCCATGACGCTGTTCTCCATCCTCGACCTCGCGCCCGTTCCCGAAGGCTCCACGCCCGGCGACGCGCTGCGCAACACCATCGACCTCGCCCGCCACGCCGACCGGCTCGGCTACAACCGCTACTGGCTCGCCGAGCACCACAACATGACCGGCATCGCCAGCGCCGCGACCGCCGTGGTCATCGGCCAGGTGGCGGCGGCGACCCACCGCATCCGCGTCGGCGCCGGCGGCATCATGCTGCCGAACCATGCGCCCATGGTCATTGCCGAGCAGTTCGGCACGCTGGAGAGCCTATTCCCCGGCCGCATCGACCTCGGCCTCGGGCGCGCGCCCGGCACCGACCAGCGCACCATGCGGGCGCTGCGCGTCGATCCGATGGAATCCGACAACTTCCCCCAGGACGTGCTGGAGCTGCAGGCCTTCCTCGCCCCCGTCCAGCCCGGACAGGCGATCCAAGCCGTGCCCGGCGCCGGCACCGAGGTGCCGCTGTGGATCCTCGGCTCCTCGACCTTCGGCGCGCAGCTCGCGGCCATGCTGGGCTTGCCTTACGCCTTCGCCTCGCATTTCGCCCCCGATGCGCTGATGCAGGCCATGGCCATCTACCGGGCGAAGTTCGAGCCCTCCAAGCAGCAGGCGACGAGCTATGCCATGGCCGGCTGCAATGTCTTCCTCGCGCCGACCGACGAGGAGGCGCGCCGCCTCTTCACCTCGGCGCAGCAGCGCGCCGCCCGCATCTTCCGCGGCGTGCGGGGCCTCCTGCCGCCGCCCATCGACGACATCGAGACCTTCTGGAGCCCGATGGAGAAGGCCCAGGCCTCGCGCATGCTGCACTTCTCCTTCGTCGGCTCGCCGGAGACGGTGCGGCGCGGGCTGGAACGGTTCATCGCCGAGACCGGCGTGGACGAACTGGTGGTCGCCTCCGCCATCCACGACCATGCCAAGCGCGTGCGCTCCTACGAGATGCTGGCGGATGTGGTGAGGGACCTGCAGGCGCGGCCGGCGGCGGCGTGACGTCCGGGGCTTGTTTGCCCCTCACCCTTCCCTCTCCCCGCGAGCGGGGAGAGGGTGCAACAGCGTCCCGCCTTCGCCGGGACGGGTGGGGCTCGGCATGGCGGTAGCGAAAAGGACGGGACGTCGTGGCCCCCCTCTCCCCGCTGGCGGGGAGAGGGTCAGGGTGAGGGGCCGTTTCCCGCCCTCCTCAACCCGCCCCAATGGACCTTCACCCCCAGCGATGGGCTATAGCTGAACCATGACCTATCGCCCCGCGACGGCCCACACCGCCCTCGGCCCCGACTTCTTCGACGTCGTCGAGCCCGCCCGATTCCCCCGGCACATCCTGCGCTTCCGCAACCAGCGCTGGGCCGAGGCCGTGGGGCTCGGCGGGCTGACCGACGACGCATGGATCGGCCATTTCGGCCGGTTCGAGCCGCTCCCCGACAATCTCCCGAAGCCCTTGGCCCTGCGCTATCACGGCCACCAGTTCCGCTCCTACAATCCGGAGATCGGCGATGGCCGCGGCTTCCTCTTCGCCCAGCTGCACGACGGGGCCGATCGCCTGCTCGACCTCGGCACCAAGGGTTCTGGCCAGACCCCCTATTCGCGCTTCGGCGATGGCCGCCTGACCCTCAAGGGCGGCGTGCGCGAGGTGCTGGCCACCGCCCTTCTGGAGGCCTTTGGCGTCTACACCTCGAAAACCTTCTCGCTGATCGAGACCGGCGAGGAACTGGTGCGCGGCGACGAGCCCTCCCCCACCCGGTCCTCGGTGCTGGTGCGGCTGTCCCACAGCCATCTGCGCTTCGGCACGTTCCAGCGCTGCCTCGCCTCCAACGACCAGGCCGGCATCGCCGCCCTCGTCGCCCATGGCATCCGCCACTACCACCCCTCCGCCGCGCGCGGCCGCGATGTGACGGAGGAGGCCCCGGCCCTGCTCGCCGCCGTCGTTGCCGCCACGGGATCGCTGGTCGGCGAATGGATGGCCGCGGGCTTCGTCCATGGCGTGCTCAACACCGACAACATGGTGGTGACGGGCGAGAGCTTCGACTACGGCCCCTGGCGCTTCCTGCCGCGCTACGAGCCCGGCTTCACCGCCGCCTATTTCGACCAGACCGGCCTCTATGCCTATGGCCGCCAGCCCGGCGCGGTTGCGTGGAACCTCGAGCGCTTCGCCGAATGCCTGACGCTGGTCGCGCCCGTCGCGGCGCTGGAGGAGGCGCTCAAGACCTACTCGAGCGCCTTCTACGCGAGCCTGCGCCGGGCCGTCTGCGCCCGCCTCGGCCTTATCCAGGCAGGAGAGGCCGAGGACGAGGAGCTCGTCGCCGCCCTCTTCCAGTTCCTCTTGAAATCGCAGGCCCCGTTCGAGCGGACCTTCTTCGACTGGCATGGCGGCATCGACCGCCGCGCCTTCGCGCTGGCGGGGCCGAACGCGCCCTTCTACCAGGGCGAGGAATTCGCCCGGCTGGAGGCGGCACTCGCGCTGCATGATCCGCTGCCGCGGAGCCCCGAGGCAGCCGCCTATTTCGATGGCGAGGGGCCCGCGACGCTCCTGATCGAGGAGGTCGAGGCGCTCTGGGCCCCGATCGCCGAGCGGGACGACTGGTCGGCCTTCCAGGCCAAGCTTGACCAGATCGAGACGGCGCGAAAGGCTCACGCCATCACACCGCCGCGCTGACGGCGGACGGGGACACGACCTTGGGGATGGCGATGACCGACATGCGCGCCGGGCGCTTCTTCTCCTATGCCCAGAACCTCGAGGACTATCACCTCGCGCTGCTGCTCGCCGATGTCGAGCGCGGCTTCTACATCGATGTCGGCGGCGGCCATGCAGTCGCCGACAATGTCTCGTTCTGGTTCTACGAGAAGGGCTGGCGCGGCATCGTGGTCGAGCCGCAGGCGACAATCGCCGCGGCCTACCGGATCGTCCGGCCGCGCGACGTGACGGTGGAGGCGCTGTGCGGAGCCGAGGCGGGCGAAGCGGTGCTGTTCCAGGCCGAGCGCTTCCACGGCCTGTCGACGACGGTGAAGGCCAATGCGGAGGCCGCGGGCGCCGCCGGCGTTGCGACCGTCGAGCGGCGCCTTCCGGTGACGACGCTGAAGGACCTCGCCGCCACCCATGCCCCGGGGGCGATCGACTTCCTGAAGATCGACGTGGAGGGTGCCGAGGCGAGCGTGCTGGCCGGCAATGACTGGACGCGCATCCGGCCGCGTGTCGTGGTGGTGGAGGCCGTGGCACCCTGGACCATGGCGGACCGCTCCGCCGATTTCGCGCCGATCCTCACCGCCAACGGCTATCATGACGTCTGGTTCGACGGGCTGAACCGCTTCTATCTGGCGGAGGAGGAGATGCACCGCGCCTCGCGGCTTCCCTCCGAGCCGACGCCCTGGGATGCGGTGCTGCATCTCGGCGAATATGGCCCGGCGCATCGCGACACCGGCCATCCCGACCATGCGCTTGCGATCCGGCTCGACCCGGACCTGCTTGGGCGCCTCGCGGTGATGGAGGCGGCGGAGCTCGGCCCCCGCCTGCCCGCGGGCCTTGCGCCCGGGGATGAAGCGACGCGGGCGGCTCTCGCCCGCATCGCCACCATGTTCG
Source organism: Phreatobacter oligotrophus (assembly GCF_003046185.1). Taxonomy (NCBI): domain Bacteria; kingdom Pseudomonadati; phylum Pseudomonadota; class Alphaproteobacteria; order Hyphomicrobiales; family Phreatobacteraceae; genus Phreatobacter; species Phreatobacter oligotrophus. The sequence continues at coordinate 134,973 of NZ_PZZL01000002.1, forward strand.
ACGGCGGTTACGTCGTCGAGGAGGATTAGCCCCTGACGCGCGAGACGATAGCCCAGGCGGCCGGCATCAGCGCCGCGCCGAGCGCCGTCTTGACCACCGTGCCGAGGGCGAAGGGCCAGAGGCCGGCGGCCAGCAGCTTCGCGCCATAGCCGGTGAAGGTGCCAAGCCAAAGGAGGCCGGGCACGAAGACGATCACATTGGCCAGCGCCATGGCGCCGAGGATCTTCGGCCAGGCCTTGTCCCAGCCGCGGTCGGCGGCGGCGCCGATGATGGCGGCCATCACCAGGAAGCCGACGAGGAAGCCGCCCGTCGGGCCCATGAACGGGGCGATGCCGACCGACCAGCCGGCGAAGACCGGCGCGCCGAGGAGGCCGGCGAGGAGATAGGCGCCGACGGTGGCGACGCCGAGGCGCAGGCCATAGGCGGCGGCGACGACGGAGATGGCGAGGGTCTGCAGCGTCAGCGGAACCGGCCAGAAGGGCACGCTCGCCTTGGCGCCGAGAGTGATCAGGCAGACGCCGCCAGCGACGAGCGCGAGGGACCGGAGAGTCAGGCCCGGCAGCGCGGCCGAGCGGGAGGGCCAGAGGGTCGCGGCAATGGTCGCGTGGGACATGGGGCGAAATCCTTTGTGGAGCTATGCCGTTGGGTCAGCTTGTCAATTGCGCGCCGACGTGGTGGCTATGCCTCCCATAGCCCGCGATCTGCGGCATCGGCAAGGCGCCGGCTCACCCCCTTTTCGACAGAGGCAGAATGGCCGATGACATCCCCTTCGAGCGCGAGGACGCAGCCGTGCCGGGCCGGGTGGAGACGCTCTCCCCGCTGATCCGCCGCATCCTCTGCGACAATCCCGGGCCCTTCACCTTCAAGGGCACGGTGACCTATGTGGTCGGCACCGGCCGCGTCGCCATCATCGACCCCGGTCCGGATGATCCGCGACATGTCGCCGCCGTGCTCGAGGCAGTGAAGGGCGAGACGGTGGAGGCCATCCTCGTCACCCACACCCATCGCGACCATTCGCCCGCGACCCCCGCCATCAAGGCCGCCACCGGCGCGCCGGTCTATGCGGAGGGCCCCCACCGCGCCGCGCGGCCGCTGAACCTTGGCGAGACCAATGTGCTCGATGCCTCCGGCGACCGGGATTTCACGCCTGACATCGCGGTGAAGGACGGCGACGTGGTGACCGGCACCGGCTGGACGCTCGAATCGGTGTTCACGCCCGGCCATACGGCCAACCACATGGCCTTCGCGCTGCGGGAAGAGCAGACGCTGTTCTCCGGCGACCATGTCATGGCCTGGTCGACCTCCATCGTCGCGCCGCCCGACGGGGCGATGGGCGACTACATGGCCTCGCTCGACAAGCTGCGCGCCCGTGACGAGACGCTGTTCTGGCCGGGCCATGGCGGGCCGGTGAAGGAGCCGGCGAAGTTCATGCGGGCGCTGGCGCATCACCGGCGGCTGCGCGAGGCGGCAATCATGAAGCGCCTCGGCCTCGGCGACCGGCACATCCCCGACATCGTCGCGGCGATCTACGAGGGGCTTGATCCGAGGCTGAAGAGCGCGGCGGGCCTGTCGGTCTTCGCGCATCTGGAAGACCTCGTCGGGCGCGGGCTGGTGGCGAGCGACGGCCCGGCCTCGCTGACGGGGGCGTTCCGGCCGGCGTGACCGGTTGCGGAGTGGGCGGGTCGAAGGCCCCACCCGCACCCTCCCCTCTGGCGAGGGGAGGGAGACAATGGCCTCCCGCTTCACCGGGTCCGTACCGCCTGGCCCAGCCGTTTCGATATCGACACGACGCCGTAGTCCCCCTCCCCTCGCCAGAGGGGAGGGTAAGGGTGGGGCATTTCCTTCAAGATCACGGTCCCAACCGTCATGCCCGGGCTTGTCCCGGGCATCCACGACTTGACCACTGCCGGAAGAGAATTCGTGGATGCCCGGGACAAGCCCGGGCATGACGGGAGGAGGTTCCCGGGCAAGGACGGCTTGGGTCGCTTCGGGCGACCCTCTACCCCCCTCACACGAAGTCCAGCGGCAGGGCCGTGACCTCCTTGATCTCCTCCATCACGAAGCTCGCCGAGACATCCTGCATCTCGATGCGGGCGGTGAGCTTCTTGTAGAGGCGATCATAGGCCGCGACGTTGGGCACGCGGGCGTGGAGGATGTAGTCGATGTCGCCGGCGGTCCGATAGACGCCGAGGATCTCGGGGATGTCCTGCACCGCCGCGCCGAAGCGCGCCGCCCAGTCGGCCTCGTGGCGGGCAGTGCGCACGGCGATGAAGACGGTGAGTTCGAGGTTCAGCCGCGCCGGATCGGCGAGGACGACGCGGGCGCGGATGATGCCCTCCTCCTCCAGCCGCTTCACCCGCCGCCAGCAGGCGTTGCGCGACAGGTTCACCCGCTCGGCGAGCTGCTCGATGGAGAGGGAAGCGTCCTGCTGCATGATTCGCAGCAGCGCCTTGTCGATGGAATCGAGGATTGTCTGGGACATTGTCCCGCCATCATACCCTTCGATGGGATGAAGTCCACGCCGTCGTGGTTAAAGGCAGGAGATTTGGGAACACCTCCCGCGAGCTCCGGCCTATCATGTTGGCTACGCTTCGAACCCGGCGGAGTTCCCCATGATCCAGCGCCTCAAGACGGCCTTCCTCGCCCATCCTGAATCGGTGAACGAGAGCTATTTCGAGCATATGGGCGTGGCGCTGCGCTATTCCGCGACCTTCGCCTATTGCGCCTTCTGTGCGTTGGTCCACGCCTTCCTGCCCTTCCTGTTCGAAAAGACCGCCTCGACCATCGTCAAGAACATGGTCGCCAACATGAACGCCCGCATGGATGCGCCGCAGGGCCAGGTCGCGCCGGGCGCGCAAGCCGCCGAGTAAGCCAGATCCACGGGTGACCCCATGTGCCGCTGGATGGCCTATGCCGGCGAACCGGTTTTCGTCGACGAGCTGCTGTTCCGGCCGTGTCACTCCCTGATCGAGCAGAGCCGGCGGGCCCATGAGGCCAAGACCGGCGTCAATGCCGACGGCTTCGGCGTCGGCTGGTACGGCGAGCGGGCCGTGCCCGGTGTCTTCCGCGACATCATGCCGGCGTGGTCCGACGAGAACCTGAGGGCCCTCGCCCACCAGGTCCGCACCCGCCTCTTCCTCGCCCATGTGCGCGCCTCGACCGGGTCGCCGACCAGCCGGGTCAACTGCCATCCGTTCAGCGGCGGGCGCTGGCTCTTCGTCCATAACGGCCAGATCGGCGATTTCGCCCGGGTGCGCCGCCGGCTCGAGGCCCTCGTGCCGGACGAGCTCTATGCCGAGCGGCAAGGCGCGACGGATTCCGAACTCGTCTTCCTGCTGATGCGGGCGAACGGCCTGGAGCGCGATCCGGTCACTGCCACCCGCACGACGCTCGCCACCATCCTCGCGGCGATGAAGGAGAGCGGGGCGAATGCGCCGCTGCGCTTCACCGCCTGCTTCACCGATGGCGAGACCATCCACGCCTGCCGCTTCTCCTCCGACGACAAGCCGCCAACCCTCTATTGCGGCCGCACGGAGGGGGGCTGGCTGGTCGTCTCGGAACCCCTCGACACGGAAGGCGCGCGCTGGACCGCCGTGCCGCCGGACCATTGGGTGACGCTGAAGGGCGCGGGTCCGGTGGTGGAGCCCTTCGCCCTGCACTGAGGCGCCCCTTCGCGGAAGGGGATGGCCAAGGGCGAAAGGCCTGATAGGAAGGCCGCCCCGCTTCGTCACATCGAGCCGCCCCATGTCCCTCACCGATCCGATCCTCGTCGAAGTCCTGCGCGGCGACAGCGTCGAATGCGTCCACCGCGGCGCTTTGGTCGTCTTGGACGCGGCGGGCCGCGTCGTCTTCTCGGTCGGCGACATCGAGCAGGCGATCTATCCGCGTTCGGCCATCAAGGCGCTGCAGGCCCTCCCCCTGGTCGAGAGCGGCGCCGCCGACCGCTATGGCTTCGGCCATGCGGAACTGGCGCTGGCCTGTTCCTCGCATTCGGGCGAGCCGCGCCACGCCGAGACCGCCGCGGCCATGCTGGCCAAGGCCGGCCTCACCGAGGCGACCCTGGAATGCGGCGCGCACTGGCCCTCGGGCGCATCAGCCACGCAGGGCCTCGCCCGTTCCGGCGGCAAGCCCTCGGCGCTCCACAACAACTGCTCGGGCAAGCATTCCGGCTTCGTCTGCTTCGCCTGCCAGGAGGGGATCAACCCGACCGGCTATGTCGGCATCGACCACAAGGTCCAGCGCTTCGTCGCCGAGGCGGTGGGCGAGGTCACAGGCCATCGCCTCGACCGCGAGACGGCCTTCGGCATCGACGGCTGCTCGATCCCGACCTTCGCCGTGCCGCTGAAGAAGCTGGCGCACGGCTTTGCCAAGCTCGCCACCGGCGAGGGCGTCGGTCCCGAGCGCGCCAAGGCCTTCGCCCGGCTGCGCGCCGCCTGCGCCGCCGAGCCCTTCATGGTGGCCGGCTCGGGCCGCTTCTGCACCGATGTCATGGGCCTCTTCGGCGAGCGGGTCTTCGTGAAGACCGGCGCCGAGGGCGTGTTCTGCGCGGCGCTGCCCGGCCAGGGCCTGGGCGTGGCGCTCAAATGCCTCGATGGCGCGTCCCGTGCGAGCGAGGTGATGATGGCCACCCTCATCGCCAAACTGGTGCCCATGGACGAGGCAGAGCGTGCCAAATTCCAGCGCTTCGTGACGCCGGTCATGAAGAACTGGAATGGGATCACCGTCGGCGGCCTGCGCCCGACCTTCTCCTAAACCCTTCGACAATCAGGCGACTTTTTCCGCCGCGCGGCTGCGACAGCGGCGCACGGGGCTGTCTGCATGAATTCCAAAAAAGCCTCTTGCCAGCCCTTGGGGACGCGGTATCGTTCGCTTACGAATGATCTTCCGCAGAACAAAAGAACTGGAAGGTCGGCCAGAGGTGGAATGGATGGCCCCCGCCATCCGCATCCAGGGGAGATGTGTCATGCCGAAGCTCGATCTGTCGCGCCGGACCATGGTGGGCGGCCTTGCCGCCACCGGTCTTGCCCTGTCGTCCCGCACGACGCCCGCACAGGGCGCGCCGGTGCGGGTCGGCGAGCTGAATTCCTACAGCCGCATGGCGGCCTTCGCCGTCCCCTACCGCAATGGCATGCAGCTCGCCGTCGAGCAGATCAACGCGGCCGGCGGTCTTGCCGGCCTCGGCGGCCGCCCGCTCGAAATCGTCTTCCGCGACGACGGCTCGACCCCCGGTGACGCGGTGCGCGTCGCCGAGGAGCTCGTCACCCGCGAGAACGTCTCCTTCATCGCCGGCGCCTTCCTGTCGAATGTGGGCCTCGCACTCGCCGACTTCGCCAACCAGAAGAAGGTGCTCTATCTCGCCACCGAGCCGCTCACCGACGCGCTCACCATGGGCAGCGGCAACCCCTACACGTTCCGCGTCCGCCCCGGCACCTACATGCAGACCAAGATGCTGGTCGATGCCGCCAAGGGGAAGGGCGTGAAGCGCTGGGCCGTCGTGGCGCCCAACTACGAGTACGGCCAGTCGGCGGTCGCCGCCTTCAAGCGCCTGATGGGCGCGGCGGTGCCGGGCTTCGAGGTGGTCGCCGAGCAGTTCCCGGCCCTCGGCCGCGTCGATGCCGGCGCCACCGTCGGCGCGCTCGCCCAGAGCCGGCCGGACGGCATCTTCAACGTGCTCTTCGGCGCCGACCTCACCGCCTTCGTCCGCGAGGGCAACACCCGCGGCCTGTTCGAGCGCCGCACCGTGGTCAGCCTCCTCACCGGCGAGCCGGAATATCTCCTGCCTCTCGGCGACGAGACGCCGGACGGCTGGATCGTCACCGGCTATCCGCCGGAGCAGGTCACGACGCACGGCCACCCGGCCTTCGTCACCGCCTACAAGGCGAAGTTCAACGACACGCCGCGCCTCGGCTCGGTGCTCGGCTATGTCGTGCCCTTCATGATCCGCGACATGTTCAACAAGGCGAAGTCCACCGAGACGGCGGCGATGATCGAGGCCTTCAAGGACCTCACCACGCAGACGATCTGCGGCCCCGTCACCATGCGCGCCATCGACCAGCAGTCGACGCTCGGCGCCTGGGTCGGCGAGACGACGCTGCAGGGCAAGCTGCCGACCATGAAGAACTTCCGCTACGTGGACGGCGCCGAGGTCATGTTCCCCGAGGCCGAGGTCCGCGCCGCGCGCAAGATCTGACGGCTCCGCGCCTTCACCTGACGCGCCCGGCTCCTCCGGGCGCCCTCACCCAAGACAACCGGGCCGCGACCCTCCTCGCGACCCCGCTCTGATCGCTTGCGCCGAGAGCCGCCCCCGATGGATCTCTCCTTCGTCGTCATTCAGGCCCTGTCGGGATTGGCCAGCGCCTCGGCGCTGTTCGTCATCGCCTCGGGCCTGACGATCGTCTTCGGCGTCACCCGCATCGTGAATTTCGCCCACGGCTCGTTCTACATGCTCGGCGCCTACATGGCGGTGACCATCGTGCCGTGGCTGCTGCAGTTCGACCGCTCGCCGACGCTGTTCTTCGTCGGCGTGATCGCCTCGGCGGTCGTGGTCGGCATCCTCGGCGTCATCATGGAACTCGTGCTGCTGCGCCGCATCTACAAGGTGCCGGAGCTGTTCCAGCTGCTCGCCACCTTCGGCGTCGTGCTCATCGTCCAGGACGTGGTGCTGAAGGTCTGGGGCCCGGTCGACATTACCGGCCCGCGCGCGCCGGGCCTGCGCCACGGCATCGAGATCCTCGGCCAGCGCTTCCCGGCCTATGAGATGTTCCTCATCTTCGTCGGCCCCGCCGTGCTCGGCCTCCTCCTGCTCATCATGCACAAGACGCGGTTCGGCGTGCTGATCCGCGCCGCAACGCAGGACCGCGAGATGGTCGGCGCACTCGGCGTCAACCAGGCCATGCTGTTCACCGGCACGCTGTTCCTCGGCGCCTTCCTCGCCGGCCTCGGCGGCGCGCTGCAGATCCCGCGCCTGCCGGCGAATACCGGCATGGACCTCTCCATCATCACCGAGGCCTTCGTCGTCACCGTCATCGGCGGCATGGGCTCGGTGCCGGGCGCCTTCATCGCGGCGCTGATCATCAAGATGCTGGAGGCCTTCGGCATCCTCATCTTCCCGAAGATCACCCTCGTCCTCGTCTTCCTGCTGATGGCGGTGGTGCTGGTGGTGAAGCCCTGGGGCCTGCTCGGCAAGCCGGAGGTGGCCTCGGGCCGCGCCGTCCTCCCCGAGGGCATCCTGAACCTCAAGACCTTCACCCGCACCGAGACGCTGGTCTGGATCGGCCTCGCCGCCGCCCTGCTGCTCGTCCCGGTCTTCGGCGACACCTACAAGGTGAAGGTTGGCATCGAGATCATGGTCTTCGCGCTCGCCGCCTTCTCGCTCAACCTCTTGATCGGCAATGGCGGCATCGTCTCCTTCGGCCATGCCGCCTATTTCGGCGTCGGCGCCTATGCCGCGGGCCTACTCGTCACCGGGCCGCTGAAGGCGCCGATGGAGCTGGCGCTGGTCGTCGCGCCCATTGCCGGCGGTCTCGCGGCGGCCCTCTTCGGCTACTTCATCGTGCGGCTGTCGGGCATCTACCTTGCCATGCTGACGCTGGCCTTCGCACAGATCACCTATGCGATCTGCTTCCAGTGGGTGGAGGTGACGGGCGGCGACAATGGCGTGGTGGGCGTCTGGCCGTCGCGCTGGGCGGCCTCGCGCGAGGTCTATTTCTACGTCGTCGCGGTGATGTCCCTGACCACCATCCTGGCGCTCCGGCACCTGTTCTACACGCCCTTCGGCTACACGCTGCGCGCGGCGCGCGACAGCGCTACCCGCGCGGACGCCATCGGCATCGACGTGAAGACCCATCGCTGGCTCGCCTTCATCGTGGCGGGCGCGGCGGCGGGCCTTGCCGGGGCGCTCTACTCCTTCTCCAAGGGCTCGATCGACCCGACGATGATCTCCATCAGCATGTCCATCGACTTCCTGATGATGATCCTCACCGGCGGCATCCAGACGGTGATGGGCCCGGTGGTCGGCACCGCGGTCTTCCACTCGGTGAAGGACTTCTTCATGCCCCTCACCGACTTCTGGCGCTTCTTCCTAGGGGTCTCGATCATCGCCATCGTGCTGATCTTCCCGAAGGGGATCGTCGGCGCCGTCGATACGCTGCGCGAGCGCATGGGCCGCGGGCCCGCGCCTGCCCCGCTGCCCAAGCCCGCCGGGGAGGCCGCGTGATGGCGCCGCTTCTCACCGTCTCCGGCCTCGAGAAACGCTTCGGCGGCGTCACCGCCGGCAAGAATGTCACCTTCTCGCTCGATGCCGGCGAGATGCTCGCCATCATCGGCCCCAACGGGGCCGGCAAGTCGACGACCTTCAACATGGTCGGCGGGCAGCTCAAACCCGATGCCGGCTCCATCGTGCTGGCGGGCGTCGACATCACGGGCAAGCCGCCGCGCGAGGTCTGGCGCCTCGGGGTGGGGCGCACCTTCCAGATCGCCCAGACCTTCGTGTCGATGAGCGTCGTCGAGAACGTGCAGATGGCGCTGATCTCGCACCATCACCAGACCCGCGCCGTGACCTCCGCCGCGACGCGCCTGCACCGTGAGGCGGCGCTCGCCTTCCTCGACCGGGTCGGCATGGCCGACATGGCGGACCGGCCAGTGAACGAACTCGCCTATGGCGACGTGAAGCGGGTGGAACTCGCCATCGCGCTGGCCTCCGAGCCGAAGCTTCTCCTGATGGACGAACCGACCGCCGGCATGGCGCCGAAGGAGCGCACCGCGCTGATGCAGCTGACGTCCGACATCGCCCGCGCCCATGGCATCGGCGTGCTCTTCACCGAGCACGACATGGACTCGGTCTTCGGCCATGCCGACCGCATCCTCGTGCTCGTGCGCGGCGAGATCATCGCTGCCGGCACGCCCGACGAGGTGCGCTCCAACCAGCGGGTGAAGCAGGTCTATCTCGGCGAGGCCGGGGCGCAGGCCGCGCTCAAGGCCCGCCGCCAGGTCGTGGGGGCGCACTGATGTCCGCCGCCTCCACCACCATTCTCGAAACCCGCGGCCTCGCCGCCGCCTATGGCCATGCGCAGGTGCTGTTCGGCGTCGACGTGACGCTGCGCGCCGGCGAGGTCGTGGCGCTGATGGGCCGCAACGGCGCGGGCAAGTCGACCACGCTGAAGGCCATCATGGGCCTCGTCCCGGCCAATGGCGGCACGGTCACCTTCGAGGGCCAGGACGTGACGGGCTGGCAGCCCTTCCGCATCTCCCGGCTCGGCCTCGGCTATGTGCCGGAGGAGCGGCGGATCTTCACCGACCTCACCGTCTACGAGAACCTTGAGGTCGGCCGGAAGGCGGCGGCAGGCAGCCCCGGCAAGGAGCCCTGGTCGCTCGACCGGCTCTTCGCCATCTTCCCCAATCTCGCGGAGATGAAGGGACGGCGCGCCTCGGCCATGTCGGGCGGCGAGCAGCAGATGCTGACCATCGCCCGCACCCTCATGGGCAATCCCCACGCCGTGCTGCTGGACGAGCCCTCCGAGGGCCTGGCGCCGGTCATCGTCGAGCAGATGGCCGATGCGGTCCTCGCCATGAAGGCCCAGGGCATCGCCGTGCTGCTGTCGGAGCAGAACCTCTACTTCGCCTCCGCCGTGTCGGACCGCGCCTATGTCATCGAGAAGGGCGCCATCCGCTACGAGGGGACGACCGAGGACCTCGAGGCCAATGACGAGGTCCGCGAGGCCTATTTGAGCGTGTGAGTGCAGACCCGGGCGGAGGGTTCGATCCGCCACCGCTCTGCCGCCGGAGCCATCCGTCATCCCCGGCGAGCGAAGCGAGGGAAGGGGATCCAGGGTCCCACGGTCCGGCCTATCGGCTCCTGGACCCCCTTCCCTCGGCCCAAAGCGCGATGCCTTCGCATCCCGCTCGGGCCTCGCCGGGGGTGACGGAGTTCAGCGGCCGCAAGGCCGGATCATGACGGGCGGCGGGGTCTCCCCAATGTTCGTAGACGAATGAAACGGAGAGTGGATGTGAGGCGTGTTGCCGGCATCGACGTGGGAGGCACCTTCACCGACCTGCTCCTGACCGAGCAGGACGGCGCGGGCGTCACCGTCAGGCTCGCCAAGGTGCCGACGAGCATCGCCAACCAGGCGGTGGGCGTGGTCAAGGCGATCGAGGCGGCGGGCGTGAGCCCGGCCGAGCTCGACCTCATCATCCATGGCACCACGGCCACCACCAACGCGGTGCTGGAGCGCAAGGTCGCCAAGGTCGGGCTCATCACCACGGAAGGCTTCCGCGACGTGCTGGAGCTCGGCCGCCGCACCCGCCCGCGCGCCTATGGCATGACCGGCACCTTCGAGCCGCTGATCGAGCGGCCCTTCCGCCGCGAGGTGGCCGAGCGCATGAATGCTCAAGGGCAGGTGGTCACGCCGCTGGACGAGGCGGCGGTGAAGCGCGAGGCCGAGGCGCTGGCGGCGGCGGGCTGCGAGGCCATCGTCGTCCACTTCCTCCATTCCTACGCCAACCCGGCCCATGAGCTGCGCGCCGGCGAGATCGTCCGGAGCGTCTGGCCGAACGACTACGTGACGCTCGGCCATGCGCTCCTCTCCGAATATCGCGAGTATGAGCGTGGCACGACGGCGAGCGTGAACGCCGCGGTGCAGCCGATCCTCGACCGCTATGTGCAGCGCCTGCAGGGCGACCTCTCCGCCAAGGGCTTCGGCCGCGACCTCCTCGTCATGAACGGCAATGGCGGCACGGTGCCGGCCACCGTCGTCGCCCGCGAGGCGGCGAAGACGGTGATGTCGGGTCCTGCCTCCGGCGTCATGGCGGCGGCGGCGACCCTCGCCCAGTCCGGCCTCACCAATGCCATCACCTATGACATGGGCGGCACCTCCACCGACGTGGCGCTGATCCATGGCGGCATCCCCGAGGTCTCGGCGGAGCTGACCATCGACTATGGCCTGCCGATCCACCTGCCCATGGTGGATGTGCGCACCGTCGGCGCCGGCGGCGGCTCCATCGCCTCGGTGAATGCGGCCGGGATGCTGCAGGTCGGCCCGCATTCGGCCGGCTCGGAGCCTGGCCCCATCTGTTACGGGCGTGGCGGCACGCGACCGACCATCACCGACGCCAATCTCGTCCTCGGCCGGCTCGATCCCGACCGGCTGACGGCGGTGCAGGCCAAGGTCTCGCTCGCCGACATCCGCGCCATTTTCGAGCGCGACCTCGCCAAGCCCCTCGGCATGAGCATCGAGGAGGCGGCCGCCGCCGTCATCCGGCTCGGCAATGTCCACATGTCCGGCGCCATCCGCATGGTGTCGCTGTCGCGCGGCTACGACCCGCGCGATTTCGTGCTCTTCGCCTTCGGCGGCGCGGGGCCGCTCCATGCCGTGGCGCTCGCCCGCGAGCTCGGCATTCCCGAGGTTCTGGTGCCGGCGCGGCCGGGCCTCACCAATGCGCTGGGCTGCCTCGTGGCGGACCTGCGCCAGGACCGCGTCAACACCGTCAACAAGCCGCTCGACCAGGTCGACATGGACGAGGTGAAGCGGCTGATGACGGCGCAGCGCGAGGGTGCGCTCGCCGTCGTCGCCGCCGAGGCGGCGGAGATCGAGGAGACCGTGGTCATCCATGGCGCGGACATGCAGTTCCGCGGCCAGACCCATCTCATCCGCGTGCCGATGGCCTCGCCCGACGTGACGCGCGAGGAGATCCAGGCGGCTTTCGAGGCCGCCTATTTCCACCGCTTCCAGGTGCGGCTGCCGGAGATCCGCGCTGTCCTCGTGAACCTCGTGACCTCGGTGATCGGCCGCAGGCGCGCCTTCCCGCTGGCGAGCCTGCTCGACGCCTCGGCGCGGGCGGCGGATGTCGCTGGCGCGGTGATCGGCGAGCGCCAGGTTCATGCCGACGGACGCTGGTGGCCGGCCAAGGTCTATGCCCGCGATGCGCTGCAGGTCGGCGCGACCATCACGGGTCCCGCCATCGTGCAGCAGATCGACGCGACGACGGTGATCGAACCCGGCGCGGTCGCAACCGTGGATGCCATCGGCAATCTCAGGGTGAAGGCATGAGGATGGTTGTCGCGATGAAGGTGCGTGCCGCGCGCAAACCCTCTCCCCTCGTGGGAGAGGGTGCCCGCGTCAGCGGGCGGGTGAGGGGGAGCCGCGAGGCCTCGCTCCTGTCATGCCCCTCACCCGGCGCCTGCCGGCGCCACCCTCTCCCACGAGGGGAGAGGGTTCGCGCACGTTTTGCGGAGCGGACGTCATGACGTTCCACAGCCCCACCGCCATCGACGCCCTCACCCTCGCCGTCATCCAGGCCGGTCTGCAGCAGGTCTGCAACGAGATGGACATCGCCTTCTCGCGCTCGGCCTTCTCGCCGGTCATCGCCGAGGCAGACGACCGCGCGGACGGCATCTATGACCGCGACACCGGCGCGCTGATCGCCCAGGGCGAATATGGCCTGCCGGTCTTCGTCGGCACGATGCAGCATTCGACCGGCCACATCATTCGCCTCATCGGCGAGGGCAAGGCCGGCAAGCCGGAGCCCGGCGACATCTACATCGTCAACGACCCCTATCTCGGCGGCACGCACCTCATGGACGTGCGCTTCGCCAAGCCCGTCTTTGTCGATGGCGAGCTCTTCTGCTGGCTGCAGAACACCGGCCACTGGCCGGACATCGGCGGCATGGTGCCCGGCGGCTTCTCGGCCCACGCGACGGAAGTCGAGCAGGAAGGCCTGCGCCTGCCGCCGGTGAAGCTGTTCAAGCGCGGCGAAATGGACCCGGAGATCTTCGCGATCATCTCGTCGAACATCCGCATCGCCGACCAGCGCATCGGCGACATCAAGGCCCAGGCCGCGGCCCTGCTGGTCGGCGAGACGCGGCTCATGGACCTCGTGGCGAAGTACGGCGCGGCGACGCTGGACGAGGCGATCCGCCAGATCCGCGCCCGCTCGGCCGAACGGATGCGGGCGGAGATCCGCGCCATTCCGGACGGGGTCTACCACTCCGAGAGCTTCGTCGACTCCGACGGCGTCGTGAACGAGCCGCTGCGCATCGCCCTCACCGTCACCAAGACGGGTGAGACCATGAGCTTCGACTTTTCGCGCTCCTCGCCGCCCTGCCAGGGGCCGATGAACTCGGTCTTCGCCACCACCTGCTCGTCGGTCTATCTCGGCGTGAAGCACATCTTCCCGGACGTGCCGATCAATTCCGGTGCCTTCGAGCCGCTGACCATCCTCAAGCCCGAGGGCACGTTCCTCGACGCGCAGTACCCGCGCCCGGTCTCGGGCTGCGCGGCGGAGGTCTCCCAGCGCATCGCGGAGGCGGTGTTCCTCGCCCTCGTCCAGGCCATTCCCGACAAGGTGACGGCGGCCCCCGCCGGTACCTCCGGCAACTTTGCGCTGGGCGGCTTCGACCCGGCGAAGAAGGCCGGCTACGTCATGTACCAGATCACCGGCGGCGGCTATGGCGGCAACATCGCCCATGACGGCCTGACCAATGGCTGCTCGACCATCGGCATCTCCAAGACCGCGCCGGTCGAGGTGATGGAGCAGTACTACCCCGTGCTGTTCCGCCGCTTCGCCCTGCGCGAGGGCTCGGGCGGCGCCGGCAAGGCGCGCGGCGGCTTCGGCGTGCATTACGAGGTGGAACTGCTGCGCGGCGAGGCGCGCGCCTCCTTCGTCATGGACCATGGCCGCTTCGGCCCGCCGGGCGTGCTCGGTGGCAAGGATGGCGCGCCGAATGTCGTGAAGATCCATCGCGGCACCGAGACGACGATTCCCGAGCACCTCTCCAAGGACCAGGGCCTGAGGATCCGCGCCGGCGACCGCGTCGAGGTGATGACGCCCGGTGGCGGCGGCTACGGCGATCCGGAGAAGCGCGATCCGGCGGCCATCGCCCGGGATGTCGCCCGCGGCTACTACACGGCGGCCGAGGCCGAGGCGCTGTGGGGATGGAGGGGCTGATGGCACGTCTGGAGGCACCCAGAGTGGATTTCCCGATCGGCTCGCACTGCCATGTCCCCTCCCCCCGCTTGCGGAGGGGAGGGTCAGGGTGGGGGGCCTATGGGACTCGCTGCCCCGCCGAAATGCAGCTGGCTCGTGCACTCCGGTATGGGTCCGTCCCCCCACCCCTAACCCCTCCCCTCCGCAAGCGGGGGGAGGGGAATGCAGCCAGTGCCGGGAGCCTCGGTACTCTTCGACGGATGGGCGTCAGCTTCCTTTCGGCCGCCATCACGTCTCGTCGGCGGGGTGAAGCAGCGGCGCCGTCCGCGCCCGCCACCATCTCCGACCTGCGGAGCATCGTGCCATGACCCGCTATTTTCGTCCGACCAGCCTCGACGAGGCCATCGCCATCAAGGCGGCTCAGGACGTGACCGTGCTGGCCGGCGGCACCGACGTCTACCCCGTCCGCACCGCCCGCAAAGCCTGGGGCGATCCGGCCCACAAACCTGTCCTCGACATCACCGCCATTCCGGGCCTGCGCGGGATCACGCAGGAGGCCGGCGGCTGGCGGCTTGGCGCGCTCACCACCTGGAGCGACCTCGCCCGCGCCGACCTTCCACCGCTTTTCGACGGCTATCGCCGCGCGGCGCGGGAGGTCGGCGGCCTGCAGGTGCAGAACCTCGGCACGCTCGCAGGAAATCTCGTCACGGCCTCGCCGGCCGGCGACGGCATCCCGAACCTCATGGCGCTCGACGCCGTGGTCGAAGTCGCCGGCAAGGGCGGCACGCGCACCCTGCCCATCCAGGCCTTCTCCACCGGCTATCGCAGCACGGCGCTGGCGTCCCATGAGCTCGTCACCGCCCTGATCGTGCCGAAGCTCGACGGCGCCCGCTCGACCTTCTGCAAGCTCGGTGCCCGCAAATATCTCGTCATCTCCATCGCCATGGTTGCGGCGGTGGTCGCCACCGACGAGGCCGGCACCATCACCGCCGCGCGGATTGCGGTCGGCGCCTGCTCGGCCGTGGCGCAGCGGCTGTCCGCGCTGGAAACCGCCCTCATCGGGAAGGCCCTCGCGAGCGCGAGCGGCCTCGTGAACCCGGACCACCTCGCCGGCCTCCAGCCCATCGACGACGTGCGCGCCAGCGCCGCCTACCGCCGCGACGCGGCCCTCACGCTGGTCCGTGACGCGCTTGCCGACCTTGCCTCCCCCGCCTCCCGGAGGGCCGCCTGATGCTCGACCGTCCCGCCGCATCCACCGTCACGCTCACCGTCAACGGCGAGGCCCGGCACGTCGCCGCCGCGCCCTTTGCGAGCCTCGCCGACACGCTGCGCGAGGGCCTGGGTCTGACCGGCACCAAGGTCGGCTGCGATGCCGGCGATTGCGGCGCCTGCACCGTCCTTCTCGATGGCGCGCAGGTCTGCGCCTGCCTCGTCGCCACGGCGCAGGCGGAGGGTCGCGCCATCACCACGATCGAGGCCTCCGATCCGCTGATCGACCGGCTGCGCGCCGCCTTCCTCGCGGAGGGCGCGGCCCAGTGCGGCATCTGCACCCCCGGCATGATCATGGCCGCGGCGGACCTGCTCGCCCGCAACCCCTCCCCCACGCGCTCTGAGATCGAGGACGGCATCGGCGGCGTGCTCTGCCGCTGCACCGGTTACGCCAAGATCATCGAGGCCATCGACGCCGTGGCGCGCGGCGCCAATGCCTATGCCCCCGTGGCGGAAGCCGGCGCCGCGGTCGGCGCCCGCATCGCCCGCACCGACGGACTGCCGAAGGTGCAGGGCACCGACCGCTTCGGCGCCGACCATGCGCCCGAGGGGGCACTGTGGATGCGCGCCGTGCGCTCGCCCCATGCCCGGGCCCGCTTCACCCTGGGCGACCTCGCCGCGGTGAAGGCAGCCCATCCCGGCCTCGAGGCGATCCTCACGGCCGCGGACATTCCCGGCGCCAATTCCTTCGGCATCTTCCCGACCATCAAGGACCAGCCGGTGCTGGCGCCGGGCTTGGTGCGCTACCGCGGCGAAGCCATCCTCGCTCTCGTCGGCACGCGGGAGGCGGTGGAGGGCATCGCCGATGCCGCGCTGCCGATCACCTGGGAGGTGGAACCGGCGCTGATCGGCGTCGAGGCGGCGCTGGCCGAGGGCGCGACGCCGCTCCACGCCAACATTCCCGACAATGTGTTGACCCGCGGCTATCTCGAGACCGGCGACGTCATCGAGGGCCACAGGCTCGGCGCCGCAACGGCCGAGGGCCGGTTCCGCACCGGCTTCGTCGAACACGCCTATATCGAGCCGGAAGCTGGCTACGCGATCCGGGTCGGAGATCGGATCGAGGTCACGGCCTGCACTCAGGCCGCGGTCATGGACCAGGAGGAGGTCGCCCGCGTCGTCGGCGTGCCGATGACGCAGGTGCGGATCATCCCCACTGCCTGTGGCGGCGGCTTCGGCGGCAAGCTCGACGTCTCCATCCAGCCGCTCATCGCGGTCGCGGCCTGGCTGACCAGGAAGCCCGTGCGCATCGTCTATTCGCGCACCGAGAGCATGGCCTCCACCACCAAGCGCCATCCTTCCAAGATCCAGGCCCGCATGTCGGCGGACGCCTCCGGCCGCTTCACCGCCTACGAGATGCAGGGCGATTTCAACACCGGCGCCTATGCCTCCTGGGGGCCGACGGTCGCCAACCGCGTGCCGGTCCACGCCACGGGCCCCTACAAGGTGCCGCATGTGCGCAACGCCACCCGCGCCGTGCACACCAACGAGGTGCCGGCCGGTGCCTTCCGCGGCTTCGGCGTGCCGCAGGCGGCGATCGCCGGCGAGACGCTGATCGACGATCTCGCGGAGCGCCTGGGGCTCGACCGCTGGCAGATCCGCCGCATCAACGCCATCGGCCATGGCGACCGCACGCCCACGGGACAGGTGCTGCACGCCTCCGCCGGCCTGCCCGAATGCCTCGACGCGGTGAAGCCGGAGTACGACGAGCTCATGGCCGCGGCCGCCGCCCACAATGCGAAGGGCGGCCGCATGGCCCGCGGCGTCGGTGTCGCCTGCATGTGGTACGGCTGCGGCAACACCTCCATGTCCAACCCGTCGAAGATGCGGATCACGCTGACCCGCGACGGGCGGCTGACCTTCCTCAACGGTGCGGTGGATATCGGCCAGGGCTCGTCCACCGTGCTCCTGCAGATCGCGGCGGATGCGCTGGGCCTGCCGCCGCAGGCCTTCGGCTTCGTGGTCGGCGATACCGACAAGACCTTCGATGCCGGCAAGACCTCGGCCTCGCGCCAGACCTTCGTTTCGGGGAACGCAGCCAAATTGGCGGGCGCGGACCTCAGGGCGAAGATGCTGGCGCTGGCCAATGCCGGCCCCACCGCCCGGCTCGCGCTCGAAGGGTCGCGCCTGACGGTGGAGGACGGCGAGGCGAGCCGCGTGATCGACCTTGCCACGCTCGCCGCCGACGAGGCCGGCATCGTGCTGATGGGCGATGGCGAATATGACCCGCCCACCACCGCGCTCGACGCCAAGGGCCAGGGCATCCCCTACGCGACCTATGGCTTCGCCGCTCAGGTGGCGGAGGTGGAGGTCGACCGGCTGCTCGGCACGGTGAAGGTGACCCGCATCGTCGCCGCCCACGATGTCGGCCGCGCCATCAACCCGACGCTGACCGAGGGCCAGATCCATGGCGGCATCGCGCAAGGGCTCGGGCTGGCGCTGATGGAGGAATATCTCCCCGGCCGCACCGAGAACCTGCACGACTATCTCATCCCCACCGCCGGCGACGTGCCGGAGATCCGCATCCACCTCATCGAGGATCCGGAGCCGGAGGGGCCGTTTGGGGCGAAGGGCGTCGGTGAGCCTGCGCTCGTCGCGACCGCCCCGGCCATCCTCGGCGCCATCCGCCACGCGGTCGGCGTGCGCATGACCGAGGTGCCTGTCCTGCCGCACAAGCTCTGGGCGGCCATGCAGGGCCAGAGGGAGGCGGCGGAATGAGGACGTCTTTCCCGGCACTTGCGATCCCTGCCCCACCCGCACCCTCCCCGCTCCGCGGGGAGGGAAACCACGGCGTCCCGCCGGCCTTTGATCGGCTGGGCCAGGCACAACCGTTTCTCGTCAGCCGCGACGCGGTAGCCCCCCTCCCCTCGCCAGAGGGGAGGGTGAGGGTGGGGCATTCCTTGCGGCCTCCCGCGCACAGAACCCGCGCCGATCACCCCATCCCAGGAGGTCGCCATGACCGCCACTGACCACCTCTCGCTCGAGGCGCGCTCGAAAAAGTTCGGCGCGGCGGAGGCCGACGGCATCCTGCGCTGCGACGCCTGCCCCGTGCTCTGCCGCATCCGTCCCGGCCGCGCCGGGGCCTGCTCGCGCTATGCCAACGAGAACGGCCAGCTGGTGCGCACCGACCCGGTCGTGCTGCTGGCAAAGACCGTCGAGGACGGCGGCAAGCTCGTGGAATTCGGCAAGAACGACTGGGACGGCCAGGTGCTGGATCCCTCGCGCACCTTCGTCACCGCGATCGGCGCGGGCACGACCTATCCCGACTACAAGCCGGCGCCCTTCATCGTCTCGGCGGAGCATGACGGCGTCGACACGGTCACCGTCGTGACCGAGGGCATCTTCAGCTACTGCGGCGTCAAGGTGAAGATCGACACCGACCGGCACCTCGGGCCCGAGGCGGCGCCCATCCGCGTGAACGGCGAGCAGGTCGGCCATGTCACGACCGCCGAGTACGGCAGCCAGATGCTCTCCATCGGCGGCGTGCGGCACCTGACCGGCGGCTCGAAGAAGGAAGGCAACGTCACCTGCGAGACGATGCTGAAGCTGTGCGCGGGCGAGGCCGTCACCATGACCATCGACGGCGGCCACGAGGTCGTCGTCGCCGCGAACCAGGCGCCCATCGTCGACGGCAAGCCGGAGCAGCGGATGCGGGTCGGCTGCGGCTCGGCCACCGTCGGCATCTTCGCCAAGCAGTGGCTTGGCCATGTCGACGAGGTCATCGTCGTCGATGACCACATCACCGGCGTGCTGACCGAGCACCAGGCGGGCAAGGTGCTCGACATGCGCCAGGCGGGCATCCGCGTGCGCGGCCGCAAGTCGACGCCCGGCCGCTATTTCCAGGTGGCCAATCCCGGCATCGGCTGGGGCGGGACCGACATCGAGGACCCGCTGTCGATCATCCAGAAGATCGACCCGGCGGTGGCCTGGCCGGGCCTGCGGCTGCTGCTCACCTCCACCACCGGCGAGCATTTCCTCTACTGCGTGCTGGACGAGAACCTTGTGCCGCAGCCGGCTCCCATCCCTGACGCCGTGATGAAGGTGGTCGACCGCATCGGCGAGAACTGCGAGCCCTCGCTCTGCACCGTGCTGTTCATGGCAGGCGCCGGTGGATCGCTGCGCGCCGGCGTCACCGAGAATCCGGTGCTGCTGACGCGGTCGGTGGCGAGCGGCGAGACGCGCGTCACCATGGGCGGCGCGCCGGTCTATCTCTGGCCTGGCGGCGGCATCACCGTCATGGCCGATGTCACCAAGCTGCCGAAGAACGCCTTCGGCTCGGTACCGACGCCGGCCATCGTCGCGCCCATCGAGTTCACCCTGCCGCGGGCGCTCTACGAGCAGCTCGGCGGGCACATGGAGGACATCGTCACGATCGACGACATCCTGCGCGATGTCGCCCCGACCGCCCGCATCGACGGCTGGATATCCGGCAATCCCTGGCCCTTCCCGGAGGCACGATCGTGACGGCGAAACGGGCGAAGGCGAGCGACGAGGCGCCGCAGGAGCGGCCCTACATCCTCGAGGAGCAGATCGGCTTCCTCATCCGGCGCGCCCATCAGCGCGCCAGCGCCATTTTCGAGCAGGTGATGGACGGCTTCGACGTGACGCCGGTGCAATATGCCGCGCTCGCCAAGCTGCATGACCTCGGCCCCACCTCGCAGAACCAGCTGGGGCGCATGGTCGGCATCGACCCAGCGACCATGTTCGGCGTCGCCGGCCGGCTCGCCAAGCGCGGGCTCGTCTCGCCCTCGGTCGACCCCAATGACGCGCGGCTCGTGCTCCTCAGCCTCACCGCCGCGGGACGCGAGGCGATCGAGGGCATGAAGGCGCTGGGGCCCGTGGTAACCGCGCGCACGCTGGAGCCGCTGAGCGAGGAGGAGGCTGAGACCCTCATCGCCCTTCTCGGCCGCATCGGCTGAGCCATGTGGGAGCCGCCCGCCGTCCAGCCGCTCGCCGGCGACCGGCTGCATCTGCAGCACGGGCCGATCGACCTGGTGTTGCGCGCCTGGGGGGCGGCCAGCGCGGTGCGCGAGGCCTATGACGCGGCCATCGCCCGATTCCAGACGGTGCTGCCGGAGCTCGTCGGCGAGCTCGCAGAACTGCGCAAGCCCATGGCCGAGAAGCCGCAGGTGGAAGGACCGGTGGCGCAGCGGATGGTGGCGGCCTGCCGGCCCCATGCCGGGGTCTTCGTCACGCCGATGGCGGCGGTGGCGGGGTCGGTAGCCGACGAGATCCTCGAGGTGATGGTGGAGGCAGCCCCCCTCGACCGCGCCTTCGTCAATGATGGCGGCGACATCGCGGTGCATCTCACCGAGGGCGAGACGCTGGATGTCGCGCTTGCCGCCGACTTCTCCCGCGGACCCATCCCGTCGCTGAATGGCCGGCTCAGCCTTTCCCATGGCGATGGCATCGGCGGCATCGCGACATCCGGCGCGCAGGGGCGCTCCTTCTCGCTCGGCATCGCCGATTCCGTGACCATCCTGGCGCGCGATGCGGCGAGCGCCGATGTCGCGGCGACGCTGGTCGCCAACGCGGTGGACGCCGACCACCCCGCGGTGGAGCGGCGGCCGGCAACGGCGCTCGATCCCGACAGCGATCTGGGCGACCGTCTCGTCACCACCGCGGTCGGGTCCCTGCCCGGCCCGGTCATCGCCGCGGCGCTCGCGGCAGGCCTTGCCCGCGCCGAACACTTGCAGCGGCGCGGCCTCATCTTCGACGCGGCCCTCGTCCTCCAGGGCGAGAGCCGCATCCTCGGCAAAAGCAGACCCATGAGGGAGATCCGGTCATGAGCATCGACGTCAGGAAGATCGTCGTCGGCGTTGAGGAGGTTCGCCACGATGGCGGGCCGAAGCTCGACAAGCCCATCCTCAAGGGCTGGGTGGCGGCGGTGCTGAAGAACCCGTTCGCCGGCCGCTATGTCGAGGACATCCAGCCGATGATGGACGAGCTGAAGCCGCTCGGCCTCGAATGCTCGACCAAGCTGCTCAAGGCGCTCGGCGGCGACACCGCGGCCATCGAGGCCTATGGCAAGGGTTCGCTGGTGGGCTCCGCCGGGGAACTGGAACATGGCGCGCTCTGGCACGTGCCCGGCGGCTACGCCATGCGCGAACTGCTCGGCGAGGCGCTGGCCATCGTGCCGTCCATGACCAAGGTCGGGCCGATGGGCGCCATCCTCGACGTGCCGATCCATCACCGCAACGCGGCCTATGTGCGCTCGCACTTCGACGGCGTGACGCTGATGGTGCAGGATAGTCCGCGCGCCGACGAGATCCTGTTTGCGCTGGCCATGACCACCGGCGGCCGGCCGCATCCGCGCATGGGAGGCCTCACGCAGGACCAGATTTCCAAGCGCGACGGGCAGAGGTGAGGAACAAAGAGATGCACGCCATGATTGCATATCATACGGATTTTCCGTATGCTAGCTTATGGCGTCGTCGCTCGACTTCGACTGGCATGATGGCAAGGCTGCTTCAAACCTAAGAAGCATGGCTTCAGCTTTCCCGAGGCGGTCGGCGTCTTCGCGGATCCGGCACGGATCGACTTTGACGTCACGCGGCCGGGAGACGGCGAGGACCGGAGGAAGACGGTCGGGATGCTCGACGGCCGTCTGATGACGGTGGTCTACACGCGACGTGACGCGATCCACTGGATCATCTCGGCGAGGCGCGCCAACCGGACGGAGGCGAGACGTTATGGTCAAGGCTAGACTGATCATCGACCCGAGTAATCCGCCGCGGCTGTCCGATGAGACCCGAGCCCGCCTAGACGCCATGACGCCGGAGGAGATCGAGCAGAACGCGCTCGACGATCCGGACAATCCGCCCTCCACCGAGGAGGAACTGGACCGCGGCGTTGCCGGCCGGCGGGTCCGCTTGCTGCGCCAGTCGCTGAACCTCAGCCAGCCGCAATTCGCCGAGCGCTACCGCATCAATCTCGGCCGCCTGCGCGACATCGAGCAGGGCCGCACCATGCCGGACAGCGCCTTCCTCGCCTACATCACGGTCATCGAGCAGGAGCGCGAGGCGGTGGACCGGGCGCTGGCCTCCTAACGGCGTCAGGCCTGCCCATCGGTTGCGTCTCTGGACCGGAGCGCCGGCCTGTCTCTATGGAGGGCGGACCGTCTCCTTGCATGAGCCCGCCCCATGTCCTCGCAGACCGACCTTTCCGGCCTCCTCGTCGTCTCCGTCGAACAGGCGGTGGCCGCTCCCTATGCCGCCTCGCGGCTTGCCGATGCGGGCGCCCGCGTCATCAAGATCGAGCGCGACGAGGGCGACTTCGCCCGCCGCTACGACAAGGCGGTGGACGGCGAGAGTGCCTATTTCGTCTGGCTGAACCGCGGCAAGGAATCCGTCGTCCTCGACCTCAAGGATGCGGGCGACCAGGCGGTGCTGGCGGCGATGATCGCCAAGGCCGATGTCTTCATCCAGAACCTCGCGCCGGGGGCGCTGAAGCGCATCGGCTTCGATCCGGCCGACCTCAGGGCGAAGCACCCCCGCCTGATCACCTGCTCGATCTCCGGCTATGGCGAGGAAGGCCCCTGGCAGCACCTCAAGGCCTATGACCTGCTGGTCCAGGCCGAGTCGGGCCTCTCCGAGATCACCGGCGAGGGCGACAGCCGCGCCCGCGTCGGCGTCTCGGTGTGCGACATCGCGGCGGGCA
This sequence comes from Phreatobacter oligotrophus, assembly GCF_003046185.1. Classification (NCBI taxonomy): domain Bacteria; kingdom Pseudomonadati; phylum Pseudomonadota; class Alphaproteobacteria; order Hyphomicrobiales; family Phreatobacteraceae; genus Phreatobacter; species Phreatobacter oligotrophus. The sequence continues at coordinate 157,821 of NZ_PZZL01000002.1, forward strand.
TGACCGCCTTCCAGGCGATCCTGCAGGCGCTGATCGGCCGCTCCATCACCGGCGAGGGTCGGCACATCGCCGTGTCGCTCTATCACGCGCTCGCCGACTGGATGAACGTTCCCTACCTCCAATATGCCTATGGCGGCATCTATCCGCCGCGTTCGGGCCTGAACCACCCGACCATCGCACCCTATGGCGCCTATCCATGCGCCGACGGCAAGGCGATCCTCTTCTCCATCCAGAACGAGCGGGAATGGGCCTCGCTGTGCGAAAACGTGCTGGACGACGCCGCGGTCGCGACCGACCCGCGCTTCGATGCCAATGTGAAGCGCGTCGCCAACCGCGCGGCCCTCGATGCGATCATTCTCGCCGCCTTCGCCCGCCACCCCCGCGAGGCCGTGGTCGAGAAGCTGGAGAAGGCGAAGGTCGCCTATGGCCGCGTCTCGTCGCTGGATGACCTCAAGGTGCACCCGCAGAACCGCTACATGGAGGTGGACACGCCCGCCGGCCGCAAGCGGATGCTGGCGCCCGGCGCGCTCCACGACGGCACGGTGCCGCAATTCGGGCCGGTGCCCGCGCTCGGCCAGCACACGGCAGCGGTGAAGGCCGAATTCGGCGGGTGATTGAATTGGACCACTGATTGGACTATTTTTGTCGCAGCCGCGAGGAGGCTGCGATGAAAGTGTCCGTCAGCGATGCGAAGGGTCAACTGACCGAACTCGTTCGTCGCGCCGAAGCCGGTGACGACGTCATACTGACGCGTCACGGACAGCCTGCCGTTCGTCTCGTCCCCATCGCGCCCAAGCCAACCATTGCGGAGCGTCGCGCCGTCCTTGCTGCCGTACGCGCAGCGGCGGCCCGTCGGCAAAGCGCGGGCCCCTCTGCGGCCCGAAGCCAGGATTTTCTCTACGGCGATGACGGCCTTCCGGAATGATCGTGGTCGATACATCGGCACTGATGGCCATCGTTCTCGATGAGCCGGGTTCGGACGCCTGCGCAACGATCCTCGAAGCGGAAGAGGATTGTCTGATCAGCGCAGGAACGCTCGCTGAGGCCATGATCGTCGCCGATCGCCGGAACGTCTTGGACGCACTGTCCGCAATCCTTGACGGCCTCGCCATCGAAGTGGTCCCGGTCACCACTGCTACCGCCCGCGATGTCGCATTAGCCTATCAGCGGTTCGGCAAGGGGGTTCATCCCGCGGGCCTGAATTTCGGCGATTGCTTCGCCTATGCGCTCGCGCGCGTCCGCGGCTGCCCGCTGCTCTTCGTCGGTGACGATTTCCGACGTACCGACATCACATCTGCCATCAGGCCCTAAAGCTCACCCCGCCGCGGTCGCCTCCCAGCCGCCGCTGGCGCGCTGGAAGAGGATCGGCGTGGCGTTGCGGCGTAGCTCCGTGTGGAGGTCGACGCCGGTGAGGGCGGCCAGCACCAGCAGCACGCCGCCATGGGAGACGAGGAGAAGGTCGCCCTCCGGATCGTCCTCGCGGGCGAGCCAGCGGGAAAGGCCGTGGCCGGTGCGGTGGACGAAGGTCTCGAGGCTCTCGCAGGCCGGCGGATCGACGCGCCAGTCGAGCGTGCCGACCGGCGTACCGAAGAGGCCGATATACATGCGCTCCTGCAAGGCGGCGTCCGGCTCCGGCGTGATGTCGCGGCCATCGGTGACGACGGCGGCGGTGCGCCAGGCGCGCATCATCGGGCTCGCCACGACGCGGGAAATGGAGGCGAGCGCAAGGATCGAGGCAGCCTCGGCAGCCTGGGCCTCGCCGGCGGCGTTCAGGGGCGTTTCGGGAAACTGGTAGACGCCCTTGCGGTTGCCTTCGGTCTCGCCGTGGCGAAGGAAGATGAACCGCGACAGGCGCGGCCGGAAGGGGATGGCGCGCACCAGGTCCTGGATGGCGTCATATCCAAGGGTTGGCGCGACCTGAGTCGGGGTTCCGCTGGCCAAGGCTCTCTCCGGGGGCGTCACGAAGCGCGCTGCAATGGACCAGCCGTGCGGCGATGTCAAAGGGGCGAAGCCTCCTCCTCCACCGTTCTTCCCCTCGCCATTCGACCAGCCTTCCGCTAGCTAGGGCGCCATGACGACCGAGACCCAGCGCCCCTCCATCCGCGAGCGCATCCGCGCCATCGACGCCGGCGAGCCGGTGATCGCCGCCCATTTCCTCAAGGACGAGGCCGCCCTGCTGCTGGCGAGCGGCGAAGTGGTGCTGGCGGGCGCCTCCGACCGGCGCATCAGCCTGCACGAGGGCGGCATTCTCGACAGCGCCTCGGACGGCGCGGTGCTCGTCACCGGCGGCGATGACGGCCGGGTGGTTGTTCTGGACGGCAAGGGTGAGCCGCGCACGGTGCATGACAGCGGCGGCACCTGGATCGACCGGGTGGCGGTGGGTCCCTCCCGCAGCCTTGCCTGGAGTGCTGGCCGCACGGTCACCTACAAGCCGGAGAAGGGCGAGACGAAGAGCCTGTCGCTGCCCTCCGCCTGCGGCGGCATCGCCTTCTTCCCCAAGGGCCAGCGCCTGGCGCTCGCCCACTACAACGGCGCGACGCTCTGGTATCCGAATGTCGCCGGCGAGCCGCAGAAGCTCGAATGGAAGGGCTCGCATCTCGGCATCACGGTGAGCGCCGACCAGCGCTTCGTCGTCACCACCATGCAGGAGCCGCAGCTCCATGGCTGGCGGCTCGAGGACGGGCAGCACATGCGCATGTCCGGCTATCCCGGCAAGGTGCGCTCCTTCGCCTGGACGCAGGGCGGCAAGTTCCTTGCAACCTCCGGTGCCAGCGAAGCCATCCTCTGGCCGTTCAGCGGCAAGAACGGGCCGATGGGCGTCAATCCGACGATGATCGCCCCCGCCGCCAAGGCCGGCATCAAGGTGACGCAGGTCGCAGGCCATCCGGCGGCCCCGGTGATCGCCGCGGGCTTCGCCGACGGTCTCATCCTGCTCTGCCGCATCGAGGACGGCGCCGAGATCCTGATGCGTGAGCCGGATGGCGATGCCATCACCGCGCTCGCCTGGCGCGCCGATGGGAAGGCCGCCGCCTTCGGCACCGAAGGCGGCAAGGCCGGGCTCGCCCTGCTCTAGGCGCCGCCCGCCGCGCGCGCCTGGGCGATGCCGAGGACGCGCTGGTAGACGCGGCCGACCACCAGCAGGACGAGGCCGAGGCCGATGAAGGACAGCGCCCGCCACAGGCCGGTCAGCCCCGCCATGTCGATGAGGAAGACCTTGAGCACGGCGAGCGCGACCAGCGCCGCCGAGGCGAGGCGGAGCGTGCGACTGCCGAGATAGGCGCCCGCGCCCAGCAGGGCGAGGCCGAAGGCGAGCCAGACCGCCGAATATGCGTAGAGCTCGGCATCGCCGATGCCCCAGAGCGACACCCACCCGCGGAAGAGCATGGCGACGACGATGTTGGCGTAGGTCACCAGCATGGCGAGGCCGAAGAGGCCCATGATCCGCCCCTCCATCATCCGTCCGGCGCGGCGGTCGAAATAGGCCGCGGCAAAGGTCAGCACCGCGCCGAAGCCGTAGCCGAGCAGCGCCCAGTTGACGATGGCATGGGTGCCGACCGGACGGCCGGTGAGCCAGGGATTGAAGGCAAAGCCCATGACCACCGCGATCCAGGCCCAGGAGGCGAAGCGCGCGACGACGAGGGCATTGTCCCAGAGCGCGCCGCTGCGCCAGGCGGAGAGGCGCGACAGGCCGAGGCCGAAGGCGAGCATCGTGACGGTGTGGGTCGCCGCTTCCGGGAAGGTCAGCGGCGCGGCGTGAAGGCGCATCCCCGCGGCCCCGAAGGCATGGCGCACCTCGACGATGACAAGCAGCGCGGTGAAGACCATGGCGAGCCCTTCGAGGATCGCCACCGGCTCATCCTCGCCGCGCCGGCGGCGCAGGAGGATGGAGGCCGCGACCGCCGCGAGGGCGGGAAGGCCATAGCCGGGGAGCAGCCAGTTAAAGATGATGGTCTCGCCGACATCGGCGCCGTTGATGGCGGGATCCCAGATGACGCGGGCGAGGACGCCGATGCCGGCCAGCGCCGCCACCCAGCGCAGCTGCGGCAGGGGGCGGAACGTGTAGACCCAGGCGATGCCCGCCACCATGGCGGCAAGGGCAAGGGTCAGCCAGGCGCGCTCGAGCAGCAGGGTGAGCGCGAAGGCGACCGCCGCCAGCGCGCCGATGGCATAGATAGCGGCGGCGGAGGCAAGACCAGGCCTCTGGCCGGAGCGCAGCCGGTGCGCCGCCTCCGTCGCCACGGCGAAGCTCGCGGCGAGGACCATGGCGATGGCGGCAAAGCGCGGTGAGATGACGAAGCCCTCGACCTTGCCATAGACGATGGCGAGCACGGCGAGCGGCATGGCGACGGAGGTCGCCGCGAGGATGAGGACGGTGGCCGCCTCGCGCTGGCGGCGCATCACGGTGATCGCCGCAGGCCCGATGCCGAAGACGAGGCCGAAGGCGAGACCCGCCCAGCCGATGCGGGCCAGCACGTCCGGATAGTCGGGCGGCATGCCGAGCGGATCCAGCATGGTGGAGGGCTTCACGCCGGTGACCCAGCCGAGCAGCACGAGGAGGGCAAGGACCCCGGTGGCCGGCACGGCCAGCACGACCGTGGGCGTGCGCCAGACGATGCCGAGGACGCCCAGCGACAGGACGAGATAGAGCCCGACGGCCGCGAGGTCCTGCCGGCTCTCCATCACCGCCAGCATGGCGAGGAGGGCGAAGGCAGCGAGGATGGCCGTGGCGTGCCCGTCCATGCCGCGCTCGCGCGGCGGCACGAAGCGGATGCCGGGAACCACCAACAGCGCCGCGGTGACGATGCCGGCCAGCGCCTGGATGAGGCTCGGATAGGCGCCGCCGCCGGTGCCGATCATGGTGATGGTGCCGAGGGCTACCGCCAGGGTGGTGGCGGCGCCGCGCAGCCAGGGCCAGTCGCGGATCCAGGCGAGGGTGAAGCAGGCGGCGGTGATGATCGCCGCGTAGATCGGGAAGATGTAGGGGTTCGGATTGGCCGAGGCGACCAGGAAGGGCGCGGCGAAGGCGGCGACGAGGCCGATGGCGCCGAGCAGCGGTCCGTGCAGGCCGGCGAGCACCAGTGTGCCCATGGCCACAGCCGCGAGCGCGACGAAGGTGAAGGCCGGGCCGATGAAGTCGTAGAGCGCGTGGGCGGCGTAGATCGTGCCGAAGGCGGCGACGGCGCCAGCCCCGGTCAGGGCCGCCGGAATGTCGGCGAGCGGCAGGGTGGGCAGGCCCTTGTCACTGCGGCGCAGCCATTCGCCACCGGCGAGCAGCGCCAGCGCGAAGAGCAGGCCGAAGGTGATGCGCAGGCCCGGGCCGATCAGCCCGGCCTCGATGGAATAGCGGACGAGGAAGAGGCCGCCGAGACCCAGTGCCACGGCACCGATCCAGACGGCCCAGCGCGAGCCGATCGTCTCCTCGAAGCCGCCGAGATTGGAGGGCGGCGGCGGGGCGGGAGGCGCGGGCGGAGCGGGATCGATCGCCTCGAGCGGGGCGCTCGCTGCGACCGAGGGAACGCTGCGGCGGGCGGCCATGGGTTCGGGCGCACCGAGCGGCTCGGCCGCAGCTGGCGCAACCACTTCCGATGGCGGTGCTTCGGCGGGAATGGCGTCGGGCGGGGCCACATAGGCGACGGTGGGATCCGGGGCCGGGACAGGCGCGATCGCCGCCGCCTCTCCGGCCGCAGCCGCGCGGGGAGCAGCATCGAGCGCTGCCCGCACCAGGGTCAGCTCGGTCTCGACCTGCCGGATGCGCATCTCCGCGATGTCGAGACGCCGCTTCGCCTCACCGCTGCGCATGAAGGCGACGATCGTCAGGATCGGCAGGGCGAGAACGGCGGCGAGGCCGAGCAGGATGGCGAAAACGAAATCCATCGGGTGATGCACCGTCGATCAGCATGACGACCGCGGATCGCGGCCCTGCGGAGCGGTGTGAGCCATGATGGTTTCCGGCCTGTGGCGTCCGCTGCGTCGAATGTGACGTCAGTCCCTTGCCAATCCCTTAGGAGATACCGCGGTCAGCGGACCAACTTGGGCGTGCGGCACACCAGGCGGATCGCGCTGGCCATCCGGGCGCGGTAGTCGACGGGGTCGGCGGCCTTGTGGGTGATCCCCAGGGACAGGATGATGAGATGTCCGGCGAGATCGTCGGCACTCAGCCCCTCGTCCGTCCAGCGGGCGGGAATGCCGGCCATGGCCAGCGCCTCGGCCACCTCGGTCGCAAGGTCCTTTTCGAAGTCCCGTACCAGCGGGGCGACCAGGGCCTCGCAGGCGGCCATGATGTCGCTCATCACGGCAGAGCCGATGGTGGTCGTGTGGGCCGTACAGAAGGCGTCGAGCACCCGCGTTTCCACCGGGACACCCTGGCGTCGCAACAATTGGCCGGTCCGCTCGCGGAACATCGTGAGCGCGCGATCGACCGCCGCGATGAAGACATCCTCCTTGGAGGCGAAGTGCAAGGCGAGGCAGGCGCGGGACACGCCCGCCGCACGTGCAATGTCATCCAGCGAGCAGTTGCGGAAGCCGAGGCGGGCAAAAACGGTATCGGCCGCATCGAGGACCAGCGCGCGATGCGGGTCCCCCTCTATGGTTGCGGCCGGAACTGCTTTGATCATGGCCGTCCAACTAGCCATATTCCTCTACACTGTACAGTCGGAGGTCGGTATTTCTTATCGTCGCAGCCGCAGCGCGAAGGGCACGCCCTCGAAAGCATCGGCGCCGCGACCGATTCGCTGGATCGCCGCCGCCATCCGTCCGTTCCGCCCGAGCATGGCGTCGGCGATGGTGACGAGACGCAGGTTCGGCGTGGCGCTGGGGCTCAGCCGGCGGATCTCGTCGGCGAGCATCTCCTCATCCGCTTGCGGGTCGATGGCGCAGGCCGTGATGTAGGCGGCCGCCGTCGAGCGGCTGATGCCGGCCCAGCAATGAACCACCAGGGGGCTGGCCTCGGCATGGGTGCGCCACCAGCCGTCGACGAAGCCGAGCAGGCGCTCCACATGGGCCTCGGCGGGGGCGATGTAGCCGTCCATCGGCGTGACGATGTCGTTCATGCCGAGGAAGAGATGGTCCTCGGGCGCGATATTGCGCGGCCGCTCCACCACCGTGCCCTGGTTGATGAGCGTCACGACGTGCCGCGCTCCGGTCGCCTCGACGGTGTCGGCGAGACGGGACAGCGAGCAGACATGGACGTGCATGGAGCGAATCTCCCGTGGGTCGGCCGGAGCTTGGGCCGGAATTGTTGCAGGCATGATGCGACGGCGCGCGATGCAGGATGACGCAGGCCGGCGCTCAGGGCGACAGCAGCGCGAAACGATCGAGGAAGGCGGTCTTGGCCGTCTCGGCGTCCATCGGCACCAGCACAGGGGGTACGCCTTTGGCGCCGCCATAGATCCCGGTCGGCCGGCCAAACAGCGTCGAGGCCTCCTCGACGCCAAAACCGGCGAGCTGCGTCGCCTCGAGGAAGGCCGAGACGTGGTCGGCCTTCTTGGTGAGCGTGGTGATCTCGGCCGGGACTTCGGCCGGCAGGCCAAAGCGGATGTGGATCGCCGCCATCAGCCGCTTCTCGACCGCCTTGTAGTCGCCGCCGATGACGCCCTTGAAGGGCGAGATCATGTCGCCGATCACATATTCGGGCGCATCATGCAGCAGCACGGCGAGGCGCCAGCGGCGCTCCAGGCCCGGCTTCATGCGGCAGGCAATGTCCTCCACCAGCAGCGAGTGCTGGGCCACCGAGAAGCCGTGGGGGCCCGTCGTCTGGCCGTTCCAGCGGGCGACGCGGGCAAGGCCATGGGCGATGTCCTCGATCTCGACATCGAGCGGCGAGGGATCGAGCAGGTCGAGGCGGCGGCCGGACAGCATGCGCTGCCAGGCGCGCGGCGGCTTGCTCCGGGGGGACGGCGAGCGGGAGGGTGTCGGACTGGACGTCATGGCCCTTCCTGCCTGCTTCGCGGCAGGGCGGCAAGACGGTCGGGACCGCGCCATGGCGGCAGCAGCCATGGACGGGGGAACGGCTTCGGGCTAACCGGGTTGTGCCCATCGCGCCCGCCGCGCGTGCCGAGGATCCTGCATGACGACAAACGACCCAGGCCATCTGCCAGGGCCCATCACCGACCGGCCGCGGCCACGGCGCATCGCGCTGGTGGACGTGGCGCGCGGCGTCGCCCTCGTCGCCATGTTCATCTACCACTTTGCCTGGGACCTCTCCTTCTTCCGCCTCATCACCACCGACATCGTGGCGCATCAGGGCTGGAAATGGTTCGCCCATGGCATTGCCGGGTCGTTCCTGGCGCTGGTGGGCGTGAGCCTCGTCCTCGCCAGCCGTGATGGCCTCGACCGGGCGGGTTTCCTGAGCCGGCTGGCCTTCGTCGCGGGCGGTGCGGCGCTGGTCACGGCAGGCACCTACGCCTTCATGCCGGACGCCTATGTGTTCTTCGGCATCCTCCACCACATCGCGGTGGCGAGCGTCCTCGCCCTCCCCTTCCTGGCGCTGCCGCTGCTGGCGGTGGCGGGCGCGGCCATCACTGCCTTCGCGCTTCCGGCGCTCCTCCGCCATCCGCTGCTCGACAGCGACCTCCTGCTGTGGCTCGGCCTCAGCGACCGTCCCATCAATTCTGGCGACTTCGTGCCGCTCTGTCCCTGGTTCGGCTGCGTGCTGGCCGGCGTGGTGCTGGCGCGGCTGGTCCTGGCGCGGGGCGGCGAGGCGCGGCTCGCGGCGGTCCCGACCGAGGCGCCACCGGCGCGGCTGCTGGGCTGGATGGGCCGGCACTCCCTGCCGATCTACCTGATCCACCAGCCGGTCTTCATCGGCCTGCTCTCGGCCGTGGTCTGGCTGTTCCCCGCTGCTGTCCAGCCCCGTCCCGCAGCCTTCGATCCGCAGGTGCGCCCGTTCATCGCCGCCTGCGTGCAGAGCTGCACCGCCAACGGCCAGGACCGCGACCTCTGCCAGGACGCCTGCGACTGCACGGTGGACGGGCTGAAGCGCGACCGCCTGTGGAGCCAGGCGCTCGGCGGCCAGATGAGCACGGCCGAGCGCAATCGCGTCGCCGAGATCGCGCGGGTGTGCCTCCGGGGGGAGTGAGGGGCGGGTCTCACCGTCCTTGGACCTGCAGGGAGGCCACCCGCTGACAGGCTCGCGCCCGATCCCGAGGCTCCGCTTCACCTCTCCCCGGCGGGGAGAGGTCGACGAGCGCAGCGAGGCGGGAGAGGGGGTAAGCCTTCCGCGGATGACGCGAGGCCCCCTCTCCCGGCCTCCGGCCGACCTCTCCCCGCCGGGGAGAGGTGGGGGGCAGCGGGTCGCCGGGACCTCGCGCACGAACCTCATCGTCATGCCCGGGCTTGTCCCGGGCATCCACGACTTGAACTCAGCGGCAGCAAGAGAAGTCGTGGATGCCCGCCACAAGGGCGGGCATGACGGGTGGAGGGTCGTTGGACGCGCCGCGTGGGCACACAGCTGAGACGACAGCCCCGCTCACCCCAGAGCCTTCACCTCTTCATGCCGGAAGCAGCCGACGACATGGTCGTTGGTCATGCCCACCGCCTGCATGAAGGCATAGACGATGGTCGGCCCGACGAAGGTGAAGCCCCGGCGCTTGAGGTCCTTGGAGATCGCCTGCGCCACCGGCGTCTCGGTGGGGATGCGAGAACGGTCCAGATGGTCGGGCTGGAGCGGCCGGCCGTCGACATAGGACCACAGGTAATCCGAGAACCCCTCGCCGCGCGCCATCATGTCGCAATAGATGCCGGCGGACTTCACGGTGCCCTCGATCTTGGCGCGATTGCGCACGATTCCGGGGTCCGCCATCAGCGCCTCGATCTTCTCCGGGCCGTAGCTTGCGACCAGGTCGGGGCGGAAACCGTCGAAGACCTTGCGGAAGTGCTCGCGCTTGCGGAGGATCGTGATCCACGACAAACCCGCTTGAAATCCATCGAGAATAAGCTTCTCGAACAGGGCGCGGTCGTCGCGCTCAGGGACCCCCCAGTCGGTGTCGTGATAGGCGACATAGGGCGGATCGTAGCCAGGCCACCAGCACCGCGGCTTGCCGTCTGCATGATCGGTGAGCAACATCCGGACCTCCTGCCGATTTATTTTACACTTAAAATATTTTTCGCAGGTGGGGTTGTTCGCGAAAATTCCACGGCGATAATGCCTTCGCATTGGCCGCGACCACGGACAAGCCCGGGAGCGGTCGTCGACCCGAGCAACGCTCGGGGTGGGAGGTTTTCGATGAAGCGCATCCTTCTCTCTCTGGCGTTGGGAGCGGCCGCGCTGTCGGCACCCGCGCAGGCCCAGGAGCCGATCCGCATCGGCGTGATCCAGACCCTGTCAGGTCCCGGTGCCGTCCTCGGTCAGCAGGCGCGCGACGGCCTGCAGCTCGCCGTCCGCCATCTCGGCGGCCGCATGGGCGGGCGCGAGGTCCAGGTCATCGTCGTCGACGACGAGCTGAAGCCGGATGTCGCCGTGCAGCGCGTACAGGCGCTGATCGACCGCGACAAGGTCGATTTCGTGGTCGGCCCGATCTTCTCCAACGTGCTCCAGGCCATCCACCAGCCGGTGGTCAGCTCGCAGCGCGCCTTCCTCATCAGCGCCAATGCCGGCCCGTCCAGCTATGCCGGCCGCGGCTGCCACGAGAACTTCTTCGTCACCTCCTACCAGAACGACCAGGTGCACGAGGTGCTCGGCGCCTATGCCCAGCGCCAGGGCATGCAGAAGGTCTTCCTGATGACGCCGAACTACCAGGCCGGGCGTGACGCCATGGCCGGGTTCAAGCGCCATTTCCGCGGCCAGGTGGTCGACGAGGTCTATGTCCCGCTGAACACGCTGGACTTCTCCTCCGAACTCGCCCGCATCGGCTCCTCGGGCGCCAACGGCATGTTCACCTTCATGCCGGGCGGCATGGGCGTGAACCTCGTGCGCCAGTATTCGCAGGCCGGCCTCACCCAGCGCGTGCCCTTCCTGTCTGCCTTCACCGTCGACGAGTCGACCCTGCCGGCCCAGCAGGACGCCGCCGTCGGCATGATCGCCGGCATGACCTGGGCGCCGAACATGGACAATCCGCAGAACAAGAAGTTCGTGGCGGATTACGAGGCGGCCTTCGGGTCGGTGCCGGGCTCCTACGCCATGCAGGCCTATGACGCCGCCATGCTGATCGACAGCGCGGTGCGCGCCACCAATGGCAACCTGTCGAACCGCGATGCCGTCCGCGCCGCCCTGCGCAAGGCCGACTTCGTGTCTCTGCGCGGCCGTTTCCGCTTCGCCAACAACCACTATCCGATCCAGGACTTCTACACGGTCCGCGCCGCCAAGCGCGCCGATGGCAAGTTCCAGACGGAGATCGTCGAGCGGATCTTCGAGAACTACACGGACGTCTACGCCGCCCAGTGCCAGATGCGCTGGTGATCTGACACGCGATCACCCTCTCCCCTCGTGGGAGAGGGTGGCAGCGTCAGCTGCCGGGTGAGGGGCCGCCTGGTCCTCACCGACATCCATCGCCACCGCTTCCGCGGCCGGCATCCTGTTGCCCGCCCTCACCCGGCGCCTCCGGCGCCACCCTCTCCCACGAGGGGAGAGGGTTTCCGATCGGCCTGCGATGTCCTCCACGCTCCTCATCATCCAGACGCTGAACGGGCTGCAGCTCGGCGTGCTGCTGTTCCTGATCGCCGCCGGCCTCACGCTGGTCTTCGGCGTGATGGACTTCATCAACCTCGCCCACGGCGTCCAGTACATGCTGGGGGCCTATCTCGCCGCCATGTTCGTGCCGCTCACCGGCAGCTTCGTGCTGGGCCTGATCCTGGCGCTCGCCACGGCCCTGCTGGTCGGCCTGCTGCTGGAGGTCGTCGTCATGCGGCACCTCTATGACCGCGACCACCTCGAACAGGTGCTGGCGACCTTCGGCCTCATCCTCTTCCTCAACGAGGGCGTGAAGATCATCTGGGGCGCCGCGCCCCTGCAGGTGCCGATGCCGCAGGCGCTCTCCGGCACGATCCGCATCGCCGACGGCGTGCTCTATCCGGTCTGGCGGCTCGCCATCATCGGCTCGGGGCTCGCGGTGGCGGTCGTGCTCTGGCTCGTCGTCACCAAGACGCGGGTCGGCATGCTCATCCGCGCCGGGGCCACCAATGCGCCGATGGTCTCGGCGCTCGGCGTCGACATCCGCCGCCTGTTCATGATCGTCTTCGGCTTCGGCGCCATGCTCGCGGGCTTTGCCGGCGCCATGGCCGCACCGGTCCTCTCGGTCGAGCCGGGCATGGGCGACAACCTGTTGATTTTGGCCTTCGTTGTCATCGTCATCGGCGGCATCGGCTCCATCCGCGGCGCCTTCATCGGCGCGCTGCTTGTCGGCCTCGTCGACACGCTGCTGCGCTCCTTCTCGGTCGACCTCCTGCGCCTCGGCGGCCTGTCGCCCTCGGATGCGCGCACCATCGGCCCGGCGATCGCCTCCATGTCCATCTACATCCTCATGGCCGCCGTGCTGTTCTTCCGGCCGACCGGCCTCTTCCCGGCCAAGGGCTGACCGATGGCCGAGACCCCCGTTCCCCCCGTGATGCCCGCCGCCCCGCCGCTCTGGCGGCGGATCTGGCTCCCCGTCCTCGTCTTCGCGCTGCTCGCCATCGTGCCGCTGATCTGGGGCGAGCGCTTCATCCTCGGCCTCGTCACCCGCGCCATGATCATGGCGATCGCCGCGCTCTCGCTCGACCTCATCCTCGGCTATGGCGCGCTGGTCTCCTTCGGCCATGCCGCCTTCCTCGGCATCGGCGCCTATGCGGTGGCGATCCTCTTCAGCCACGACATCGTCGATGCCTCCATCGCCTTCCCCGTGGCGATCCTCGCGGGGGCCCTCTTCGCCCTCGTCACCGGCGCCATCTCGCTGAAGACCCGCGGCGTCTATTTCATCATGATCACCCTGGCCTTCGGGCAGATGGCGCTGTTCACCGCCACCAGCCTCTCGGCCTATGGCGGCGACGACGGCCTGAGGATGTTCCACCGCTCCGAGGTCTTCGGCTCGCGCCTGCTCGCCAATGACACGACCTTCTATTTCGTCGTGCTCGGCACGCTGCTCGGCTGCTTCCTCCTGCTCAAGGCCATCGTCGCCTCGCGCTTCGGCCGGGTGCTGCGGGGGGCGAAGGAGAACGAGCGGCGGATGCGCGCGGTCGGCTTCGATCCCTTCCTCTATCGCCTCGCCGCCTATGTGCTGGCCGGTGCGATCTGCGCGCTGGCCGGCGCGCTCTTCGCCAATCTCGGCATGTTCGTCGCCCCCGCCTACATGACCTGGCAGCGCTCGGGCGAGTTCATCGCCATGGTGGTGCTCGGCGGCATGGGCACGCTGATCGGCCCGATCATCGGCGGCATCGGCGTGACGCTGGTCGAGGAATGGCTCGCCCAGATCACCCAGCACTGGAAGGTCATCTTCGGGCCCATGGTGATCCTCGTCGCCATCTTCGCCCGCGGCGGCATCGTGAAGCTCCTGTCGCGGGGAGACCGGTGATGACATGGCACCGCGTCCCAGCGCCGACCACGCCGCATCGACACCTCTCCCCGGCGGGGAGAGGTCGATCCGAGAGAAACGAGGATCGGGTGAGGGGGAGCCTTCGCATCGACCGGATCACAGCCCCCTCTCCCGGCCTTCGGCCGACCTCTCCCCGCCGGGGAGAGGTGACCGGGCGCGCCAGCGGATCGCGCCCATGACCGCCTCACCCTCCTCCCCCGTCCTTTCCCTCTCCGGCCTGCACAAGAGCTACGGCGCGCTGAAGGTCACCGACGGCGTCAGCCTCGACGTCAGGCCCGGAGAGCTCCACGCCATCATCGGCCCGAACGGCGCCGGCAAGACCACGCTGATCGGCGAGATCACCGGCGAGGTGGCGCTGGATGCCGGCACCATCACCTTCTGCGGCGAGGACATCACCCGCCTGCCCATCCATCAGCGGGCGCTGCGCGGCCTCACCCGCTCCTTCCAGATCACCCAGGTCCTGCCCGGTTTCACGGCTCTGGAGAATGTCGCCACCGCCGCGCAGGCCCATGACGGCTCGTCCTTCCACTTCTTCCGCCGGGCCTCGTCCGAATCCCACCTGAACCGCGTCGCCCTGGACGCGCTCGCGCAGGTCGGCCTCGCGCCCCGCGCCGGCATGGTCGCGGCGAGCCTCTCGCACGGCGAGAAGCGCCAGCTGGAACTCGCCATGGCGCTCGTCTCATCGCCGAAGATCCTGCTGCTCGACGAGCCCATGGCCGGCATGGGCCGGGAGGAGACCGAGGGCATGGTCGAGGTGCTGCTGGCGCTGAAGGGCCGCTATCCCATGGTGCTGGTAGAGCACGACATGCACGCGGTGTTCCGCCTCGCCGACCGCATCTCCGTGCTGGTCTATGGCCGCGTCATCGCCTCCGGCACACCGGAAGTGGTCAGGGCCGATCCCGCCGTGCGCGAGGCCTATCTCGGCGAGGAGGATTTCGCGTGAGCGAGCCCGACATCGCCATCGACGCCGAGACGCGCCTCGCCCACCAGCCCAGGGACTCGCGCCCCGAGCTCAGGCTCTGGCTGCGGCTCCTCACCTGCACGACGATGATCGAGCGGGAGATCCGCCGGCGCCTCGCCGAGCGCTTCCAGATGACCCTGCCGCGCTTCGACCTGCTCGCCCAGCTCGACAAGTCGCCGGAGGGCATGACGCTCGGCGAGATTTCGAAGCGTATGATGGTCACCAACGGCAATGTCACCGGCCTCGTCGCGCGCATTGCCGAACAGGGCTTCGTCGAGCGCCGCCGCGACGCCACGGACGGGCGGGCCCAGCGCATCGTCATGACGGCGGAGGGCCATGAGCAGTTCGCCCGCATGGCGCGCGAGCATGGCGCCTGGGTGCGCGAGCTGCTGGCTGGGCTCGATCCCACCGAGCGCGAGGTGATGATGGGCCTGCTCGCCAAGACCAAGGCCGGCGTCGCGCGAGCCTCGGCGGCGCGCGAGGAGGCGGAGGACTGAGATGCTGACCGTCTCCAACCTCGAGGCCGGCTACGGCGACGTGCAGGTGCTGTTCGGCGTCTCGCTGAGCGTGAAGGCCGGCGAGGTCGTGACTCTGCTCGGCCGCAACGGCATGGGCAAGACGACGACGATCAAGTCGATCTTCGGCCTGATCCGCCCGGCGGCCGGGGCCGTCGAGGTCGAGGGCGTGGCGCTGGCCGGCCAGCCGCCCTTCCGCGTGGCGCAGGCAGGCCTCGGCCTCGTGCCGGAGGGCCGGCAGATCTTCCCGAACCTTGATGTCGAGGAGAACCTCGTCGCCACCGCCGCCAACCGCACCAAGCGCGAGCAGGCCTGGACGCTGGAGCGCGTCTACGCTTTCTTCCCGCGGCTGAAGGAGCGGCGGCGCAACATGGGCACGCAGCTCTCGGGCGGCGAGCAGCAGATGCTGGCCATCGGCCGGGCGCTCATGACCAATCCGAAGCTGCTCGTCCTCGACGAGGCCACCGAGGGGCTCGCGCCCGTCATCCGCGCGGAGATCTGGGCCTGTCTCGCGCGCCTCAAGCAGGACGGCCAATCGATCCTGGTGATCGACAAGAACGTCGACGCTCTGGTCAAACTGGCGGACCGGCACCTGATCCTCGAGAAGGGCCGGATCGTCTGGGAAGGGACGAGCGGCGACTTCCTCGCCAGTCCCGACCTGAAGGATCGCTACCTGCACGTCTGACCCGTGCCCGCCTTGATCGGAGCCGCCATGGCCACCCCCCTCGCCGAGACCATCGCCCGCGAATACGGCACGCCCGCCGTCGTCATCGACATGGACAAGGTGGAGGCGAACATCGCGCGGGTGCAGGCCCAGTGCGATGCGCAGGGCCTCGCCAACCGGCCCCATATCAAGACCCACAAGAGCCCGGAGCTCGCCAAGCTGCAGGTCGCCGCCGGCGCCAAGGGGATCACCTGCCAGAAGATCGGCGAGGCGGAGGTCATGGCCGCCGCCGGGCTCGACGACATCCTGATCAGCTACAATCTCCTCGGCGAGGAGAAGATGAACCGGCTGGGGCGCCTGCTGGAGACGGTCAGCGTCACGGTCGCCGCCGACAATGCCACCGTGGTCGGCGACCTGCCGAAGGCGGCGGCGGTGGCGGGGCGCCCGCTCGGCGTCGTCATCGAATGCGACACGGGCCGCAAGCGCGCCGGCGTCGAGACGCCGGGCGAGGCCATCGAGCTCGCCAAGCTGGTCGCCGCCTCCCCCGGCCTCCAGTTCCGCGGCTTCATGATGTACCCGACCGAGGACGGCTGGCCGGAGGCGCAGAAGTTCCTCGACACGGCGCTGGCCGGCATCCGCCTCGAAGGGCTCGACGCCGAGATCATCTCCACCGGTGGCTCGCCGAACATGAAGAACATCGGCAAGCTGAAGGGCGCGACCGAGCACCGTCCCGGCACCTACATCTACAATGACCGGATGCAGGTCGAGGTCGGCGTCGCCACCCTCGATGACTGCGCGCTCACCGTCTACTCGACCGTGGTGAGCCGCGCCGGCGCCGATCGCGGCATTCTCGATGCCGGCTCGAAGACGCTGACCGCCGATCCCGGCGGCGGGCTCGACGGCTACGGCCTCATCCTCGAGCATCCGGAAGCGCGCATCGCCAAGTTCGCCGAGGAGCACGGCTTCCTCGACCTTTCGAAATGCAACGAGCGGCCGAAGGTCGGCGACATCGTGCGCATCGTGCCGAACCATGTCTGCGTCGTCGTCAACATGGTCGACGAGGTGGTGATGGTGCGCGGAGACGAGATTGTCGGCATCCTGCCGGTGGCCGCCCGCGGCAAGCTCAGGTGAGGAGGGACGCATGACCCCGGAAGAGAAGCTCGCCCAGATGGGCCTCACCCTGCCGCCGACGCCGACACCGGCGGGCAATTACGTGCCCTTCAAGCGCGACGGCGCCATCGCCTATCTGGCGGGCCAGGGCCCGCGGAAGGCCGATGGCTCGCTGCACACCGGCAAGGTCGGGGCCGACGTGACGGTCGAGACGGCCTATGAGCACGCCAAGCTCGTCGGCCTGCAGATCCTCGCCTCCGCCAAGGCCGCGGCGGGCGGCGACCTGTCCAAGGTCGAGTTCCTGAAGGTGCTGGGCATGGTCAATGGCACGCCGGATTTCGGCGACCATCCCCGCGTCATCAACGGCTTCTCCGATCTCATGGTCGCGGTTCTCGGTGACCGCGGCCGCCACGCGCGCTCGGCGGTGGGCATGGGCTCGCTGCCCATGGGGATCACCGTGGAGATCGAGGCAGTCATCCGGATTCACAACTGAGGGGTGGGGGCAATTGCCCTAGCTGCTCCTCGACGATCCAAGCCCCTCACCCTTCCCTCTCCCCGCAAGCGGGGAGAGGGGGACTTCGACGTCGCGATCGTCCTCAGTCGTCGTGCCAGGCGCTGACGTCGTCCATCGAAAAGCTGCGGTGTTGCCCCCTCTCCCCGCTTGCGGGGAGAGGGAAGGGTGAGGGGCTTCTGGAAGCACCGAGGCTGGACGCGTCGATCGCCACCTCTCTCCGCGTCATGGCCGGGCTTGTCCCGGCCATCCACGACTTGACTACCGCCGTCAGAAGAAGTCGTGGATGCCGGGCACAAGGCCGGGCATGACGATTACGTCGAGGCAGGAAGGCAGGAATGCCCCACCCTGACCCTCCCCTCTGGCGAGGGGAGGGAGACCACGGCGTCGAGCCGAGTTCTCAACGGTTGGGCCTGGCGCGGCCGTCGCCAAACAGTCGGGACATCATGGTCCCCCTCCCCTCGCAGAGGGGAGGGTGCGGGTGGGGCATTCCCCATCGCCCCCTATCATCCGCCCCTACTCCGCGACGACCGCCGTCGCCTCGATCTCGATCTTTGCCGCCTTCTCCACCAGCCGCACGACCTGCACCACGGCCATGGCCGGATAGTGCTGGCCGAAGACGTCGCGATAGGCGCGGCCGAGACCCTTCAGGTTCGCCTGGTATTCCTCGACATCGGTCACGTACCAGGTGAGGCGCACGACATGGTGCGGCTCGGCGCCGCCCTCGGCGAGGATGGCGCGGATGTTTTCGAAGCACTGGCGCGCCTGGTCGACGAACGCCTCGGGGAAATTGCCCATGATGTCCCAGCCGACGACGCCGCCGGTGACGACGAGGCGGCCCTTCGCGCTCATGCCGTTGGCATAGCCGCGCGGCACCGGCCAGCCCTGCGGATTGAGGGTGACGGGGCGCACATCCTCGTCGGGGATGCTGAGGGGAATGACGGGCTTCAGGGTCTGGCTCATGATCTCTCTCTGAAACGCCTTTGGGGCGCGCCTGTTCGGCGGCCTTACTCGGCCGCCTTGGGCAAGCCGGCGGAGGATGCCTCGCCGGCCTCGCGGGCGGCGCGCTCGCGGAGCGCGAAGCGCTGGAGCTTGCCGGTCTCGGTGCGCGGCAGGCTGGGAACGAAGGCGATCTCGCGCGGGTACTTGTAGGGCGCGATCTCGTTCTTCACGAAGCTCTGGAGCTCGACGACGAGGGCCGGCGTCACCGTCACGTCGGGCTTCGGCACGACATAGGCCTTGACGATCATGCCGCGCTCGGGATCCGGCTGGCCGACGACGCCGGCCTCCGCGACGGTCGGATGGGCGAGGAGGGCTGCCTCCACCTCGGGGCCGGCAATGTTGTAGCCGGCGGAGACGATCATGTCGTCGTTGCGCGCCTGGTACCAGAAATAGCCGTCCTCATCGCGGACATAGGTGTCGCCGGTGACGTTCCAGCCGTTGACGACATATTTCCGCTGACGGTCGTCGGCGAGGTAGCGGCAGCCGGTGGGGCCGCGCACGGCGAGGCGGCCGGGCTTGCCGGGGGGAAGGTCCTCGCCGTCGGCGCCGATCACCTTGGCCTCGTAGCCGGGCACGGGCTTGCCCGTCGCGCCGGGACGGATCTCCTCCTCGGGCGCGGAGATGAAGATGTGCAGCATCTCGGTGGCGCCGATGCCGTCCATCAGCTTCAGGCCGGTCGCCTCCTCCCAGGCATCGAAGGTCGCCTTCGGCAGGGCCTCGCCGGCCGAGACGCATTTGCGCAGCGAGCGCCAGTCATGGTCGCGCAGGTTGGGGATCATGGCGCGGTAGGCGGTGGGCGCGGTGAAGCAGATGGTCGGCTTGTAGGTGGCGATGGCCGGCAGGAGGTCACCGGGCGAGGCCTTCTCCAGGAGCACGGTGGAGGCGCCGACGCGGAAAGGGAAAAGAACGAGGCCGCCGAGGCCGAAGGTGAAGGCGAGTGGCGGCGAGCCGATGAAGCGGTCGTCGGGCGTGGGCTTGAGGACGTTCCGCGCATAGGCGTCGCAGATGGCGAGCAGGTCGCGGTGGAAATGCATGGTGCATTTCGGCTCGCCGGTGGTGCCGGAGGTGAAGCCGAAGAGGCAGACATCGTCGCGCGCCGTGTCGATGGCGGTGAAGGTGGGGGCTGCAGAAGCGGCGAGCGCCTTGAGTTCCGAGAAGCCGACGATCCGCTTCAGGAAGCGCGAGGAGCCGGCGGTCTTGGTCAGTTCGTCCATCAGCCGGTCGTCGCAGAGGGCCAGCGCAATCTCCGCCCTGTCGACGATCTGGCCGAGCTCCTTGGCGCGCAGCAGCGGCATGGTGGCCACCACGATGCCGCCCGCCTTGATGACCGCGAGATAGGCCGCGACCATGGTCGGGTTGTTCGGCGCGCGCAGCAGGACGCGGTTGCCGGGCACGAGGCCAAGGGGGCCGGTCAGCACATTGGCGATGCGGTCGATTTCCGCCGCGAGGTCCGCATAGGTCCAGTGGGTACCGTCGGGGGCAAGAATGGCGGTGCGCTCTCCCCTGCCCTCCGCCACGTGGCTATCGACGAAGGCGGTGACGCAGTTGAGCCGCTCGGGATAGGCGAGCTCCGGCCGCTCGAAGAGGAAGGCGGGCTGGAGCTCCGCCGGCGGCAGGCCGCGCGCCGCGAAGCTGTCGACATGGGCGGAGGCCACGCCGGTTTTGAGCTGCACCACCGATCCTGCCACCGATCCCGTCATCGGATGCTCCTATTCGGCTGCCTTGGGGAAAGCCGCGGCCTCGGCCTCGGCGAGATGGGCCCTGGCGATGACGACCTTCTGGACTTCGGTCGCCCCCTCGTAGATGCGCAGGGCGCGGATCTCCCGGTACAGTTCCTCCACCTTTTCGCCCTTCTTGACGCCCAGGCCGCCGAAGACCTGGATCGCCCGGTCGATGACCTTCTGGGCATTCTCGGTGGCGACCATCTTGGCGATGGCCGCCTCCTTGGTGATGCGGGGCTTGCCCTGATCCTTCGCCCAGGCGGCGCGGAAGACGAGCAGGGCCGCGGCCTCGAGCTCGGCGACGCTGTCGGCGAGGGAGGCTTGCGTCAGTTGGAGGTCGGCGAGCGGCGCGCCGAACATGATCCGCGACTTCGCCCGGCGCGTCGCCTCGTCGAGGGCCCGGTAGCCCATGCCGAGGGCAGCGGCCGCGACGGTGGGGCGGAAGATGTCGAGATTGGCCATGGCCATGGCGAAGCCGCCGCCGGCCTTGCCGATCAGCGCGTCGGCGGGCAGGCGGCAATCGTCGAAGACGAGGGTCGCGAGCGGGTGCGGGGCGATGACGTCAATGCGCTCGGCGATGACGAGGCCGGGCGCGTCGGCGGGCACGATGAAGGCGGAGATGCCGCGGGCGCCTGGCGCCTCGCCGGTGCGGGCGAAGACGACATAGCGGTCGGCGATGCCGCCATTGGAGATCCAGGTCTTCGAGCCGTCGAGCCGCCAGCCGCCGTCGGCCGTCCGTGTGGCGGTGGTCGCCATGGCGGCGACGTCCGAGCCGGCATCGGGCTCGGAGAGGGCGAAGGCGGCGATCGCCTTGCCGTCGCGCACCGGCGGGCAGCAGAGCGCTTTCTGCTCCGGCGTGCCGAAGAGCGAGACGACGCCGGTGCCGAGGCCCTGCATGGCGAAGGCGAAATCGGCGAGGCCCTCGACATAGCCGAGGGTCGCGCGGGTGATGCAGAGGGTGCGCACGTCGAGGGCAGGAGTGAGCCCGCCCTGCTCGCCGGGCACGCAGGCCTTCAGCCAGCCCGCCTCGCCCATGGCGGCGACGAGGCGGCGGCAGGAGCCGTCGACATCATGGTGATCGACGAGGCCGGGAACGGTCCGGGCCGCCCAGTCGGCCAGACGCGCGGCATAGTCGCGGTGGCGGTCCTCGAAGAAGGGCAGCGACAGGAGGTCAGCGGGGAGCATTTCAAGGCCTCCGGGCGAGACCACCTCTCCCCGGCGGGGAGAGGTCGATCCGAGCGTAGCGAGGAGCGGGAGAGGGGGAGAAGGGTGCAAGGGCCGAAGGGCCCCCTCTCCCGGCTGCTGCGCAGCCGACCTCTCCCCGCCGGGGAGAGGTGAAGCGGCGGCCCCCGACGGTCATCCTCAATCCCCCTCGAAGACAGGCTTGGTCTTCGCCGCGAAGGCCTCGAAGGCACGGCGGAAGTCCTTGGTGTCCATGCAGATCGCCTGAGCCATGGCCTCGGCCTCGATCGCCTCGTCCACCGACATGGTCCATTCCATGTGCAGCATGCGCTTGGTGATGGAATTCGCAAAGGTCGGGCCATCGGCGATCTCGCCGGCAAGGGCGGTCGCCTCGGCGAGCACCGCCTCGGGCGCGGCGAGGCGGTTGAAGAAGCCCCAGGCATGGCCCTCCTCGCCGCCCATCATTCGGCCCGTGTAGAGCAGCTCCGAGGCGCGGCCCTGGCCGATGATGCGGGGCAGGATGGCGCAGGCGCCCATGTCGCAGCCGGCAAGGCCGACCTTGTTGAAGAGGAAGGCCACCTTGGTCTTGGCCGTGCCGACGCGCAGGTCCGAGGCCATGGCGATGATGGCGCCGGCGCCGACGCAGATGCCGTCGATGGCGGAAATGATCGGCTGCGGGCAGGCGCGCATGGCCTTCACCAGTTCGCCGGTCATGCGGGTGAACTGGAGGAGGCCGGGCATGTCGCGGCCGGTCAGCGGCTCGATGATCTCGAAGACGTCGCCGCCGGCGCAGAAATTGCCGCCCGCGCCCGTCACCACCACCGCCTTGATCGAGGTGTCGAAGGCCAGCGCCCGGAAGAGGTCGCCGAGCTCGGCATAGCTCTCGAAGGTCAGCGGGTTCTTCTTCTCGGGGCGGTTCAGGGTGATGGTCGCGACCTTGTCCTTCACCTCCCAGAGAAAATGCGTCGCCTTCCACTCGGCCAGGGCCTGTCGGTGCGGGATGCGGTGGGCAGGGGCTTGCATGGGCGTGTCCTCAGATCTCTCCGCCCGCGACCGGCAGAGCGAGGCCGGTGACGGCGGCGGCCGCATCCGAGACGAGCCAGAGGACGGCGGCTGCCACCTCCTCCGGCTTGATCAGGCGGCCGATGGGCATGGTCTTGGTGAGATCGGCGAGCGCCGCCTCGGGGCTGCGGCCGGTTTTCGCAACGATCGTCTCGATGGAGCCGGCGACGAGGTCGGTCTCGGTGAAGCCGGGGCAGACGCAATTGACGGTGACGCCGGAGGTCGCGACCTCTTTGGCCAGCGCCCGCGTCAGGCCGACGACGCCGTGCTTCGCGGCGCAATAGGCGGAGACATAGGGGTAGCCGGTGAGGCCGGCGGTCGAGGCGACCGAGACGATGCGGCCAGCACCGCGCGCCACCATGCCCGGCAGGACGGCGTGGATGCCGTCGAAGACAGCGGTGAGGTTCAGCGCGATCATCCGGTCGAACAGCGCGCCATCCATCCGCTTCAGCGGCGCGGTCTCGGCATGGCCGGCATTGCTGATGAAGATGTCGAGGTCGCCGGCCTCGCGCAAAGCGGCGAGGAAGGCGGGACGGACGGTGACGTCACAGGCGATGGCGCGGGTCGCATGGCCGGCGGCGACCGTCTCATCGAGGGGCGCCCGGCTGCGGCCGAGAACGATGACCTCGGCGCCCTGTCCGGTGAGCGCCGCGGCGATGGCCCGGCCGATGCCGCGTCCACCCCCGGTGACGAGGGCGCGCTTGGCCTTCAGCGGCATCAGCGCAGAGGATGGGGCGGCGGGGTCCGTCGGCATCATGGCCTCCTCGCCTGAATGTTTTAAGCTTCAAATATTTTGGAGCAAGAGCCTTTCCGCGCCTTGCCGCCAATTATTTTAAGCCTAAACTATTTTGCATGACGCGCGCCCCCGGGTGCAGCGACAAGGGAGATGGCCATGCGCATCGCGGTGATCGGCGGCGGACCGGGCGGGCTCTATTTCGCCATCCTCATGAAGAAATGGCAGCCGGCGGCGGAGATCACCGTCTTCGAGCGCAACCGCCCGGACGACACGTTCGGCTTCGGCGTCGTCTTCTCCGATGCGACCCTCGACATTTTCGAGCGCTACGACGCGGAGAGCTACCGCGCCATCACCGAGAACTTCGCCTACTGGGACGATATCGAGGTCCGCTTCAAGGACACGGTGCACCGCATCGGCGGCAACGGCTTCTGCGGCTGCTCGCGCCAGACGCTGCTGATCCTCCTGCAGAACCGCGCCCGCCAGCTTGGCGTCGAGATGAAGTTCCAGACGGAGATCGACCCCACCCCGGAGACCTTCGGGGCCTATGATCTCGTCGTCGCGGCGGACGGCATCAATTCGCGCATCCGCGAGGCCAATCGGGACCACTTCCAGCCCGAGGTGGACCTGCGCCCCAACAAGTTCACCTGGATGGGCTCCACCCGCGAGCTCGACGCCTTCACCTTCTTCTTCCGCGAGACCGCGTTCGGCATCTTCATCGCCCATACCTACCAGTACGAGGCGGGCCGCTCGACCTGGGTGATCGAGACCGATCCCGAGACCTTCGCCCGCGCCGGGCTCGACCGCATGGACGAAGAGCAGTCCGCCCGCTTCCTCGAAGGCGTCTTCGCCGAGGAGCTGGCCGGCCATCCGCTCATCACCAACCGCTCGCTCTGGCGGCAATTCCCGATGATCCGCTCGAAGCGCTGGGTGAAGGACAACGTCGTCCTCATGGGCGATGCCAAGGGCACGGCGCATTTCTCCATCGGCGCCGGCACCAAGCTCGCCATGGAGGATTCCATCGCGCTGTTCGACGCCTTCCGCGCCAAGGGCACCGTGGCCGAGGCGCTCGCGTCCTACGAGACCGACCGCCGCGAGGAGGTGGAGCGCACCCAGCACGCGGCGGACGTCTCGCTCGTCTGGTTCGAGCATGTCGACCGGTTCTGGGACATGGATCCGCGCCAGTTCGCCTTCGGCCTGATGACGCGCTCCAAGGCCATCACCTACGAGAACCTCAAGCTGCGCGCGCCGGACTTCGTCGCCGAGACCGACCGGATGTTCGCGGAGGGCGTGCCGGGGGCGGATCTGTCGAGGCCCCGCCCGCCGCTGTTCCAGCCGCTGACGCTCCGCGGCATGACGGTCACCAACCGCGCCGTCGTCTCGCCCATGTGCATGTATTCGGCGGTCGAGGGCATGCCGACCGATTGGCACGTGGTGCATTACGGCGCCCGCGCCATTGGCGGCGCCGGCCTCGTCTATACGGAGATGGTCTGCGTCGCCCCCGACGCCCGCATCACACCTGGCTGCGCCGGCCTCTGGTCGGATGAGCAGGAGGCGGCCTGGACGCGCATCGTCGCCTTCGCCCATCAGAACTCGCAGGCGAAGCTCTGCCTGCAGCTCGGCCATGCCGGCCGAAAGGGCGCCTCCAAGCTGATGTGGGAGGGCATGGACCGGCCGCTGACCGACGGCGCCTGGCCGATCGTCTCGGCCTCGCCCCTGCCCTACTATCCCGACAGCCAGGTGCCGGCGGAGCTGGACGAGGCCGGCATGGCCCGCATCACCGCGGAGTTCGTCGCGGCGACGGAGCGGGCGGCGCGCTGCGGCTTCGACATGCTGGAGCTGCACTGCGCCCACGGCTATCTGCTGGCCTCCTTCCTGTCGCCGCTCACCAACCAGCGGACCGACGCCTATGGCGGCAGCCTCGCCAACCGCCTGCGCTTCCCGCTCCGGGTCTTCGCCGCGATGCGTGCGGCCTGGCCGGCGGAGAAACCCATGTCGGTGCGCATCTCCGCCACCGACTGGGCCGAGGGCGGCATCACCGAAGACGAGGCCATCGCCATCGCCCGTGCCTTCGCCGAGGCCGGCGTCGACCTCGTCGACGTCTCAACCGGCCAGACCACGCCGAAGAGCCGGCCGGTCTACGGCCGCATGTTCCAGACGCCCTTCTCAGACGCCATCCGCAACGAGGCTGACGTGAAGACCATGTGCGTCGGCAACATCACCTCGGCCGACCAGATGAACACGATCCTCGCGGCCGGCCGCGCCGACCTCGTGGCGCTTGGCCGTCCCCATCTCGCCGACCCGTCGTTCATGCTGAAGGCGGCGGCCTGGTACGGCGTCGATATCCACCAGCCGCCGCAATATCTGCCGGGCAAGGACCAGGCGCTGCGCAATGCGGTGAAGGACCGGGCGGATTTCGAGGCGCTGAAGGTGGCGGCCAAGCCCAAGCGCCACGCCCGCGGCAGCTTCGCGCCGCGCGCCGCGGCTGAGTAAGGCTCAGCCGAGGTCCGCGAGGCGGAAGGTGAGGCCCGCGATGTCCGGATGGGCGGGCTTGAGCGGATCCGTGGACCCAAGCCGGCGGATGGCGCCATAGCCATCGGCGCGCGGTTCGCGATGGATGGTGACGGCCAGCTGGTGCGCGTCCACCACCCAGTAGTCGGCAACACCATGGGCCGCCATCAGTTCGGCCTTGCGACCGAGGTCAAAGGCAAGGCTCGTATCGGCAACCTCAATGACGAGAAGCACGTCGGAGGGCGTCAGCCGCTCGCCGCTGAAGTCGCGGTAGATGACGAGATCGGGCGCAACGAAGGTGGTTTCGGAGAGCTGCAGGGTGGGCTCGGTCCCGACGCGGAAGCCCGGCGGCAGGCGGCGGGCGATCAGCATGATGAGGTCGTCCTGGAGGCGCTGATGGATGCGGTTCTTCGCGTTCATCGGGACGAACTCTCCCTCGATCAGCTCGACCCTCTCATCGTCCTGCAGAATGCCGGTCTCCAGCATGCGGAAGGCGTCCTCGACGGTGAATGCCCGTCGCGGCAGACCTTCGGCTCCCTGAGTGACCATCACGTTCATCGCGTAACCTCGCGGGGGAGGATAGCATCGAGAATGCCTGATGTATTGAGCGGCCGCCTGGCCGCAAGCTCCTACCGGCTCGCCGCCGACAGCCCGCCATCCACGGCGATCTCGGCCGCCGTCACGTAGCGCGCCTCGTCGGAGACCAGGAACAGCACCGCCTGCGCCACGTCCCAGGCATCGCCCATCTTGCCGGTGGGCACCTGCGCATTGCGCGAAGCGATGAGCGCCGCGACATCGCCGCCGGCGATGGTCTTCGCCAGCCGCGTCTCGACCAGCGGCGTGTGCATCAGGCCGGGGATGACCGTGTTGCAGCGGATCTGCTGCTTCGCATAGGTCACGGCGATGGAGCGCGAGAAGCCGAGGATGCCGAGCTTGGTCGTGGTGTAGGCGACATGCGGCCGGTCGGGGAGGACGCGCACGCCGGCGATCGACGACAGGTTGACGATGGCGCCGCCGCCCTGCCGCTCCATGACCGGAATGACGTGCTTGCAGGCGAGGAAGGCGGTCTTGAGGTTGAGGTCGAGCTGGGCGTCCCAGACCTCCTCGCTCATCGCCACCGGATCGCCCGGCGCCGACCCGCCGACATTGTTCACGAGGATGTCGATGCGGCCGAAGCGGGCGAGGCAGTCGGCCACCGCCGCCTCGACCTGCGCAGCCTTCGTCATGTCGACGGCTGCCGCATGGGCGGTGCCGCCCTCGGCCGCGATCAGCCGCTGCGTCTCTTCGGCTGCCGCGAGGGTGATGTCCGTGCCGTAGATCGTCGCGCCCTGGCGGGCGAGCAGCACGGCCGTGGCCTTGCCATTGCCCCAGCCCTCGCCGACGGAGCCGGCGCCGGAGATGAAGGCGACCTTGCCGGTCAGGTCATGCATCGGGAACTCCGGGGAGAGAGGGATCAGACGTAAGCCGGGCTCAGACGAGGACCTGATGGGCCTTCATGCCCACCGTGCCGAAGACGCGGCGATAGCGCTCGATCTCGGCCTTCGGGCCCGTCGATTTCAGCGGATTGTCGGAGAGCTTCACGGCCGGGCGGCCATTGGCCTCGATGACCTTGCAGACGACGGAGATCGGCGCCAGCGCGTCCGGATCGCCATTGGGCACGCAGCCCTTGAAGTCGTTGGTGAGGTTGGTGCCCCAGCCATAGCCGATGCGCACCCGGCCCTTGAAGCGGCGCGCCGTCTCCTCGATGGAATCGATGTCCATGCCATCGGAGAGGATGACCAGCTTCTTGGCAGGGTCCCGGCCCTTCTCGCGCCACCAGGCGATGAGCTCCTCGGTACCCTCGATCGGGTCCTTGGAGTCCGGGCGGGCGCCGGTCCAGTCGGCCACCCAATCCGGCGCATGGGCGAGGAAATGCGCCGTGCCGTAGCAGTCGGGCAGGATGATCCGCATGTTCTGGTCGTAGATGCGCGCCCAGTCCTCCAGCACCCGGTAGGGCGCCTTGAGGAGATCGGCATCGGTCTTGGCCAGCGCGCCATAGACCATCGGCAGCTCATGGGCATTGGTGCCGATGGCCTCGAGGCCGAGGTCCATGGCGAGCTTCATGTTGGAGGTGCCGGTGAAGACGTCGGGGCCGAGGCCGTCGGCCATCGCCTCCATCATCCACTTGTGCCAGAGGAAGCCGTGGCGGCGGCGTGTGCCGAAATCCGAGATCTTGAGGACGCCGACCTCGTCCTTCAGCCGGCGCAGGCGCTTGATCTTCTCCCAGGCCTTGGCCTTGGCGTTGGCATAGAGGATGTCGAGCTCGAGCTTCGACAGGGCCCGCATGGTGGCGCGCGCCCTGAGCTCGTTGATGATGGCGAGTGCCTGGACCTCCCACATGGTGGTCTCGGCCCAGCGCCCGGCAAAGGTCAGCTCGTACTGCCCGTCGCGCTTCTCCAGGTGATAGTCCGGCAGGCGGAAGTCCTTGAGGAAGGCGAGATAGTCGGGGCCGAAAATGCGCTCGCGGCCATAGAAGGTGTTGCCCGCGAGCCAGATCAGCTCCTTCGGCGTGAAGCGCAGGTCGCGGGCGTGGTCGAGCTGGGCGCGCAGCTCGCCCTCGTCGACGATGTCGGCGAGACGCACGGTGGTGGTGCGGTTGGTCAGCGCGAAGGTCGCCGTCACCTCCGGATGGAAGCGGCGGATCAGCTGCTGCATCGAGAACTTGTAGTAGTCCGAATCCAAGAGCGACCGGACGATGGGGTCCAGCTTCCAGGTGTGGTTGTAGACCCGCGTGGCGATGTCGACCATGGACGGTCCGCTCGTGGCGCTTCAGGGTGGAGGACCTTAGGGGCGCGGGCGGAGCTTGCAAAGTCGCCCTTCGACCGAAGGCCTGCAGGGCAGCCGCCCAGGGCGGTGAAGCCGGGTGATGGCCCGCCGGACGAGGCCTTTTTCACGCCCCCCACCCCTGACCCCTCCCCTCCGCAAGCGGGGGGAGGGGAATGGCGGGACGTCCGCTCGCGTTTCACAGGGCCAAGGTTGAACGGAGTTGCACGATCCCCTCCCCCCGCTTGCGGCGGGGAGGGGTCAGGGGTGGGGGGCCTTGATCTGCGCCAGTTGGGCTCTCAGGCCGGCACCGAGTCGCGCGAAAGCCCGAATTCGCGGCCCGGGATCGAGGCCAGCAGCGCCTGGGTATAGGGGTGCTGCGGGGCGCCGAAGACCTCGCCGATGGGCCCCGCCTCCACCACCTCGCCGCTCTTCATCACGGCCACGAGGTCGCAGACCTGCGCGGCGACGCGCAGGTCATGGGTGATGAAGACGATGGAGAGGCCGAGCCGCTCGCGCAGGTCCGCCAGCAGCCGCAGCACCTGCGCCTGCACCGACACGTCGAGGGCCGAGACCGCTTCGTCGGCGACGAGCACCTCCGGCTCCAGCGCGAGCGCACGGGCGAGGCCGATGCGCTGGCGCTGGCCGCCGGAGAATTCATGCGGGTAGCGGTCGGTCGCCGCCGGATCGAGGCCGACGAGGCCGAAGAGCTCCTTCGCCTTGGCGAGGGCCGCCTTGCGGTCCATACCGTGGACGATGGGGCCCTGCGCCACCAGTTCGCCGGCCTTGCGGCGGGGATTGAGCGAGCCGAAGGGGTCCTGGAAGACCATCTGGATGTGGCGCGTCTCCTGCCGCATCTCCTCGCGGCTGAGCTTGGCAAGGTCGCGGCCGTTCAGCACCAGCGAGCCCTTGTCGGGATCGATGAGGCGGATGATGCAGCGGGCAAGCGTCGACTTGCCCGAGCCGCTCTCGCCGACAATGCCGAGGGTCGCGCCCTTCGGCAGGGTCAGCGTCACGTCCTTCACCGCGTGGGTGACGCGCACGCCGCGGCCGAGGAAGCCGCCGGTGCGGAAGGTCTTCGACACGTGGTCGATCTCGAGGATCGGCTCGGTGCCGATGGGCCGCGGCGGGGGCGCCTTCAGCGGCGGCACGGCGGCGATGAGCTGCTTGGTATAGGCGTGCTGCGGATGGTTCAGCACCTGATCGGCCGGGCCCTGCTCGACCACCAGGCCGTGCTGCATGACGGCGACGCGGTCGGCGATCTCGGCGACGACGCCGAAATCGTGGGTGATGAAGAGTACGGCCGTGCCCTTGCGCCGCTGCAGGTCCTTGATGAGCGCCAGGATCTGCGCCTGCGTCGTCACGTCGAGGGCGGTGGTCGGCTCGTCGGCGATGAGCACCTTGGGGTCGAGGGCAAGCGCCATGGCGATCATGGCGCGCTGGCGCTGGCCACCGGAGAGCTCGTGCGGATAGGCGCGGGCCGCAAGCTTCGGATCGGGGATGCGCACTTCTTCGAGGAGGGCGAGGACCTTGTCGGCGATCTCGGCCTTCGACAGGCCGGTATGGATGCCGAACATCTCGCCGATCTGGTCGCCGATGGTGCGCAAGGGGTTCAGCGCCGTCATCGGCTCCTGGAAGATCATGGCGATGCCGGCGCCGCGCACGGCGCGCATCTCGGCATCGGTGAGCTTGGTGAGGTCCTTGCCATCGAAGAGCACCGCGCCGCCATCGATGTCGACGCCGCCGGGCAACAGGCGCATCACCGCATTGGCGGTCATGGACTTGCCCGAGCCGCTCTCGCCGACGACGCAGAGGATCTCGCCGGAGGCGATGGCGAAGGACACGTCCTTCATGGCGTGGGGACGGTCGGCGCCCTTGGGCAGGCGCACGCTGAGAGCCTCGACGGTGAGGACTGGGGATGCGGCCACGGGTCAGCGTCCCTTCAGGCGCGGGTTGAGCGCGTCGTTGAGACCCTGGCCGACCAGCGAGACGGCAAGGACGGTGAGCAGGATGGCGATGCCGGGAATGGCCGAGACGTACCACTGCACGCGCAGCACGTCGCGGCCGAGGCCGATCAGGTTGCCCCAGGAGGCGACGTTCGGATCGGAGAGGCGGAGGAAGGCGAGTGCGCTCTCCAGCAGGATCGACAGCGCCATGACGACGCTCGCATAGACGATGACCGGCGGCAGGGCGTTGGGCAGGATCTCGCCGAAGATCAGCTTGAGGTCCTTCAGGCCGAGGGTGCGGCCGGCCTGGACGAATTCGCGGTTGCGCAGCGACAGGAACTCGGCGCGGGTGAGCCGCGCCGGGGCCGGCCAGGAGACGACGCCGACCGCGACGATGACCGTGCCGATGGTCGAGCCGAAGACGGCGACGAGGACCAGCAGCAGCAGGAAGTTGGGCAGGGTCTGGAAGGCCTCCGTCACGCGCATCAGCACGTTGTCGACCCAGCCGCCGTAATAGCCTGCCACCGCGCCGATGACGATGCCGATGGCCACCGCGATGATGGTGGCAACGCCGCCGATGAGCAGCGAGATGCGGGCGCCGTGGAAGATCTGGGCGGCGATGTCCCGGCCTGAATTGTCGGTGCCGAGGGGAAAGCGCGGATTGGTGAAGGGCCAGACCAGCGGCCGGCCGGCCAGAGCCAGCGGATCGCGCGGATAGAGCCAGCCGGCGCTGATCGCCATGGCGATGACGGCCAGCAGCAGGATGAGCCCGATGACGGCGGGCGGCGAGCGGAAATAGGCGCGGACGACCTCCAAGGCTCAGGCCCCCGTGGTGATGCGCGGGTCGAGGCGCGCATAAATGAGGTCGACGATGAAATTCACGGTGATGACCAGCAGCGCCGAGACGAAGATGATGCCGAGCAGGGTGTTGAGGTCGCGCTGGACGACGCTTTCATAGGCAAGGCGCCCGAGGCCGGGGAGCGAGAAGACGCTCTCCACCACCACCGAGCCGCCGAGCATGGTGCCGGCCTGCAGGCCGATCAGCGTCACCATGGGCAGCAGCGCGTTGCGCAGCACATGGCGGGTGATGATGCGCGTCTCGTCGAGGCCCTTGGCGCGGGCGGTGCGCACGAAGTCGAGGTTCTGCACCTCCAGCATCGAGGCGCGCATGATGCGCAGGTAGATGGCGAGGAAGATGAGGCCGAGCGTCAGGGTCGGCAGGACGAGGTGGCGCGCCGTGTCGAGCACGGCCCAGATGCCGGTCGCGGTGGAGGTGATGTCGGTGAGGCCGCCGGCGGGCAGCCATTGCAGGTAGATCGAGAAGACGACGATGGCCATGAGCCCGAACCAGAAGGAGGGCGTGGCGTAGAAGATGAGGCCCACCGTCGAGATGAGCGTGTCGGGCCAGCGGTTGACGCCGCGGGCGGCGATGACGCCGAGGATGAGGCCGAAGAAGAAGGCAAAGGACAGCGAGGCGGTCATCAGGAGGATGGTCGCCGGCAGGCGCTCGGCAATGACGGTTGCCACCGGCTTGCCGTAGATGGCGGAGAAGCCGAGGTCGAAGCGCACCAGCCGCCACAGATAGCTGCCGAGCTGGGCGGAGACCGAGAGGTCGAGCCCGTAGAAGCGGCGCAGCTCCGCCGCCGTCTTCGCGTCGCCGCCGCCCATCTGCGCCATCATGGCGTCGACAGTGTCGCCGGGCGCGAACTGCAGCAGCAGGAAGACGCCAATCAGGATCAGCAGCAGGGTGGGGATCGAGGCGGCGAGACGCCGCCCCGCAAGGCTCAGGATGCGCATGGATCAGGCCATTCGAGGCGATGGTGAGGGGTGGCGCGCAGACCGGCTGACAGGACCTCGCCCGTCATCCCCGGCCGAGCGAAGCGAGGGGAAGGGGATCCAGGGGCCGCCATCGCTGGTCCCTGGGCATGCGCCCTTGCCCTCCTGGACCCCCTTCCCTCGCCCCAAAGCATCGAGCGATTGCGAGATGCGTTTGCATCTCGCTTCCGGGCTCGCCGGGGGTGACATCGGTTCCACCTGTCTTGTCTCCGCAATCCGGTGTCGCAATGGCCGCGGACAAATCCGCGGCCGCCGACGCCGTCACTCCGCCAACCAAAGATCGTGCCAGGACGAGGAGCCCCAGCGCGGCGTGTTGGAGTGGTTGCGCGCCCTCGCCGTGATCACCGTGACGAAGATCTGCTCGATCGGCATCCAGATCATCAGCTCGCCATTGGCGCGGCGGACGAAGTCGCCATAGAGCGCCTTGCGCTTGGCGGCGTCGACCTCGGTCGCGGCATCGTCGATGATCTTGTCGAGGGTCGCGTCGGTGACACCCCACTGGTTGGTCCAGGGCGCGCCGACCGGCTGTCCCGAGCGATACCACACGGTCGTCGAGACGGCTGGATCGTTGCGATACTGGTGCCAGCCCGTGGCGAGGTCGAAGGCATGGTCGGCATAGACCGACTTGAGGAAGCCGCCGCCATCGGTGCGGACGATCTCGACGCGGATGCCCACCTCGCCCAGCGACTGCTGGATGAAGGTCGCCCAGAGCGAGATGTCCTCGCCCCAGGGGGCCGGGAGAAGTCGCAGCGTCAGGCGCGTGCCGCCGGCGCCGGGGCGCAGGCCCGCCTCGTCGAGGAGGCGGATCGCCTTGGCCTTGTCATAGGGGAACTGCGGGGTGTTGGCGCCCGGATAGAAATCGGTCGAGACCGAGGGGATCGGGCCGGTGCCGAGCTTGGCGAAGTCGCCGAGGAAGTTCTCGATGAAGAAGGGCACGTTGATGGCGTGGGCGATGGCCTGGCGCACCTTGATGTCGGCCAGTTCCTTGCGCCGGAAGTTGAACTCCAGCGTGTTGGTGCGGGCATTGCCCTCGTTGCCCTTGGTGGAGACGACGAAGCGCGGATCCTTGCCGAGGCGGGCCATGTCCGAGATGGTGAGGCCCGAGAAGGGCGAGTAGTGCATCTGGCCGGCCTCCATCTGGGCGGCGGCAGCGGCACGGTCGGTGATGACGCGCCAGACGATGCGGTCGAGATGGGCGGGCCCGCGCCAGTAGCCGTCATGGCGCTCGGCGATGATGTGCTGACCGCGCTCGTAGCTCACGAACTTGAAGGGGCCGGTGCCGACGGGGGCAAGGTTCACCGGGTTCTGGCGGATGTCGCCCTTGTCCTCGTAGAGGTGGCGCGGCGAGATGTAGCCGAGGTCGGGCAGCGCGCGCAGCAGGAGGTTCAGCGGCATCGGCCGCTCATAGCGGAAGATCGCGGTGTGCGGATCCGGCGTGTCGACGGCGGTGAGGAAGAGCTGCAGCGTCGAGCCGTAGTTGAGGATCTTCTTCCACATCTCCATGGCGGTGAACTGCACGTCCGCCGAGGTGAAGGGGCGGCCGTCGTGCCAGGTCACGCCCTGCCGCAGCTTGAAGGTGATGGTCTTGCCGTCGGGGGTCGATTCCCAGCTCGTCGCCAGCACGCCGACCGGATTGCCCGCGGCGTCGAGGTCGACCAGCGGCTCCATAATCTTGCCGGAGATGATGTAGACGCCGGTGGAGGCCTGGAGGCTGGGGTTCAGCTGGCGCTGCTCGGCGCCGTAATGGACGACGAAGACGCCGCCCTTGCGCGGCGTCTGCTGGGCGAAGGCCTTGAAGGGATCGATCACGTTGGCGGCGATCGCGGCCGAGGTCATCAGCGCTGCGCGGCGGGTCAGGTCCATGGGGATCTCCTGGCGGAAGGGGCGACTGAATTCACGATGGGCGACTGCACAATAGGCGTCAATCGCGGAGGACGCGGGGACGGCCCCGCGCCGCTCAGTTCGGGATGAAGCTGATGACGACGCCATTGGCGCGGGCGGCGGGCACGCTCACCGTCTCCTCGCCATGGGCGATGGCGGCGGAGGCGGCCTTGGCCTTGGCGAGGTCGCCGGTGGCGATGACGATGGCCACCGCGCCCTCGGCCGCGGCGCCCTCGCGCACGGCGGCCGGATAGCGCGCAGCAAAGCCGGCGGCGTCATAGAACAGGAAGTCGGCGCGCTTGCCGCCCGAAGGCACGCGCCAGCCGTCCGGCGTCTTCGTCGCCGGCTCGTCGATGAGGCCGGCCATTTTCTTGGCCGCGGCTTCCGGATCGGCGCTGAGGATCTCGATGCGGGCGATGCGGCGCGCGCCATTGGCATGGCTCTGCAGCTCGGGAATCCAGACCGTCTCGCGGGTCAGGTGCTGGCAGGCGAAGATGCGCATGCCGCCGGGATTCTGGTCGAGCGGCCAGCGGAAGACATTGAACTTGGCCTCGCCCGTGCCGCCGCCGGGCAGGTCGACGGGGCGGCCGAAATGGACGGGGCCGAGCGGCTCGAGGCCGCGGGCCTTCAGCTCGGCGGCGCCGCCGGCGGCGTCATCGGTGGTGAAGGCGGTGCGCTCGATGCCCTCGCGCTTCGCCAGGAAGTCGCGGGTCGGCTTGTTCTGGTCGGTCTCGGTGAGGACGCCGAGGAGCTCGAGGTAATCCTCGCCAAACATGATGGTGTAGTTGCCGGTGCCGAGATGCGGCGAGTGGGTGCCGCGCGGCGAGACGGTGAAGCCGAGCAGGCCCCAGGCCCGCGCCGACGCGTCGAGATCGCGGACGGTGACGACAACGTGGTCTGCACCGAGGATGTGCTTGAGCGGCATGGTTCGCTTCTTTCCAGTTCAGCTGGCGCGCAGTTCATCTGATCGGGCGCTGCCGCGCAACGCGCCAAGGGTGGCAGAAATGCCGCCCCGGTGCTGCTCTGCACACATAGCTGGAGAGAAGAATTTACCCGTCTGCGGCAGACAATCGTGATGCAATTAAAATATTTGTACTCTTACAACGCGTACAAATAGGATAAATATTCTAAATCAAGCCCCTGCCCGCAGAAGCTCCCGGTGGTTTTCGCCCGCCGCGTGGCGCCCCAGCCCACCGGCGGCTTGCCGCTGCCCCTGCAGGCGGCTTTCATGGATCGTGCCACATGACCGGAGATACCTCCATGCCTTCCACCGCCTCGGCTCCCTGGCCGCCGTCCCTCTGGGTCGCCACGGCGCCGCCCGGCCCGGTGCTGCAGCCGCTCGTCGGGGAGGAGACGACGGATGTCGTCGTCATCGGCGCGGGGTTCACGGGGCTCTCGACCGCGATCCACCTGCGCGAAATGGGCGTCGCCGTCACGGTGGTGGAGGCGGTGGAGCCGGGCTGGGGCGCCTCGGGCCGCAACAACGGCCAGGTGATCCCGACGCTGGCCGGCCATGACCCCTCCGGCATGACGGCGCGCCATGGCGAGGCCGGCGAGCGGTTCAACCGCGTGCTGCGCGACGCCGCGCAATATCTCTTCGACCTCGTGCGCAAGCACGACATCCCCGCCGAGGCCGAGCAGGCGGGCTGGGTGCAGCCCGTCCATTCGCCCGGCCGCTTCAAGATCGCGGAGAAGCGGGTGAAGGAATGGTCGGCGCTCGGCGCGCCGGTCGAGCTGCTTGACCGCGAGGCGACGGCGAAGATGCTGGGCTCGGAGGCCTGGTTCGGCGGCTTCTGGAACCCGACCGGCGGCCATATCAACCCGCTCGCCCTGTCCCGCGGCCTCGCTCAGGTGGCCCTGAAGCTCGGCGCGGTGATCCGCTCGCGCTCGCCGGTCTCATCCTATGCGCGAGTGGGCGATGCCTGGGTGGTGAAGACCGAGAAGGGCCAGGTCACGGCCAAGGCGCTCATCCTCGCCACCAATGCCTATACGGGCGAGTTCTCCGACAGCCTCAACCGCGACATCGCCCGCGAGGTGATCCCGGTCCTGTCCTGGCAGATGGCGACGCGGCCGATCAGCGACAATGTCGCCAAGACCATCATTCCGGACCGGCAGGCCATGTCGGACACCCATCGCGAGCTCTATTTCGCCCGCTGGGACGCCCGCAACCGCCTCGTCACCGGCGGCGCGGCCATGGTGCCGGGCGCCAATGGCGACAACCTGCGCGGCATGATCGGCGAGCGGCTGAAAAAGCTCTGGCCGCAGATCGGCGATGTCGAGTTCGACTATGTCTGGTCCGGCTATGTCGGCATGACGCCGGACAACCTGTTGAAGCCGCAGGTCGCCGGCTTCCCGCGCTTCCACAAGCTCGGGCCGAACGGCTATGCCTGGGCGGGCTGCAACGGCCGCGCCGTGGCGCTCTCGGTGTCGCTGGGCCGCGAGCTCGCCAGGGTCACGCAGGGCGTGCCGGAGAGCGAACTGGGCCTGCCCTTCTCCGATCCGACGCCGCAGCCCTTCCAGCCCATCCTGCGCCGCATCGCGCCCTTCGCCCTGCCGCTCTACCGGCGGCTGGACGCCCAGGAGATCTGAGCGCGTTCAGGCTCTACCCGTCATCCCCGGCGAGGCCGAAGGCCGAGGGAAGGGGATCCAGGACTTGAAGGGCAGGACGACTGTTGTCCTCATGGGTCTCGACGGTCGCCCCTGGACCCCCTTCCCTCGCCCTCCGGGCTCGCCGGGGGTGACGACAACGAAAGGCCCCAAGGGCCGGAGGAGATGGCATGAGTGACACGCCGCAAGCCGAGGTGAAGGTCTTCGGGCCGGAGGAGAGCCCGTCCTACTGGCAGCCGGTGCCGGCCAATGGCTTCGTGCGCTGCATCCTCAATCCGAAGACGGTGAAGACCGAGAACCGCTTCGCCATGGGCACGCAGACGGTCGCGCCGGGCTGCCATATCCGCGAGCACACCCATGACCGCCACGAGGAGGTCATCCACCTGACGGCCGGGCGCGGCTTCGCGCGCATCGACGGCGAGGACATCCCGATGGAGGCGGGCTCGACCGTCTTCATCGGCCGCGACCGCAAGCACGGCTTCGTCAATCCCGGCCCCGAGCCGATGAGCTTCGTCTGGTTCCTGATGCCTGGCGGGCTCGAGGATTTCTTCGCCGCCATCGGCCGCGAGCGGGTTCCGGGCGAGCCTGCGCCCGAGCCCTTCCCGCGGCCCGCCGATGTCGCCGAGATCGAGAAGCGCACGGTCTTCGGCTGGGCCGATCCCAGCCACAATCCGAAGGGATAGAGCCATGATCGTCGAGGAGCGCGACTACCGCATCAAGGCCGGCCATCTCGCCGAGTTCGTCGGGCTCTACGAGGAGCACGGGTTGCCCATCCAGCAGGAGCTGCTCGGCACGTTCCACGGCTATTTCACCTCGGAGACGGCGGAGCTGAACCACGTAGTGGCCTGGTGGTCCTACGAGAGCCTCGATGACCGCCTCGTCCGCCGCGACAGGATGATGGCCGACCCGCGCTGGCAGGATTACCTCGCCAAGGTGAAGGGGCTGGTCGAGGTCCAGCACGTGCGGTTCCTGCGGCCGACGCGGTTTTCGCCGATCAGGTGAGGAGTGGGGCGCGCGCCCCACCTCTCCCCGGCGGGGAGAGGTCGCCGAGCGTAGCGAGGCGGGAGAGGGGGTGAGCCTTCTCCGGATCGGCCTCAAGCCCCCTCTCCTGGCCTTCGGCCGACCTCTCCCCGCCGGGGAGAGGTGGAGCGGTGCCGCTTCGGCGCGCGATGCCATCAATGCGCGCCGCCCTCTCCGCGTCATGCCCGGGCTTGGCCCGGGCATCCACGAATTCTTCTGGATGCGCGGTGGTCAAGTCGTGGATGCCCGCCATAGCCGAGGCCTTGCCTCGGCGTCGGAAGCAAGGAACGGCGGCCAACGGCCGCCAGAGGGCGGGCATGACGGATGGGTGGGTGGAAACGGGAAGCGCCCCCTCACTTGAACCCCACCACCGCGTGCGGCACGTAGGCTGCCTCCAGCGCCGCAATCTCCTCGGCCGTCAGCTTCACCTTCAGCGCCGCCACCGCGTCGTCGAGATGACCCATCTTGCTGGCGCCGACGATGGGCGCGGTGATGCCCGGCTTCTGCAACACCCAGGCGAGCGCAACCTGGGCCCGCGGGATGCCGCGGGCTTTCGCCACCGCCGCCACGGCCTCGACCACCTTGCGGTCGGCCTCGGCGGTGGCCGCATAGAGCGTCTTGCCGAAATCATCGGTCTCGGCGCGGGCGCTGGAGGAATCCCAGTCGCGGGTGAGGCGGCCGCGGGCGAGCGGGCTCCACGGAATGACGCCGATGCCCTCCTCGCGGCACAGCGGCAGCATCTCGCGCTCCTCCTCGCGGTAGAGCAGGTTCACGTAGTTCTGCATGGTGGCGAAGCGCGTCCAGCCATTCGCCTCCGAGGTCTTCAGCATCTTCATGAAGCGCCAGGCGCTCATGGAGGAGGCGCCGATATAGCGGGCCTTGCCGGCCTTCACGACGTCGTGGAGCGCTTCCAGCGTCTCCTCGATCGGCGTGTCGTAGTCGAAGCGGTGGATCTGGTAGAGGTCGACATAGTCGGTGCCGAGGCGGCGCAGCGAATGGTCGATCTCGGTCATAATCGCCTTGCGCGACAGGCCGGCGCCGTTCGGGCCGGGGCGCATGCGGTTGAAGACCTTGGTGGCGATGACGATGTCGTCGCGCTTGGCCATGTCCTTCAGCGCCTTGCCGACGATCTCCTCGGAGGAGCCGAGCGAATAGACATTGGCCGTGTCGAAGAAGTTGATGCCGAGGTCGAGCGCCCGCTTGATGAAGGGGCGGCTCTCGGTCTCGCCCATGGACCAGGGATGGGCGCCCTGGTCGGGCGCGCCATAGGTCATGCAGCCGAGGCAGAGGCGCGAGACGTCGAGGCCGGTGCGGCCGAGCTTCACAGTGTCCATGGCGGGGCTCCCGAGGGGCGGATCGGCCCTGTTCTAGGACGGGCTTGGCGCGGGGGGAACGGCGGGCCGCAGCGGGCCTGCCATGCCCGCGGCGTCAGTCGTCGCGGTGGCGCGATCGCACGCGCCGGACCACCAGCGCCATGACGATGATGACGAAGGGCAGCACCACGGCGGTGGCGACCGAGGGGTCGAAGGGCAGGAGCCCCGCATCCTTGCCGCCCTTGAAGAGATAGCCGAGCAGGCCGAGCACGTAATAGGACACGGCCGCGATGGAGAGGCCCTCCACCGTCTGCTGCAGGCGCAGCTGCAGGCGGCCGCGCTCCGACATGGTCTCGAGCAGCGTGCGGTTCTGCTGTTCGAGGGCGATGTCGACGCGGGTGCGCAACAGGTTCGCGGCGCGGGCGAGCTTCAGCGACAGCTCCGCCTGGCGGTCGGACGCCGTCTGGCAGGTGCGCATGGCGGGGGCGAAGCGGCGGTCGAGGAAGGCCGCCCAGGTCGAGTGCCCCTCGACCGGCGTCTCGCCGATGACCGCAAGGCGCGAGCGCACCAGCGCCTCGTAGGCGCGGGTCGCACCGAAGCGGAAGCTCGACAGCGCAGCCTCCGCCTCGAGCTCGGCGGCCTGCGCCACCAGCGTGTCGAGCAGCGCGGCGTTGCTCTCGAGCCCCGTCGCCGTC
The DNA here is from genome assembly GCF_003046185.1 of Phreatobacter oligotrophus. NCBI lineage: Bacteria > Pseudomonadati > Pseudomonadota > Alphaproteobacteria > Hyphomicrobiales > Phreatobacteraceae > Phreatobacter > Phreatobacter oligotrophus. The sequence goes on from NZ_PZZL01000002.1 coordinate 197,395, forward strand.
TTCATGCGCTGGGCGACCGAGAGAAGCTCGCGCTCGATGCGGCCGATGATCGGCCCGACCCGCTGCGCCTCGGGCAGGCCGAGCAGGGCGAAGCAGCGATAAGTCTCGACCTCGAGCAGGCGCTGCACCAGAGCGCCGGCCACCGCCGGGGTCAGGCCGTGGTCGATGACGAGAATGCGGGTGTAGCCGCGCGAATCCTGGCGGAAGTCGGTGGCGATGGTCGCCGCATCCATGGCCCGGGAGACGCAGAGCGAGGCCGGGTCGAACAGCGCCTGCCAGTCGGCGGGAACGCCATCCTCGCGCACCAGCGCCAGGTCGATGGCGACCAGCAGCGGGCCGGGGGCGGCGACGGCGCCGCCGACCGGGCTCGGCTGCGGCAGCGGCCAGTGGAACGGGTCGCCGGCCGGCGCCGGCACGTCCCAGCCATAGGTGGAGAACTCGCTGTGCCGCTCCCAGCGCAGCCGCGACGTTGGGAAGACGGCGCGGTGGAAATTGGCGCCCTCGTCCGGGCGGGCCGCGCCCGTTGCGCCGCACCAGGCGGCGAGCGTCGCCCGCTCCTGCACCACCGGCACCTCGGCGGTGGCAAAGGCGTGGAGCAACACGCGGCGCGGCGTCTCGACCAGCTGGAAGGGCCGGGCATGCAGCTCGTCCAGCACCTGGCGGCGGAGCGGATGGGGCGCGAAATCGAGACTCACGGGGAACGCGTCCTTGGGGGCATGGGAGCGTCATTGGAGACCCGCCCCGCCCGCTTGGCAAGCGGCCTCACGGGGCTGCGTCACTCGATGCCGTAGGCCTTCCGCGCTTCCGCCACCTCGGCCTCGTCCCAGTAGCCGATGAGAATGCCGCCGCGCAGCTGGCGCGCCGGGCCATAGGTCTCGATCGTCGCATCCGGCATGGTGATGCGGTTGTGGTCGGTCAGCGCCCAGGCGAGGAGATGCTCCTTCAGCCGCGCCCGCACCGCCTCATGCTCGGGGTCGTCGCCGAGGTCGCGATATTCATGTGGGTCCGTCTGCAGGTCCCAGAGCATCGGGCGGAAGCCCGGCGCGTGGACATACTTGAACCGGCCGTCGAAGACCATGAACAGCCGGCACTCGTCGGGCTTGCGGCCGAGGGTGCGGCGGGAATCCAGCATGGAATAGTCGTATTCGGAGATGGCGACCGGCCGCCAGTCCAGCGGCGTCTGCCCCCGCAGCAGGGGTTTGAGCGACCTGCCCTCGACGATGTGGCGCGGCACCGTGCCGCCGAAATGCTCGATGAAGGTCGGCGCAAGGTCGATGGCCTCGACGAGGGCGTCGCAGGTCGTGCCGCGCGTGGCGTCGGCCTCCGGAGAGGGATCGACGACGATGAGCGGCACCTTCACCGAGACCTCGTGGAACAGGTCCTTCTCGCCGAGCCAATGGTCGCCGAGATAGTCGCCATGGTCGGAGGTGAAGACGATCATCGTCTTGTCGGTGAGGCCTTCGTCATCGAGGAACTTGAACAGCACGGCGAGCTGGTCGTCGATCTGGCGGATGAGGCCCATATAGGCCGGGATGACGCGGCGGCGGACCTCCTCACGGGCAAAGTTGCGGGAGACCCGCATGTCCATGAAGGCGCCATAGACCGGGTGCGGGTTCTGCCGCTCGAGATCGGAACGGATGGCCGGCTGGACGTCGTCCTCGCTGAACATGTCGTGGTAGGGCGCCGGGGCGATATAGGGCCAGTGCGGCTTGATGTAGGAGAGGTGCAGGCACCACGGGCGCCCGTCCTCCTTGGCCTCGCGGATGAAATCCATGGCCCGGCGGGTCATGTAGGGCGTCTCGGAATGCTCCTCGGGGATGTTGGCTTCCTTGTCGGCATGGGCGAGGAGCCAGCCATTCTGCTTCTCGCCGTCGGGCCCAATGCCGGAATTGGCGCGGTCCTCCCACGGGTTGCGCGCCGGGAAGCCGTTTGTCTCCAGATAGGCGTCGTAGGCCGGCCGGGCTGCGCCGGGCCGCGAGGGATGCAGGCCGTCGTCGCGCTCATAGGGCTCGAAGCCGCATTGCGCCGCCTCGACGCCGATGACCGAGCCCTTGGGGATGCCCAGCCGCTCCATGCCCTCGTCATCGGCGGTCATGTGGGTCTTGCCGACGAGGACGTTGCGCACGCCGAGGGCTTTCAGGTGCTGGCCGAGCGTCGGCTCGCCGATGCGCAGGGGGAAGTTGTTCCAGTTGGAGCCGTGCGAGCGCATGTAGCGGCCGGTGTAATAGCTCATGCGCGAGGGGCCGCAGACCGGCGACTGCACATAGGCGCGGGTGAAGCGCACGCCGCGGGCCGCCAGCGCATCGATGGTGGGGGTCTTGAGGCGTGGATGGCCGGCGCAGCTCAGGTAATCGAACCGCAGCTGGTCGCACATGATGAAGAGGATGTTCTTGTCGGCGTGCGGCATGGCGGGCTCGTGGGATCAAGGGCGCCGACAGTGCGTCGGACGGGCGAAGCGGGCAAGGGGAGTGGGTGGGGGATTGCGGAGCCACTCGGATAGCCACCGCACCCTCCGTCATGCCCGCCCTTGTGGCGGGCATCCACGACTTGACCACCGCCCCATGAGAATTCGTGGATGCCCGCCACAAGCCCGGGCATGACGGATGGGGTGGTGCCGGAAGGCAAGCAGGAGAGGTGAGCCCGGCCGAAAGCCCCACTCGCGCCCTCCCCGAGCGCCCCTCACGTCGGCCGGAAGCCGGAGGCCTTCACCGCCGGCGTCCAGTCGGCGATGTCCTGCCTCTGGACCCGCCCCAGCTCCTCCGGCGTCGAGCCGGTGGGCACCATGGCGAGGCCCAGGACCTTCTCCTTCACCGCCCCGTCATGCATCGCCGCCATCACCGCGCGGCTGATGCGGCCGAGGATCTCCGGCGGCGAGCCGGCCTTGGCGAAGAGCCCGTACCAGGCGCCGCCAGCAATGGCGATGCCGGCCTCGGTGAAGGTCGGCACATCGGGCAGGAACGGCGAGCGCTCGCGCCCCGACACGGCGAGGATGCGGATGCGGCCGCCTTTGGCCAGCTCCGTCACGTCGGAGGTGGTGGTGATGACCATGGGCACCTGGCCGCCGACGAGGTCGGTCAGCGCCGGGGCGGAGCCGCGATAGGGCGCATGGACCAGCGGCACGCCGATCTTCTCGGCCAGCAGCGCGCCGAAGAAATGCGGCAGGTTGCCGACGCCCGGCGAGCCATAGGTGGCGCGGCGCGGGTCCTGCTTCACCCAGGCGACGAGTTCGGAGAGCGTCTTCGCCGGCGTGTCGGGATGCACGGCAAGGGCGAAGTCGAAGGTGGTGACGAGGCTCACCGGTGCGAGGTCGCGGACGGGATCGTAGGGCAGCTGCGGGAAGACGATGGGGTGGATGACCACCGGTGCGATGGGCGTGAGGAGCAGCGTGCGGCCGTCGGGGGCGGCGTTGATGACGGCCTGGGTGCCGATCTGTCCGCCGGCGCCGGGGCGGGCCTCGACGATGGCCGGCTCGCCAAGGGCACGGCCCACCTCGTCGGCGACGATGCGGGTCAGCGCGTCACCGGCCCCGCCCGCGGCGAACGGGAAGATGAAGCGGATGGGGCCGGACTGGGCGCGCAGCGCCGGAGCGGCGAGGGAGAGGGCAGCGGCGGTGCCGAGAAACGTCCGACGATCCGGCGTCCTGCGATCCATGATGACCTCCCCTTGCCCCTGCACCGACCATCCGACGACGGCGAGGACCCTAGCGCAAGGCCACCGCTATGTCAATGATAATTTTCCTATCTTAGGATGATCGGCTTAGAGAAGGTTGATCTCCTCAATAGGCTTTCACCGGATGGATGAAGGGCCAGGGCGGGGCCTCGGTCCCCCGCGCCACCGCCACCTCGATAAGGGCGGGCGCGCCCTTGGCGAGGGCCGCCGCCAGGACCGGCCTCAAGGCCGCCGGGCTGTCGACGCGGGCGGTGTCGAGACCGAAGGCGCGGGCCAGGGCCGGGAAATCGGGGTTCATCAGATCGGCGCCGATCAGCCGGTTGCCGTAGCGGGTCTCCTGGTCGCGGCGGACATTGCCATAGGCGTTGTTGTTGAAGACCACGGTGACGAGGCCGATGCCGTATTGGACGGCGGTGGCGAGTTCCTGGACGCCGAAGAGGAAGCCGCCGTCGCCGGTGATGGAGACGACGGGGCGGTCCGGGTGGGCGACCTTGACGCCGAGCGCCGTCTGGAAGCCGAAGCCGAGCGTGCCCTGGAAGCCGGAAGAGACATAGGTCCGGGGGCGGCGAACGGGATAGCCGAAATAGCTGGTGAAGCCGGCCTGGCAGAGCTCCTCGACGAGGAGGCCCTCGGGCGGCAGGACGTCGCGGATGACGTCGAGATAATCCATCTCCGGCTGCACCACGCGGATCGCCGCGGCGGCCTCCCGACGGGCCGTCTCGATGGCGGCGCGGTTGTCCGGCGGGCGGTGGCCCTCCAGCGCGGCAAGAAGGGCCGCGACCCCCTCGCCGGCATCCGCGACGAGCGGCGCGTCGGCCTCCAGCCGGTCCATCTCGGCGGGGTCGATGTCGATGCGCACGAGCTTGCGGCCGCCGTCGAGGCGGGTCGTCAGCGCCATCATGTTGGCCCAGCGCATGGTCGGCATCTCGGCACGCGTGCCGATGGCGACGAGGAGGTCGCACTGCTCCCAGAGCCGGAAGGCGGCATAGGAGGACAGGCCCCAGGGACCGGCCTCGTCGACCACGCCGCGGCCACCGCGGAAGGCGGCGACAGGGGCGCCGATCCGCTCGGCGAGGAGGCCGATGGCGGCGGCGGCGTCCTGCGCGCCGGAGCCGGTCATGATGAGGGGGAAGCGGGCGGCGCGGATGAGGTTGACGGCGTGCGACACCGCCATTGGCTCGGGCTTCGCCGGGGCGTCGAGCACGGCGGCGGCGGCATCCGGCACATCCTCGGCGCCGGCCATCGTGTCCCAGGCCATTTCGAGCGCGACCGGGCCGGGGCGGCCGGACTGGGCCTGGCGAAACGCCTCGGCGACGAGGGCCGGGGCATCGGCCGGGCGCTCGATCCGCTCGGCCCATTTGACGAGGGAGCGCAGCGTCCCGAGCTGGTCGGCGATCTCGTGGAGGTGGCCGCGCCGCTTGCCGATGAAGGGCGTCGGGATCTGGCCGGTGAGGCAGACCATCGGCGTGTTGCAGCCCCAGCCCGTGGCGAGCGCCGCGGTGGTGTTGAGGACGCCGGGGCCCGGCACCACCGAATAGACGCCAGGCTTGCCGGTGGAGCGGCCATAGCCGAAGGCCATGTAGCCGCAGGCCTGTTCATGCCGCGCGCCGACGGTGCGGATGCGGTCGGCATTCTGCGCCAGCGCATCGAAGAGCGGATACATCTGCGCGCCCGGCAGGCCGAAGACCGTGTCCACCCCATTGGCGAGAAGGCCCGCGACGATGGCCTCGCCGCCCGTCATGCGCCGCGTCATGCGTGTCTCCGACAATCGCGTGGAAGGCCCCTGCCCGGCCGGCCGCTCAGGGCCATTTCACCACGGGCGGTAGCGAGGACAGGATGCTTTCGACATTGCCGCCGGTCTTCAGGCCGAAGACCGTGCCGCGGTCGTGCAGCAGGTTGAACTCGACATAGCGGCCGCGGCGGATGAGCTGCTCCTCGCGGTCGGCCTCGGTCCAGGGCGTCTGGACGTTGCGGCGGACGAGCTCGGGATAGATCGCGGCAAAGGCGCGGCCCACCGACTGGGTGAAGGCGAAGTCGGCGTCGCGGTCGCCGCTGTCGAGATAGTCGTAGAAGATGCCGCCGATGCCGCGCGGCTCCTTGCGGTGCGGCAGGTAGAAATAGTCCTCGCACCAGGCCTTGAAGCGCGGATAGTCGGCGACCGCATGGCCCTCGCAGGCGCCCTTCATCGCGTCGTGGAAGGCGATGCTGTCCGCATCCTCCTGTACCCGCCGACGGTCAAGCACCGGGGTCAGGTCGGCGCCGCCACCAAACCACATGCGGCTCGTCACCACGAGGCGGGTGTTCATGTGCACGGCCGGCACGTTGGGGTTCACCGGATGGGCGATGAGCGAGATGCCGGTGGCGAAGAAGCGGGGGTCCTCCATGGCGCCGGGGATCTGGCCGCGGAACTCGGGGGCGAATTCGCCGTGGACGGTCGAGCAATGGACGCCGACCTTCTCGAAGACGCGGCCCGCCATCATGCTCATCACGCCGCCGCCGCCATCGGCGCCGCTGTGATCGGTGCGCGACCAGGCCTTGCGGGTGAACCGCCCGGCGGGGGCCGAGGAGCCGGTCAGCCCGTCCTCCAGCGCCTCGAAGCGGGCGCAGATGTCGTCGCGCAGCGCTTCGAACCACGCTCTGGCCCGCGCCTTGTGGGCCTCGACATCGGCCGGCAGCGGCGAGGGATCGGGGCGCGGGGCGTTGACGGCTTTCGGTGCGGCGGTCGGGGCGTTCATGGGCGCTCTTCTCAGGTGCGGAGCACGATCTAGCCCCGTCCTTTCGCCGCAGACAAGTCCGTCAGAAGGCGACGCAGGCGCGCTTCGTGACAATGCCGACGGAGTCCTGCGCGAAACGGCGGCGATAGGCGGCCGCGACCTCGGCGAGACGCGGCAGGTCGCGGGCCTCGTCCGCCAGGACGATGGTGATGACCTTGGAGGGCTCGCGGATCAGCCGGCCCGAGGCCTCGCGATACTGGCCTCGGGCATCGGTGATGGTGAGGCCGTCGGGAAAGCGCGGCGTCACCTCGCGGTCGACGAAACCCGCGAAAGCGGCTTCCGAGACCCCCAGCCGCCCGCCGATGTTGCGGCCGAAGAGCAGGTCCGCCACCAGCCGCTCGCGGCCGCCCGGCGGGCAGGCCGGCGCGCCGGTGGTGACGCAGCCGGCGAGCACCAGCGAGGCCAGCAGCAGGACGGCAGGCGCACGGCTCACGGCAGGCGGGCCGTGTCGTACCAGAAGCCCTCGAGGTTCCTGGCGAGGTCGCGATAGCCGTCGGAGGAGCGCGGCTTCACCAGATAGGCATTGGCATGTTCGCGATAGGACCGGCGGATGTCCTCGTCGCGGTCGGAGCTTGAGAAGATCAGCGTGGGCAGGGTCCGCGTCGCCTCGTCGGCGCGCAGCCGCTGGAGGACGTCGAAGCCGTCCATGCCGGCCATGGAGAGGTCGAGCAGGACAAGGTCCGGGCTCTCCCGGGCGATCTCGGCCAGCGCCACCTCGCCGCTCTCGGCATGGCGGATGTCGACGGCGCCGCCGGTCGCCGCGAAGGCGTTGCGCAGGAAGAACAGCTCGTTCGGGTCGTCATCGACCAACAGCATCGACCGGTTGGGTTTCGCCATCGCCTCCTCCCGTCCTTCGCTCCGCCTTCGCCCGCCGACGCGGCAGGGTCATCTGGAACCGTGCGCCCTTTGGCCAGTCCTTGTCGAGCCAGATTTCACCGCCGTGGCTCTCGACGATGCGCCGGCAGAGCGCCAGGCCAAGCCCGATGCCGGGATAGCGGCTCTCGTCGCGGTGCAGGCGGCGGAAAATCTCGAAGACGCGATCGGCATAGAGCGGGTCGATGCCGATGCCGTTGTCCTCGACCGCGACCTCCCAGAAGCGGCCGGCGGGCCGGGCGCGGATCTTCACCACCGGCGGCTCGTCGCCGCGATATTTCACGGCATTGCCGATGAGGTTCTGGAACAGGCGGACGAGCAGTTCCTGGTCGCCTTCGATGGTCGGCAGGTTGAACACCTTGATGGTGGCGCCGGCAGCCTGGATGTCGGCATCGAGCATGGCGACCGCCTCGCTCACCACGACGGCGAGGTCCACGGCGTCCCGCTTCTCCAGCGCATAGGCGACCTGCGTATAGGCGTTGAGGCTGCGGATCAGGCGCTGCATTCGCTCGACGCTGCCCTGGATCTTGGCGGCATAGCCGGCCGCCTCGGCGTCCGTTCCCGCCACACGGGCGCCGAGCATGTCGGAGAACATGTTGATGTGGCGCAGCGGCGCCTGCAGGTCGTGGGAGACGATGGCGGAGAACTGGCGCAGCGACTCGTTGGTCTGGCGGAGCTTGGTCTCCTGCTCCTGCCGCTCGGTGTCGTCGCGGACCACGACCATGATCGAGGGCTCGTCAGACGATGCATGCGGCAGCCGGCTATAGGCCGCCTGGATCCACACCCAGTGGCCCTCCTTGTGGCGCAGCCGGTGGATGCTGAAGCCGAGCTCGCGTCCGTCGGCCATGGCCCGGTTGACGCCGTCCACCCGCCGCCAGTCGTCGGGATGGACGATGCTGACGGGGTGGATCGCCACGATCTCCTCCGGGGTGTAGCCGAGGAGGCGCTGGCAGGACGGCGAAGCGTAGAAGAGGCGCCCCTCGACGTTGCGCAGCAGGATCGTGTCGCGGGCATTCTCGGCCAGCAGCCGGTAGCGCTCCTCGCTCGCCTCCAGCGCCGCACCGCGCTCCTCGACGCGGCGCTCCAGCTCGCGGTTGGCGCGGGCGAGCGCCGAGGCCTGGAGGTGCAGCTTCACCGAGGCGCGGCCAAAGGCCTCGCCGACGCGGTTCACCTCGACGATGTCGGTGCGGGGGACGACGGTGAGCTGGCCGCGCTCCATGGCGGCGGCGGCCTCGACCATGGCATTGGCGGCGCGCGACAGGCGGCGCACGAGGACGGTGGCCATGGCGATCGACAGGATGACCAGCAGGAGGCCGACCACCGTGACGCCGCCGAAGGTGCGCCAGAGCGCCGCGTCGATGGCGCTCTCCCGCAGGCCGAGCGTCACCAGCCAGCCGCTGAGATCCGAGCGCTGGTAGAAGGCCCTGACCTTCAGGCCATCGGCATTGATGCCGTTCCAGGAGCCGGACCGTCCGACCGCCGCGTCGAAGGAGGGCAGCTGGCGGGCGACGGATGCCTCGTGATTGGCCGAGCGGGCGATGATGAGCCCGGAGCGGTCCGACAGCGAGGCGAAATAGGGATCGCTGATGCCGGCGCGGACCATGAAGCGATGGAAGACCTCGGGGCTGAAGGTGTTGGAGACGAGCGCCACCACTGTTCCGTCGCGGACCACCGGCACGAAGATGGCCACCGCATAGGTGCTGGTGCCGCGGCTGACGAAGAGGCTGGAGAAGACCGGCTGGCGGCTGCGGATCGCTTCCGTCATCGGCTCGAGGAGCGGCCAGTGCGGCAGCACCTCGCCGGGCGGCAGGCCGGTATCGACCAGCAGCCGACCGTCGAGCGCCCGCAGGCGGATGTCGACGCCGGATTCGGTGAACTGCCGCGCCTGGGCGTCGAAGGCGGCGTGGTCGCTGGCATCGATGGCCGGGGAGGTCGCGAGCACCCGCAGGATGTCGAGGCGGCTGCCGAGCATCCGCTCGATCTCGGCGGCGACATCCTCGGTGCGCTGCTGGCCGACCAGCTTGAGCCGCGAGATCTCGGCATCGGCGAAGCGCCAGGCCACGGCAACGGCCAGGAGCATGAGCGGCACAACGATCACCGCCGCGAAGGCGACGAGATAGACCGCCAGCGATCGCTCCTTGCCGACCTCCTGCACCCTGCCTGCCTCCCCTGGGGTCGGCCGATTCGCAGGCCGCTTCCGGGGTGATCATAGCAGCGCTCCGCTGCGTCAACTCCGGCCCCCCGTCGGGGTGGCGGCGAGGCGGCCTGATCGGCATCGCCCTTGCGGCATGATGGTAACGCCGTGGTGATTGCTTCCCCGCGCATCGTCCTCCTATGCTCAAACGCGCCGGCGGCGGGAGGGAGATTCTCGATCCCGCCGCCGCGGGGTTTTTTGCAGATTGTTCTGTCCTTCCCAGGCGACGGGGAACCACATGCGGCAGTTGACCCGCATCATGATCATCGATGACGAACTCCACGACATCGGCTTCATGATCCAGTTCTTCGAGGAACGCCTCCCGGACTGCTCGTTCGAGACATTCGGTTCGGCCGAGGAAGGGCTGGCCCGGCTGCATTTCTCCGATGCCCGCGGCGACAATCCGGCGCTGCCCGACGATCCCGACATCATCATCCTCGACCTGACGCTCGGCGCGATGGACGGGTTCGAGTTCCTCAAGCGCATCCGCCGCGATGAACTGACCCGGCAGATCCCGGTGATCGTCATTTCCGGCGACGGGTCCACCCTGTCGGTGGACAAGGCCTATGAGGCCGGCGCCAACACCATGTTCCGCAAGCCCTCGTCGCTGGAGGGCTACCGCGCCATGATCGGCGCCATCGTCGAATACTGGCAGAAGACGGCGCGCCACGCGGCGGCCTGAGACGGGCCGACTTGAGTTCGCGGCCCAGGCGGTGCAAGTGCGCGAAGCCTTCCCGCCTCCAGCGAGACGAACCAAGTCCCATGACGAACATGACCCGCGCCCTGCCCGTTGCCGCCCTCCTCCTTGCCGCCAGCGCCCTGCCCGCCGCCGCCCGCGATGCGCAGTGCCGGATCGAGCAGAACGGCCGGGTGGCGCTGGAGCGGATCTGCGACTTCCAGCCGGACGGGCGCGACGGCTCCTTCGGGCTCTCGCCGCGCGGCGGCGGCCAGGGCGCACTGTTTGGGCCGATCCTGTCGGTGAGCGTGTCGATCATCGAGCCGGGCGTGGCCGAGGTGCGCGGCCTCACCCGGGACGGCATCAATTCGCGCTGGGGCACGGCGCGCCGGTCGACCACCGACCGGGCCTGCTGGGAGGGCGCGGACTTCCGGATCTGCGTGCGCTGATCACTCCGCCAGGGCCGCAGCCTGATGCGGCTCGGGGGTGGCGTCAGCCGCCATGCCCAGCTCGCTCGCAACCGAGCGCATGATGGCCATCTGCTGCTCGGCGACCTCGGCCGAGAGCGGGGCATCGAGCGACAGGTCGACGGCGAAGAGCCCGAGGTTGCCCTCGACCAACTGGAGCACGCGCTCGGAGGCGGCCTGTCCGCGGCGGGACACCAGCGCGGCATGCTGGGTCTCGGCCGAGCAGACGCGGGGGCCGGCGTCGATCCGGAGGGGATTTGCCGTGGCGGCGGGCGACAGGACGAGAGCCCCGAGGCACAGGATGCCCGCGGCGGCCCCCGTGAAGGGGAACGTGGTCATGGGATGGATTCCAGCGTGGGGGCCCGCGACGCGAACGACTTGCGCGGGCCGGATCATGAGCTGGAAACGAAGGAATTGGCGATTTTGTTCCGCAGGACGCTGCGGCATGCCTGGCTGGGTCGCTAGGATTCGAACCTAGATAGCGGGTACCAAAAACCCGAGTCCTACCATTAGACGACGACCCAGTGCGGCCGGGAGCGCTGCTCCGGCGTCAGGCGGGGCGGACCATAGCGATGTGATCGCCGCCGTTCAACGCCCGGTGTGGATCATCGGCGCCGTCCGCCACTGCCGAAGGCCAGAGGGAGGCGTCTGTGGACGCCGCTCCGCCTCCTGCACTAGGTTTCGGCACCGATCGGCCGCCCGCCCGGCCGCAAACACACCGTCGTGGAGGACGCCATGCTGGGTCTGATGCAGGACTGGCCGCTGCTCATCTCGAAGATCATCGACCATGCCGGGCTCTATCATGCCAACCGCAAGGTCATCTCCCGCTCCGTCGAGGGGCCGATCGTCGAGACGACCTATGCCGCCATCCGCCGCAATGCGCTGCGGGTCGCCAAGCGGCTGGAGAAGGACGGGATCGGGCTCGGCGACCGGGTCGGCACGGTGGCCTGGAACACCTGGCGGCACCTCGAGGTCTGGTACGGCATCACCGGCATCGGCGCGGTCTATCACACGCTGAACCCGCGCCTCTTCCCCGAGCAGATCGCCTGGATCGCCAATCATGCGGAGGACCGCATGATGTTCATCGACCTGACTTTCGTGCCGCTGCTGGAGAAGCTGCAGGACAAGCTGCCGACGGTGGAGCGCTACATCGTGCTGACCGACGGCGCGCACATGCCGCAGACGAGCCTCCGGAACGCTGTCGCGTATGAGGACTGGCTGAACGAGGTCGATGACGACTTCGCCTGGAAGAGCTTCGACGAGAACACCGCCGCGGGCATGTGCTACACCTCCGGCACGACGGGAAACCCCAAGGGCGTCGTCTATTCGCACCGCTCCAACATCCTGCACTCGCTGATCGCCAACGGCCCGGACATGCTAGGCCTCGCGGCGCGCGACACGATCCTGCCCGTCGTGCCGATGTTCCACGCCAATGGCTGGTCGCTCGCCTTCACCGCGCCCATGGCCGGCACGACCATGGTCATGCCCGGCCCGAAGATGGACGGCGCCTCGATCTACGAACTGCTGAACACCTACAAGGTCACGCATTCGGCGGCGGTGCCGACGGTCTGGCTGATGCTGCTGCAGCATCTCGAGCAGAACGGCCTGAAGCTGCCCCATCTGCGCAAGACGATCATCGGCGGCTCGGCCTGCCCGCGCGCCGTCACCCAGACCTTCCGCGATGTCTATGACGTCGAGGTGCTGCATGCCTGGGGCATGACGGAGCTCAGCCCGATCGGCACGGTCTGCTCGATGAAGCCGGAGGTCGCCGACCTCACCGGCGATGCCTGGCTCGACATCAAGGAGACGACGGGCCACCCGCCCTTCGGCGTCGAGATGAAGATCGTCGACGATTCCAAGCGCGAGCTCGCCCGCGATGGCAAGGCCTTCGGCCGACTCGTGGTGCGCGGGCCGTCCATCGCCGCCGCCTATTTCAAGAACGAGGGCGGTGAGATCCTCGACGAGGACGGCTTCTTCGACACCGGCGACGTCGCCTCGATCGACCCCAACGGCTACATGCGTATCGTCGACCGCTCGAAGGACGTCATCAAGTCGGGCGGCGAGTGGATCTCCTCCATCGACCTTGAGAACCTCGCGGTCGGCCATCCCGACGTCGCCGAGGCGGCGGTGATCGGCATCGCCCATCCGAAGTGGGACGAGCGGCCGCTGCTGATCGTCGTCCCGAAGGCCGGCCGCACGCCGACCCGCGACGGGCTGCTCGCCTTCATGGAGGGCAAGATCGCGAAGTGGTGGATGCCCGACGACGTGGTGGTCGTGCCGGAGATCCCGCACACCGCCACCGGCAAGATCCAGAAGACGGCGCTGCGCGACCAGTTCAAGGCCTATCGCTTCCCCGGCTGAGCCCTGCCGCATCGCAACAGCGAAACGCGTGCGGCGTCGTGGCGCTGCAACGCGGGGGCGGCTAGCATGGCCTCCGTCATCGACCGGAGGATGGAATGACGGAAGCCGCCCCGCCGGGTCCCATGGACCCGTCCCGGCCGGGATCATCGCCGCAGGGCGCAGGCCAGGGCGCAAGCCAGGGACCCTGGGGGCCGCGCTCGGCCGCGGCCGCCATGGCGGCGGCGGAAGCCTCGCTCACTGCGGCGCGAACCACCTCCGTGCCGCCGGTGAGCCCCCCTCCCCCGGCTGCACCCACCCCGGCGCCCCCGACGCGGATGGTGTTCACCGGCGAGAACGGCGAGCTCTTCGGCCTCCTCGTCCGCGGCTATGTCCTGCAGGTGCTCACCCTCGGCCTCTACCGCTTCTGGTTCACCACCGAGATCCGCCGCTACTACTGGGGCCACAGCTTCGTCGGGCCCGAAGACATCACCTATACCGGCCGGGGCATGGAGCTGTTCAAGGGCTTCCTGATCGCGCTGGCCGTGGTCCTGCCGATCCAGCTCGGCGCCTTCCTCGTGCTGCTGGGCCTGCCGCAGGCCGAGCTTGTCGTCTCCGGAACGGTCTTCCTCGCCTATGCCCTGCTCGGCCAGTTCGCGGTCTATGCCGGCCGCCGCTATCGGCTCACCCGCACCTCCTTCCGGGGCTTGCGCCTGCGCATGACCGGGTCGGCCTGGTCCTATGCGTTCCGCGCCTTCGGCCTCTGGATCCTCGTCGTGCTGTCGCTCGGCCTGTTCTACCCCTGGGCGACCGCGGCAATGGAGCGGATGAAGATGCGCAACACCTGGTACGGCGACGTTCAGGGCGACTTCACCGGCGAGCCGATCGTCCTGTTCCGCCGCGGCATCGTGCTCTGGCTGATCGCGCTGGCGCTGCCGGTCGCTTCGGTCATCTCCATCATCGCCTCCGTGCCGCCCGAGGCCTGGGATGCGCTGTGGCTCTGGCTGGACGGCTCGAGTTCGCGCGTCTCGACGGTGGTCGGGCTTGCCATCGCCGCGGTGGCGGGAGTGGGTCTTCTGACCATCGTCATCCCCATCCTGCTCTTCCCGGCCTTCCAGGCCATCGCCTTCCGCTGGCGGATGGAGGGCACGCGGATCGGCGGGGCCTCGTTCACCTCGCGCTTCACCATCGGCGCCTCCTACCGGGTCTATCTCCTCGGCGCGGTGGCGCTGTTCGGCGTGCTGATCCTGCTCGGCATCGTCTCGGCCATCGGCTTCGGCGGCATCGCCACCGTGGCGATCCTGCGTGGCGGTGACGGGGTCTCGTCGACCACGGCCGGGATCATCGGCGGGTTGCTCGTCGTCGTCGCCTATCTCGTCCTGTTCGGCACGATGTGGATCGCCAAGCAATTGCTGATCGACCTGCGCCTGCAGCGCGCCCGCCTGTCGTCGCTGGCGGTGGTGAACCTCGCCGCGCTCGACCATGCCCGCGCCAACAATGTCGATGCCTCGGCCATGGGCGACAGCCTCGGCAGCGCCGTCGATTTCGGGTTCAGCACCTGATGCCCTCGATCTCCGCCCGGTACTATGACGGGATCACCAGCCGCCGGCAGGCGGTGGAGGTCTCGCTGCATCCCGAGGGGCTCGCCATCTTCTCCGGCGAGGGCTTCGTGGTGGCGCGCTGGCCCTATGCCGCCATCCGCCGCATCGAGGGGTTCCGCGGCACGGGCCTCGCCATCACCCGCGTGCCGGAGCCGGGCTCGAGCGCCGAACCACGGCTCGAGGTCGACGACCCCGCCTTTGCCGCCGAGCTCTCCGCACGCGCGCCGCTGTCGCTCACCGGCGCAGAGGGCGGGCGGCGCGAGCGCCGGTCCGTGGTGCTCTGGGCGCTGGCGGCCGTGGTCTCGCTGATGGGCCTTGCCTATTGGGGCCTGCCGGCTCTGGCGAGCAGCATCGCACCGCTGGTGCCCGCCTCCGTCGAGCAAAGGCTCGGCGCGGCCATGGACCCGCAGGTCCGCACCGAGTTCGGCGGGCCGCGCGGCCTCAAGACCTGCTCGGCGCCGGCCGGCGTCGCCGCACTCGCCGATCTCGTCGGCCGCTACGAGCGGGCCGCCGGCCTCCACGTGCCGCTCACCGTGGTGGTGCTCGACAGCGGCATGGTCAACGCCTTCGCCCTGCCCGGCGGCTACATCTACGTCATGCGCGGCCTGATCGACAAAGCGCGCGGGCCCGACGAGGTGGCGGGCGTGCTCGGCCACGAGATCGGCCATGTGCGCCACCGCCACGGCCTGCAGGCGGCGATCCAGTCCGGCGGGCTCGCCTTCCTGCTCGGCACGGTGTTCGGCGATTTCGCCGGCGGCACGGCGATCCTCATCGCCTCGCGCACTCTGCTCTCCAGCGCCTTCTCGCGCGATGCCGAGCGGCAGGCCGACGCCTTCGGCGTGGACCTGATGCTGCGCGCCGGCGGCGATCCCGAAGGCCTTGCCCGCTTCTTCCGCATCGCCGGCGCCGACGGCATGCCCGGCGTGCTCACCTGGCTGAACAGCCATCCGGCAGGCCCCGAGCGCGAGGCGGCGATCCGCAAGCTCGCCGAGAACAAGCCGGTGGTGGCCCCTGCCCTGTCGCCCGCGCAATGGCAGGCGCTGCGTGCTATCTGCAGCACGACCAGCTGAGCCGGACCGAGCCCGCATGCCGCGCAGACCTCTCGTCGAACCGACCTCCCGCCTCGCCATCTGGGGCCTGAGGCTGGTGCTTGCCGGCATGGCGGTGATGCTGGTGGCCATCCTCGCCGCCCGCCTGGACCGGCTGGACGGCTACCAGGCGGTGATCGCCCTCGCCCTCGGCCTCGCCATCGTCGCCATCGGCGTGCTGCTGGCGGTGCTCGGCGGCATCGTCATCTGGGTGACGGGCTATGGCGGCGCGCGGCGGGCGACGCTCGCCGTCGTGCTGGGCCTCGCCGTCTCGGCCTATCCCGTGGCGCTGATGGTCATTGGCCTCCGCCTGCCGGCGCTCAACGACATCACCAGCGACCTCACCGATCCGCCGAGTTTCGGCATCGCCGCCATGGCCCGGCCCGCCAATGCCAATCCAGTCGCCTATCCCGCCGCCTTCGCGCCGGTGCAGCGGCGGATCTATCCGGAAATCCGCGGCATCGATGTCGACCTGCCGGCGGACAGCGTCAACGAGATCGTCAACGACCTCGTGGAATCGCGGCGCTGGACCGTGCTCGACCAGGTCGATTATCGCGGCCCCGACCGCGAGGGTCGGGTGGAGATGGTGACGCGCTCCCTGCTGCTGGGCTTTCGCGACGACATCGTCATCCGCATCCGCTCGGTGAACGGGCGCGCCCGCATCGACATGCGCTCGGCCGCGCGCTACGGACGGCAGGATTTCGGCGAAAACGCGCGGCGGACCATCGCCGCGCTCGACGAGATGCGGGTTGCGGCGCGGCGCGCCCAACGCGAACGATGAGGGACTGACATGAGCATCCGGGCTGCGACCGTTCCGCTGCACGAGGACGAGGTGATCGAGGGCATCCGCCGCTGGGTCTCGATCGAAAGCCCCACCCATGATCCGGCCGGCGTCGAGGCGGTGCTCGATGCTGTGGAGGACGATTTCAAGGGCCTGCCGGTGAGGTTCGACCGCGTTGCCGGCGTCGATGGCTATGGCGGGATCCTCAAGGTGTCGAGCGCGGAGGCTTCCAACGAGAAGCCGATCCTGGTCCTCACCCATATCGACACCGTGCACCCCAAGGGCACGCTGACCGGGCGCCTGCCCTTCCGGCGCGAAGGCGACAAGCTGTTCGGGCCGGGCCTCTACGACATGAAGGGCGGCGCCTATCTGGCGGTTGCCGGCTATCGCGCGCTGGTGCGGGCCGGCGTGCCGACGGCGCGGCCAGTGACCTTCCTCTTCACCCCGGACGAGGAGGTCGGCAGCCCCACCTCCCGCGCCATGATCGAGGAAGAGGCCGCGAAGGCCGCCTATGTGCTGGTTACCGAGCCCGCCCGCGACGGCGGCCGGATCGTCACCGCCCGCAAGGGCGTCGGCCGCTTCACCCTCACCTGCACCGGCCGGCCCGCGCATGCGGGCGCGCGTCACCAGGACGGCCGCAGCGCCATCCGCGAAATGGCGCACCAGATCCTCGCCATCGAGGGCATGACCGACTATGCGCGCGCCATCACCACCACCGTCGGCCTGGTGAAGGGCGGCACCGCCGCCAACGTCACGCCGGAGACCTGCACGGCGGAGATCGACCTGCGCGTGCCCGATCCGAAGGTGGGTGAGGAGATGGTCGCCCGCATCCTCGGCCTCCAGCCGGTGACGCCGGATGTGACCGTGACCGTCGAAGGCGGCATCAACCGCCCCGCCTATCCGAAGACCGAGACGATCGTGGCGCTCCTCGACCGCGCCAAGGCGGTTGCCCATGCCGTCGGCTTCGACCTTGAGGACTGCCCGATGACCGGCGGCGGCTCGGACGGCAATTTCACCGCGGCGCTCGGCGTGCCGACGCTGGACGGCCTCGGCATCGACGGCGCCGGCGCCCACACGCTCGAGGAGCACGGTCTGGTGTCCTCGATCCTGCCGCGGGCCCGTCTGCTTGCAGGCTTGATGGAAACGCTGAGGTAACCGCCACGCGCTAATGATCGTAGGGTCTGTCCTTCGAGGGAGCCCCCGCGACATGGCGGAAATGTGCGGCAACTGCCGGAACTATCTGGATTCGCGCGGGATCTGCCGCGCCCACCCCCCGACCGCCAAGGACGACGGCTCGGCACGCTGGCCGTCGGTCTCACGCAGCGACTGGTGCGGGGAGTACAAGGTGGTGCCGCCGCCCGTGAACCAGGGCCTGCGCAAGCTCGCCTCCGCCTGAGGTTCAGGGCAGGCTGGCGGACCAAAAGCCCCAGTACAGCATCAGCAGCACGAAGGCCGCCCCAAGGCTGGCGATGAGCACCCACAGCACCGGCTTGCCGGTGACGGCCGAGCGCGCCGTGTCGGTGCCGATCACCTGCGGCCCCGGTGCGTCATAGGACGGCGGCGGATGCTGGCGGCGATCCGGTTCGACGAGGTCGGGGGATTTTTCGGCCATCTGGCTCTCCTGAGGTCGCAGGAGAAACGTGGCGCGGGGACAAGGGGTTCCGGCGGCGGCCCGTTCAGCGCGACGGCAGGCGTGTGAGACCGCTGGCCTGCATGTAGCGGGAGTTCAGGTCGAAGGCGCGCACCACCAGGTCCTGGACCCCACGGATCAGCGCCAGCTTGGTGTCAGCATCGAGAGCGCCGCCATCGATGAGTTCGGCGACCTTGCCGAGCGCGGAGGTGGCGTCGGCCAGGGTGCGAACCACATGGACCGGGCTCGCCGGATCGTAAGAGGGCGCCTCCTCCGAACCGAACAGCGCCACCACGTTGCCGCGTTGCATGCTCACCATCGGATACTCCCTGCCTATTTCCTGTGCACCCCACAAGGATTAGACGGACAGCGTGAACAGAGGGTTAAGCTTACCCTACGGAATGTATCTTATGTGATGCAGACCTGACGCGCCGCGGAAACCGAGCGCCAAGCGTCGCGGGCTCGTAAGGCCTTCAAAATGTCAGGAGCTGCTCGCGTAGGCCCGACCGCGCCCGGAGGCCGCTGGTCGGAGTGGCAGGATTTGAACCTGCGACCCCCACGTCCCGAACGTGGTGCGCTACCAGACTGCGCTACACTCCGCCTCGCGAACAGGCCGCGTGTATAGCGATGCCTCTGCCGCGGCGCAACCCCCGTCAGGCCGGCTTTCGACAAGATGCCGGCCATGCCTCGACGGGGCCGGCGAGCGGTGGTTGGATAGGGCTCATGAGCCGATATTCATTCGATGCCATCGCCTTCGCCGGCGGCGGCAACCGCTGTTACTGGCAGGGCGGGTTCTGGGACGCCTTCACCGCCATCCGCCCGCAGAATCCGTCGCTGGTGGTCGGGGTCTCGGCCGGCGCCTTCCAGGCCTGCTTCTCGCTCATCGGCGAAGGCGACCGCGTCCGCAGCATCGTCCTGGAGGCCTGCGCCACGATCGAGCGGGAGCTTGACTGGGGCCGGCTCCTGAAGGGGCGCTCCCCCTTCGTGGTCGCCGACCTCTATCGCGATCTCATCGCCACGGTCTTCGGCCCGCTGGAGCTCGCCGCGCTCCGGGCGGCGCCGGAAATCCTGATCCAGGTGACGCATCCGCCGCGCTGGATGCCGGCCATGGTCGCGGCCTATGCGGCCATCGGCGCCTACCAGGTCGAAAAGGTCGTGCTCGGCGCCGCCCATTCCCGCGCGGGGCGCCATGTCGGCCTCACCGCCGGCCACGTCTCCACGCATCAGCTGGAGACGCCCGAGGCGCTGGTGGAGGCGCTGATGGGCACGGCCGCAGTGCCGCCCTTCATGCCCGTCGGGCGCATCGATGGACGGCCGGCCCTTGATGGCGGGCTGGTCGACAACCCGCCGATCGATCGCATCGCGACGGTCGAGGCCAAAGGCGGGCGGACGCTGGTGCTGACGACCCGGGCGGGCAAGACCATTCCGGCGACGGAGACGCGGACGGTGGTGCAGCCCTCCGTGCCGATCGTCACCAGCCGCTTCGCGGTGACGGATGGCGAGGCCATCCGCGCGGCCTACGAGCTTGGCCTGAAGGACGGCGAGGCTTTCGCGCGAAGCCTGTGAGGGCTCAGACGCGGGAATCGAGCCAGGCCTCCAGCTCCATGAAGGAGGGCAGCACCACGTCGGCATGGTCGGCGAAGCCGTCCGGCACCAGCGGCCCCGAGGTGACGCCCACGGCGATGACCCCGGCGGCGCGGGCGGCATGCATGTCGTGAAGGCTGTCGCCGATCAGCACGACCTCCTGTGGCGCCATCTGCCAGGCATCAAGAAAAGCGGTGATCTGGCCGGGGGCGGGCTTGCGGCCATGGCCTGAATCCCAGCCGACGATGAAATCGAAATGGTGGTCGATGCCGAGCCGCGCGGTCTGGCTGCGGGCGCCGTTCTCGGAATCGTTGGTGACGACGCCGAGGACCAGGCCGCGCGCCTTGAGGGCGCCGATGGCGCCGGCCGGATCGCCGATGGGAGTGAGGCCGGCGAGCCCTTCCTCGACGAAGAGCACGTCCATTGCGTCGGTGAAGGCGGAGGAGAAGGGCCGACCGAGCGCCTCAGCCCAGAGCGGGCCGTAATCGGCTGACGAGCCGGCGACGAGCGGCGAGGTAGGCCGGAAGCGCATCGCCGCCTCGTCGAACTCGGAGACGGCCATCAGGCGCTCGACGCCGGCGCGGTCGCCCTGCGCCATGCGTTCCATGACGCGGAAGGCCGCGGGTCCCCAGGTGCGGTCGAAATCGACGAAGGTGCCGTCCTTGTCGAAGAGAATGGCGCGAATGGTCATGCGGGGCTCCTCGCCCGTCCCTGTGACACGGGCATGACGGACGGTCCAGCAAGGACGCGGCCGTGCTGCGGACTTGCCTTGGCCGGCCGGTGGGCCTAATCCCGCCGGGACCAATGCCGAGGCGCCGGAGATCCCGCCATGCGCTACATCTCGACCCGGGGCGAGGCTCCGGTCCTCAACTTTCCCGACGCGCTGCTGGCGGGCCTTGCCCGCGACGGCGGCCTCTATGTGCCGGAGACCTGGCCGACGCTGTCGCCCGAGGCCATCGGGGCCCTGTCCGGCCAGCCCTATCCGGAAATCGCCCGCCGCGTGCTCGCCCCCTTCGTCGCCGGCTCCATCGCCGAGGCCGATCTGTCGCGCATGATCGACGAGGCCTATGCCAGCTTCCGCCATCCGGCGGTGACGCCGCTGGTGCAGCTGTCGCCCTCCGAATGGGTGCTGGAGCTGTTCCACGGGCCGACGCTGGCCTTCAAGGACTGCGCCATGCAGCTCCTCGGGCGGCTGATGGACCATGTGCTGAAGGCCCGCGGCCAGCGCGCCACCATCGTCGGCGCCACCTCGGGCGATACAGGCGGCGCCGCCATCGAGGCCTTCAAGGGCCTCGACCAGGTGGATGTGGTGATCCTCTTCCCCGACGGGCGCGTCTCCGACGTGCAGCGGCGGATGATGACCACGGTGGACGCGCCGAACGTTCATGCTGTGGCCATCGACGGCACGTTCGATGACTGCCAGGCCATCGTGAAGGGCCTGTTCAACAACCATGCCTTCCGCGACCGTGTGCGCCTGTCCGGCGTCAACTCGATCAACTGGGCGCGGATCGTGGCGCAGGTCGTCTATTACTTCGTCGCCGGCGCTGCCCTCGGCGCGCCGGGCCGCGCCGCGCGCTACGTCGTGCCGACCGGCAATTTCGGCGATGTCTTCGCCGGCTATGTGGCGAAGCGCATGGGCCTGCCGGTGAGCGAGCTCGTGGTCGCCACCAACGTCAACGACATCCTGGAGCGCACCCTGCGCACCGGCCGCTACGAGGTGACGGGGGTCGTGCCGACCTCCTCGCCCTCCATGGACATCCAGGTCTCCTCCAATTTCGAGCGCCTGCTGTTCGACGCCGAAGGCCGCGATGCCGGCGCGGTGCGGCGGATGATGGCGGGGCTTGCCCAGTCCAAGAGCTTCTCCATCGGCGAGACGGCGCTGGCCGCCATCCGCAAGGAATTCGCCGCGGCGCGGGCCGACGAGGCGGAGGTCTCCGGCACCATTCGCACGACGCTCGAAGAGGCGGGCTATCTGCTCGATCCGCACACGGCTGTCGGTGTCGTCGCCGCGCGCAAGGTGGCGGCCGACCCGTCCGTGCCGACCGTGGTGTTGTCGACCGCCCATCCCGCCAAGTTCCCCGACGCGGTGGAGGCGGCCTCCGGCGTTCGCCCGGCGCTGCCGGCCTGGCTCGGCGACCTCATGACGCGTGAGGAGCGCATCGCCCACCTGCCGAACGCCCAGGAGGCGGTGGAGGCCTATGTGCTGGAGAAGACCCGCGCAGCGGTAGCCGGCGCGGCGTGAGGGTCACATCCCGAGGTAGGCCTTGCGGACCCCGTCATCGGCAAGCAGCGCCTCGCCGGTGCCGGACAGGGTGATCCGGCCGTTCTCCAGCACATAGCCGCGGCTGGCGAGCCGGAGTGACACCGCGACGTTCTGCTCGACGAGGACGCAGGTGAGCCCGCCCTCGGCGAGGTCGCGGATCGTACGCAGCACGTCCTGCACCACGGCAGGGGCGAGACCGAGCGAGGGCTCGTCGAACATGACGAGTTCAGGCTCGCCCATCAGGCAGCGGCCGATGGCGAGCATCTGCTGCTCGCCGCCGGAGAGCGTACCGGCGGCCTGGCCTGCGCGCTCCTTGAGGCGCGGGAACATGCTGTAGACGCGCTCGAGGTTGCGGGCCTTGTGGCGGCGGGCGCGCGGGATCATCGCGCCCATGGCGAGGTTCTCGGCGACCGAGAGCGTCGGGAAGACCTGCCGGCCTTCCGCCACCTGGCCGATGCCGAGATCGCAGACCTCATGACTCGGCAGGCCGGTGATGTCGCGGTCCTTGAAGCGGATGGTTCCCGCCGCCGGCTGGTGCATGCCGGCGATGGTGCGGATGAGCGAGGTCTTGCCGGCGCCGTTGGCGCCAACGATGGCGACGATGGCGCGCTCCGGCACCTCCAGCGAGACCTTGTCGAGGGCCTGGGCGTCGCCGTGGAACACGTCGATGTCGTGGACGAACAGCATCAGAGCGCCTCCGCTCCGAGGTAGCTTTCGAGCACCTTGGGGTGGCGCGTGACCTCCTCCGGCGTGCCCTCGGCGATGGTGGCGCCGTGGTGCAGCACGTGGATGCGCCCCGCCAGCGCCATGGTGGCGCGCATGACGTGCTCGATGAGCAGGATCGTCACTCCCGAGCGGTTGATCTCGCGCAGGATGGCGACGATGCGGTCGACCTCGGTGGGCCTGAGGCCGGCCATGACCTCGTCGAGGAGCAGGAGCCGCGGGCCGGTGGCCAGCGCGCGGGCGCATTCGAGGCGCTTGCGGTCCGGCAGGGTCAGGGACTTCGCCTTGGCGTCGCGCCGCTCCCAGAGATCGAGCTGGCGCAGCACCTCACCGGCATGGGCGCGGGCGGCCTCCATGTCGGGCGCGCGCATCATGGCGCCGATGGTGGCGTTCTCGAGGACCGTGAGTTCGGGGAAGGGCCTGACGATCTGGAAGGTGCGGGCAAGGCCCCGCTGGCAGAGCTCGTGCGGGGCGAGCCCGTCGGCGCGCTCGCCGGCAAAGGTGATGGACCCCGTGTCCGGCTTCATCACCCCGGCGATCATGTTGAAGAGCGTCGTCTTGCCGGCGCCGTTCGGGCCGATGACAGCGAAGATCTCGCCCTCGTCGACGGTGAGGGAGACGCTATCGACGGCGGTCAGGCCGCGGAAGCGCTTGGTGACGCCGCGGACGTCGAGGAGCACGCTCATTCCCGGCCCTCCGGGATGCCCAGCTTCTTCTTCAGCCAGGGCCAGACGCCGTTCGGCGCGTACCATATGATGACCATCAGCGCGGCGCCGTAGAAGACGAGATTGACGCCGGGGATGGCGCGGCCGGCGATCTTCTCCACCAGGGCGATGAGCATCTGGCCAAGAGGCGTGAGGATGAAGGCGCCGAGGATGGGGCCGAAAAGGGTGCCGAGCCCGCCGATGATCGGCGCGAGGATCATCTCGATGGACCGGGCGATGTCGAAGGTCTGACTGGGGAAGAGGTTGTTCTGGTAGAAGGCATAGACGACGCCGGCCACCGCCGTCATGGCGGAGGAGACGATCACCGCCGCCATCTTGGCGCGGAAGACGTCGATGCCGAGCGCCCGGGCGGCTTCGGCATCCTCGCGCACGGCGAGCCAGGCATGGCCGAGCTTGGAGCGGCGCAGCAGCGCGCAGACGACGAAGGCCACCACCATCATGGCGAGCGCCACGTAGTAGAAGAGCACCGGCCCGCCGCGCAGGTTGATGGGGCTCGCGACCTGCGAGACAGGAATGAAGAAGCCCGCCGCGCCGCCGACGAAGGACCAGTTGTCGAAGCCGATGCGCGTCACCTCGGCAAAGGCGATGGTGAGCAGAGCAAAATAGACGCCCTCGATGCCGAAGCGGAAGCCGAGCCAGCCGATGGCGGCGCCGAAGGTGGCCGCGACCAGCACGGCGGGCACGATGGCGATGGCCGGCGAGATGCCGAACTTCACCCAGAGCAGCGCGCCGATATAGCCGCCGAGGCCGACATAGAGCGCGTGGCCGAGCGAGAGCTGGCCGCAGAAGCCCATCATGATGTTCCAGGCCTGGCCGACGGTGGCGAACCAGAAGATCAGGAAGAAGACCGAGAGCAGGTAGCGGTCAAGCATCACGGGCGCGACGGCGAGCACCGCGACCATCAGGCCGAGCAGCAGGAGGGCGCGGCGCGGCGCCTCCGCCGCGAGATGCGAGAGCGAGGCGAGCGGGTTCATGCGCGCTTCCCCAGGAGGCCCTGCGGGCGCAACGCCAGGATGAGGACGAGCAGGCCGAATGAGGCCATGGTCTTCATGGAGGGCGCGACCAGGACGGAGGCCAGCGCATCGGCGACACCGATGAGCAGGCCGCCGATGATGGCGCCGGTCATCGAGCCCATGCCGCCGATGATGACGATGGTGAAGGCGAGCAGCGTATAGGCCGGCGCGATCATCGGCGTCGCATCGGTCAGCGTCACCATCAGCGCGCCGGCGGCGCCGACGCAGGCAAGGCCCAGGCCGAAGGTGAGCGCATAGAGCTTCTTCACGTCGAGGCCGACCACGGCGGCGCCGGTGAGGTTGTCGGCGCAGGCGCGGATGGCGATGCCGGTATCGGTGAAGCGGAAGAAGGCGAAGAGCAGGCCGGAGACGGCCAGCGCCGCGATCGCCGCATAGACGCGCACCTTGTCGACGATAACCGGGCCGATATCCCAGCTGTCGAAGGAATAGGGCAGGTTGGCGCTGCGGGCATCAGGCCCGAAGATCATCAGCGTGCCGTTGACCAGGATGATCGCGACGCCGACCAGCAGGATGAACTGCTCGTGCTCGGGCCGCGACACGAAGGGATTGATGAGGGTGCGCTGCAGCCCGTAACCGATGACGAAGAAGGCCAGCGCGATGGGCAGCATCGACAGGAAGGGGTCGATGCCGAAGGAGCGGAACAGGATGAAGGCCGCGTACATGCCAACCACGGCGAACTCGCCATGGGCAAAATTCACCACCCGGACGACGCCGAAGATGACGGAAAGCCCGAGCGCCATCAGGCCATAGACGAGGCCCGTCAGGACGCCCTGGACAAGGACGTTGGCATAAAGCGACCAAAGCATGGGCAGAGACGATCCCGGTGCGGTGCGACAGGGCGAGTTAAACGGTCAGCGGCGGAGGAGCAACCGCCGTGCCGGAATGGGCGACGAGCCGCCGTGACGCGGGCTGCGGAGAGGTGCCCCTCAACGCGGGACGGGCACCACGGTCGGCACACCCAACAACGGCGCCGCATCCGCAAGCCGGCGATCAAGCGTTGCGAGCGTCGCCCCCCGTTCTGCTGCAATCGCGCAATGCAGTGCGTCGCCCGCCCTGAGGGCCAGTTCATGCTGATTGGACAGGCGGGCAGCGTGGGCAAAATGATCGCTGCTGACCGGCAGAAGCAGAAGGCTCTCCGACACCAGGGTGGCGAAGACCGAAAGCGCCCGGGCTCGTTGATCCACGGTGATCGCCCCGATGCGCAGCTTCTGCGACAGGGCAGAGGAGAACTCGGTGATGGTCCAGTGACTGATCGAGAGGTCCGCGGGGTCCTGTTGAGCGAGCCAAGCCTGCACAGCAGGCGTCGTGGCTTCCCGCGTGAGGGCTGCAACGAGAACCGACGTATCGAGATAGATCATCAATACCGGTCGCTGTCGCGCAGTGCCCGGACAAAGTCGCCGGCATTCTCTGGGCTCAGGGCCATGTCGTCCGTGACCGCCGCTAGCGCCGCGGCGTCGACGGGCTTTCGCAGGGCAGAGGCGGGCGTCAACCGCGCCACGGTCTTGCCGCGGCGGGCGATCTCGATCGTATCGCCAGCCTCGGCACGATCGACCAGTTCACTCAACCGCGCCTTGGCATCAGCCAGATTCACGGGGGACATGCGCGCCTCCTGACCAACAAGTTGGTCATATAGCGCATGTCGCCCCTGGGCGCGAGGCGTGCCGGCGTCCCGCCCCCGCCTCAGCTCCGGCCCTGCCAGGCCGGCAGCGGCAGGACAGGCTCGGCCTGGGCGACGTCCTTCGGCAGAACGACGGTCGCCGTGCGCCGGATGTTCTGCACCAGCGCCGAGCCGATGTTCGGGTTCTGGCCCTTGGCGTCGAAGGTGATGGGCCCGCCGATCATCACGTGGTCGGTGATGTTGGTGGCGCGCACCGCCTCCATCAGCTGCGGACCGTTCGTCGTCCCGGCGCGCTTGAAGGCATCGGCGGCGATCAGCAGGCCCTCGAAGGTGAAGCCGGCATTGAAGCTGTCCACGGCGAAGCGGTTGTTCGGGTTCACCTTGGCGAAGGAGCGCTCGAAGGCCTGGGTCATCTGCGACTTCGGGTTGGCCCAGGGCAGGCCGAACATGACGAAATCGGCCAGCGGGCCTAGGGCCTGGTAGAATTCTTCGTCGTAGAAGCCCGGCGAGCCCGGCGAGATGATGGCCTTGGGCTGGAAGCGCTGGCGCACCATGTCGCGCACCATCTTGATGGCGTCCGAGGCGCGGGTGACGCACATGACGAGGTCGGGGTTCAGCGAGCGGATCTTGGTCACCTCAACCGAGAGGTCCTGGGCGCGCGGGTCATAGGCGATCTTGTCGACCAGCTCGATCGGCAGGCCGACGCGCGGCCAGATGGCATCCATGGCGTTGCGCTGGGCGGTTCCGAACGTGTCGTTGGCGTGCAGGAACACCGCCTTCTCGAACTTGATGGATTTCGCATCCATCACGTCCTTGATGAGACGCAGGCCGTTGGTGACGAGTTGGCCGCCGGTCTGGAAGTTGCGGACGAGGAACTTGTAGCCCTGCTCGGTGATCTGCGGGGCGGCGGCGACATTGACCACGAAGGGGATTTGCCGCTGCTCGGTCACTTGGGCGATGGCCAGCGTATGGCCGGAATCGAAGGCGCCGGTGAGGACATGGCAGCCCTCGTTGATGGCGCGCTCGGCCTGGGTGCGGGCGACGTCGGCATTCGACTCGGTGTCGATGTGGACGATCTCGACGCGGTAGCCGAGCTGGGCGAGGAGCTCGGGCGCGGCGAGCGCGCCGCGATGCATGGACTGGCCGGCCTGGGCGAAGAAGCCGGAGCGCGGCAGCAGCGAGCCGATCTTGATGGTCTGGCCTTGGGCCTTCACCACGGCGGGGGTAGCGAAGGCAGCGGCGGCGCCGGCCATGACGGTGCGGCGGGACAGGCGGGTCGAACGGGTCATGAAATCCTCCCGGCCCCCGGTGGGGCCTTGTATGGGCGCGATCTTAGCGAAAGCGGCGGTGAGGGGAAGGCGGGCGCGACGCATGGTCCCTCCCCTGTTGGTTGCACCCTTAGGTCCCGCCGGGATTGGCCTCAGGCGGGCGTCTTGTGCTCGAAGCGGCAGATGTCGGCGATGATGCAGCGGGGGCAGTCGGGCTTCGCCGCCTTGCAGACATAGCGGCCGTGCAGGATGAGCCAGTGGTGGGCGTGCAGGCGGTAGGCGTCCGGCACCACCTTCTCGAGCCCAAGCTCGACCGCCAGCGGCGTCGCGCCGGGGGCGAGGCCCGTGCGGTTGGCGACGCGGAAGAGGTGGGTGTCCACCGCGATGGTGGGGATGCCGAAGGCCATGTTGAGCACGACATTCGCCGTCTTGCGGCCGACGCCCGGCAATTGCTCCAGCGCCTCGCGGTCGACCGGCACCGCGCCGCCATGCCGCTCGATGAGCAGGCGCGACAGGGCGATGACGTTCTTCGCCTTGTTGCGGAAGAGGCCGATGGTCTTGATGTAGGAGACGAGGCCCTCCTCGCCGAGCGCCACCATCTTTTCCGGCGTGTCGACGACCTGGAACAGCGGACGCGTCGCCTTGTTGACGCCGACATCGGTCGCCTGCGCCGACAGCACCACGGCCACCAGCAGCGTATAGGCGTTGATGCTCTCGAGCTCGCCCTTCGGCTCGGGCTCGACCTCGTGGAAGCGGAAGAAGATCGCCTCGATCTCGGCCGGCGTCAGGCCATCACGCTTGCGCCGTTTCGCGGCGGCCTTCGCAGCCGCGGTGTTGGCGAGCGCCATGCCGGCGGTGATCTTCGGCGCCCGTTTGCGCGCCGGCTTCTTCGGCTTGGCCGACGAGGGCGTGGATGACGACTTCGGAGTGGTCGGACCGGGCATGTGGCTCGTATAGTCGGTCGTCATGAGCACCGGCAACATGCAACCGGGCGCGGCCCTCGCCGACGCCGAAGACCCGCCGCTCTTCGCGGCGATCCTCACCCCCCACCGCTCGATGGGATGGCCCGGCTTCCTCGCCGTGATGGGCGCGGTGGCGGCGGTCAACCTCGTCGGCGCGGTGGTCTTCACCGCCATCGGAGCCTGGCCCGTCCTGCCCTTCCTGGGCTTGGACGTGCTGATCATCTTCCTCGCCTTCCGGGCCAATTACCGCCATGCCCGCGCCTTCGAGGAGGTCATCGTCACGCCGACCGAGCTGCGCATCCGCAAGGTGACCTGGCACGGCCATGCCCGCGAATGGCGCTTCAACCCCGCCTGGACGCGGCTGACCCAGCAGCGCGACGAGGAGGACGGCCAGGTGCTCGGCCTGACGCTGGACGAAGGCCGGCGGCGGCTCGACATCGCGACCTTCCTGCCGCCCGTCGAGCGGGAGGGCTTCGGCAAGGCCTTGTCGGCGGCGCTCGCCGAGGCTAAGCGCGGACCGGATCGCACGCGCTTCGACTGAGGAGATCATCATGGCCGGTTCGGTGGATCGGGTGAGGGACGCCCTCACCGCAGCCGGTCATGCCGACGCGATCGTGACCTTTCCGGCGAGCACGCGCACGGCGGCGGATGCCGCAGCGGCCGTCGGCTGCGAGGTGGCGCAGATCGCCAAGTCCATCCTCTTCCGCGCCGGCGAGCGTCCGGTGCTGGTGGTGGCCTCGGGCGCCAATCGCATCGATGCGGCGAAGGTTTCCCGAATCGTCGGCATGAGCGTGGAGCGCCCCGACGCCAGCTGGGTGCGGCAGGTCACGGGCTTCGCCATCGGCGGCGTCGCACCGGTCGGCCACCTCACGCCGCCGGTGGTGCTGATCGACCAGGACCTCGGCAAGCTCGATCGCATCTGGGCGGCGGCGGGTGCCCCCAATGCCGTGTTCGAAACGCGCTTCGACGATCTCGTGCGGATCAGCGGGGGCCAGGTCGCGGACATCGCCGAGGGCTGAGAAATCGGGTGGCAGGGGCTGCCGGGCTGGCGCACTCTCAGCCCATGTTCAGCCGCGGAGGCCCCCATGCTCAACGTCGTCCAGCTGGAAAAGCACGGCACCCCGATCCGCCTCGCCGAGGCGGCGGATGACTACGAGATCGTCCGGCGCACCCTCGCCTTCATCACCGACCACTGGCGCCGCCAGCCGAGCGTCGAGGAAATGGCGGAGCATGTCGGCCTGTCGCCGGGCCACCTGCACCATCTGTTCCGCCGCTGGGCGGGCCTGACGCCGAAGGACTTCCTGCAGGCCATCACGCTCGACGCGGCGCGCTCGCTGCTGCGCGACGAGGCCTCGGTGCTCGATACGGCCTATGAGGTCGGCTATTCCGGCCCCGGGCGCCTGCACGACCTTTTCGTCACCCACGAGGCCATGTCGCCCGGCGAGTACAAGACCGGCGGCGAGGGCCTGGTCATGCGCTACGGCTTCCATCCCTCGCCATTTGGTCTCGCCATCGTGGTGGCGACAGACCGGGGGCTTGCCGGCGTCGGCTTCTGCGAGCCGGGCGGGGAACCCTCGGCGCTCGCCGACATGCGCGGGCGCTGGCCGCGGGCCAGCTTCGTCGAAGATAGCGGCGTCACCGGACCCCTCGCCCACCGCATCTTCGACCCCGAGGCCTGGCGCGAGGACCGGCCCCTGCGGGTCTGCCTCATCGGCACCGATTTCGAGGTGAGGGTTTGGGAGACGCTGCTGCGCATCCCCATGGGCAAGGCGACGACCTATTCGACCATCGCCAGCCATATCGGCCGGCCGACGGCGGCGCGCGCGGTGGGCGCGGCGGTGGGCAAGAACCCGATCTCCTTCGTCGTGCCCTGCCACCGGGTGCTCGGCCGCTCCGGCGCGCTCACCGGTTATCACTGGGGCCTGACCCGCAAGCAGGCCATGCTCGGCTGGGAGGCCGGGCACACGGGGTGAGGCAGGGAGGGGCGGGGCCGCTGCCGCGTGAGGCGGGGGACTAAACCCTCTCCCTTCATGGGAGAGGGTGGCGCCGTCAGGCGCCGGGTGAGGGTTGGTCCTCGATCCGCCTAGGGGGCTGCTCAGGTCGCGTTTCGATGCAAACACCGCGCACAGGCGGAGGGCCTGTGGCTCCCCCCTCACCCGGCCGCTGACGCGGCCACCCTCTCCCATGAAGGGAGAGGGTTTCGCGCCTGCCGTCCCGCCACCGCCCCATGGCTCCCCTGCCGGTCCGATAGCTGCAATCGCCGGTCGCACTGGCTAGAACGGGCGGGTGACCCACGCCCTCCCCCAGACCGCGCCCCCCGAGGTCAGCCACCGCCGGATCCTCTCCATCGCGGTGCCGATGATCTTCGCCCATGTGACGACGCCGCTCCTCGGCATCGTCAGCACCGCCGCCATCGGCCGGCTCGGCGATCCGATCGCGCTTGCCGCCGTGGCACTCGGCGCGGTCATCATGGACATGCTGGTCTGGGCCTTCGCCTTCCTGCGCATGGGCACGATCGGGCTGACTGCACAGGCCCGCGGCCGGGCCGACGAGACCGAGCGGCGCGCTGTCATCGCCCGGGCGCTGCTCATCGGCATCGCCTGCGGCCTCGCCATCCTCGTGCTGAAAGTGCCGCTGCTGGCGCTCATCTTTCGCGCCATGGGCGCCTCGCCTGCGGCGACGGCGGCGGCCGACACCTATGTCTCCGTTCGCCTCGTCTCGATCCCCGCCATCTTCATCAATTTCGCCGTGCTCGGCTGGCTCATCGGCCAGGCGCGGACCATGACGGGACTGGTCCTGCAGATCGTCATCAATGTCGGCAACATGGCCCTGACCGTGCTCTTCGTCTCGGTCCTGGAACTCGGCATCGCCGGCGCCGCCACCGCCAATGCGTTGGCCGAATGGATCGGCGCGGCGGTCGGCCTCGTCGTGGTGCTCGCCTCGCTCGGCTGGCGCCTCACCGTGCCGTGGTCGGTCATTCTCGACCGGGCGCGCCTCATCCAGACCTTCGCCATCAACCGCGACATCATGATCCGCACGGCGGCGCTGCTCGCCTCGCTCGCCTTCTTCACCCGCCAGGGGGCGGTCGGTAGCGACACGGTGCTCGCCGCCAACGCCATCCTGATGAACTTCGTCGGCATCGTCGCCTTCTTCCTCGACGGCTTCGCCACCTCCGCCGAGCAGCTCGGCGGCCAGGCGGTCGGCGCCCGCGACGAGGCCAGCTTCCGCCGCGCGGTCTGGCTCTCCTCGATTTGGGCGGTCGCCTTCGGCACGGTCGCCTCCGCCGTGTTCTTCGTCGGTGGCGGTGCGGCCATCGACTTCGTCTCGACCTCGGAGGCCGTGCGCGCGGAGGCGAAGCGCTACCTGCCCTACATGGCGCTGACGCCTTTCACGGGGGTCATGGCCTTCCTGTTCGACGGTGTCTTCATCGGCGCGACCTGGGCGGTCGCCATGCGCAACTGCATGCTGGCCTCGCTCGCGACCTTCATCGCGGCGTGGTGGCTGCTGTCCGGCTTCGGCAATGACGGGCTGTGGATCGCCTATCTCATCCTGCAGGCGGTGCGCGGCCTCTATCTCGGCCTCGCCATGCCCGGCCTGATGCGCGTCACCTTCAGGTGAGGCGCCAGTCGGCGTTGGCGGTGCCGACGAGGTCGGTGACCGAGGCCATGCGCTCGCGCATCAGCCGGTGGACGAGGCCCTGCTTGATCTCCTCGACCAGGCCGAAGCCGCGGAAGACCAGCGCGGAGTAAAGCTGCACCAGCGTCGCGCCGGCGGCGATCTTGGCGATGGCATCCTCAGGCGAGGCGATGCCGCCGACGCCGACGAGGGGGAACTGCCCCTCCACCCGCCGCCAGGTCTCGGCCAGCATCTCGGTGGAGCGGCGGAAGAGCGGCCTGCCCGACAGGCCGCCGGTCTCGCGGGCGGTGGCCTGGTCGGCGAGGGTCTCGGGGCGGGCGATGGTGGTGTTGGAGACGATCATGCCGTCGACGCGGCGGCGGCGGCAGACGCTGACCATGTCGTCGAGGCCTTCCAGCGACAGGTCGGGCGCGATCTTGACGAGGATCGGCTTGCCCGGCGCGACGGCGTCGCGCGCCTCGATCGAGCGCGCCAGCACGTCGTCGAGGAAGGAGGCCTGCTGGAGGTCGCGCAGGCCCGGCGTGTTGGGCGAGGAGACGTTGACCGACAGATAGGAGACGTGGGGGCCCAGCTTCTCGATGAGCAGGCCGTAATCCGCCACGCGGTCGGTCGAATCCTTGTTCGGGCCTATATTGATGCCAACGATGCCGGGCTTGCCGGTGCGGGCCGCGAGGCGGCGGGCGACGACGTCGACGCCGTCGGAATTGAGGCCGTAGCGGTTGATGATCGCCTCGTCGGGCACCAGGCGGAACACGCGCGGCTTCGGATTGCCCACCTGCGGCTTCGGCGTGACGCCGCCGACCTCGACGAAGCCGAAGCCGAGGCGAAGCGCCGGGTCCGGCACTTCCGCGTGCTTGTCGAAGCCGGCGGCAAGGCCGACCGGGTTCGGGAAGGAGAGCCCGAAGGCGGAGACGGCAAGCCGCCGGTCGTCCGTGCCGCAGGCCGGCAGCGGCAGGGTCTTCAGCGCCGCGACGGCGAGATTGTGGCCGGTTTCCGGATCGGTGGCGAGCAGGACCGGACGGGCGAGGCGCGAGGCGAGCGAGAGCAGGGACATGAGCGCGTTCTGGCACTGTGCGGCCAGAGCGGCAAGGGGGATGGTGCCTGCCTGCTGAGGCGAAGGTGGGCCCCTCACCCTTCCCTCTCCCCGCAGGCGGGGAGAGGGGGACTTCGACGTCGCGACCTGTTCTTCGCGGTCATGCCAAGCCCGGCGGTGCCATGCAGAGCGGGAGGCTGTTGCCCCCTCTCCCCGCCTGCGGGGAGAGGGAAGGGTGAGGGGCATTCAAGCCCAATCCCCTCCGAAGAGTCCCGTCAGATCCGCACGATCTTGGCGTCGTGCGGCCATTCGAGCGTCTTCAGCGCCTGAGCGAGGTCATCGATGAGGTCATCGGGGTCCTCGAGGCCGACCGACAGGCGCAGCAGGCCGTCGGTGATGCCCATTTCCAGCTTCTCCTCGGGCGTGAAGCGGTCGTGGGTGGTGGTCGGCGGATGGGTGATGAGGCTCTTGGAATCGCCGAGATTGTTGGAAATCTTGATGATGTTCAGCGCATTGGCGACGCGGAAGGCGCCGGCCTTGCCGCCCTCGACCTCGAAGGCGATCAGCGTCGAGCCGCCGCGCATCTGGCGCTGGGCGATCTCGTATTGCGGATGGTCCTTGCGGCCGGGATAGATGACCTTGGTGACGCCCGGCAGGGTCGCCAGCGCGTCCGCGACTTTGGCGGCGCTGGTGGTCTGGCGCTCGACGCGCAGCGGCAGGGTCTCCAGGCTCTTCAGCACCACCCAGGCATTGAAGGGGCTCATCGCCGGGCCGGTCTGGCGCAGGTACTGGTAGACGTTGTCCTGGATGAACTGCTTCGAGCCGAGGATGACGCCGCCGAGGCAGCGGCCCTGGCCGTCGATGTGCTTGGTGGTGGAATAGATGACGCAATCGGCGCCCAGCGCCAGCGGGCTCTGCATCATCGGGGTGGCGAAGACGTTGTCGACGGTGACCTTGATGCCGTTCTTCTTGGCGATCGCGACGATGGCCGCGATGTCATAGACCTCGAGGGTCGGGTTGGTCGGACTCTCCAGGAAGAAGACCTTGGTGTTGGGGCGGACCGCCGCCTCCCACTGGGCGAGGTCCGCGCCGTCGACCAGCGTCGACTGCACGCCGAAACGCGGCAGCAGCGTCTCGATGATGTAGCGGCAGGAGCCGAACAACGCCTTGCAGGCCACGACGTGGTCGCCGGCCGAGAGCTGGCCGAACATGGCCGCATTCACCGCCGCCATGCCGGTGGCGGTCGCCTTGGCGGCCTCCGCGCCTTCGAGGAGGGCAATGCGGTCCTCGAACATCTGCACGGTCGGGTTGGAGAAGCGGGCATAGATGAAGCCGGGATCGGTGCCCTTGAAGCGGGCCTCGGCCTGCTCGGCGCTGTCATAGACATGGCCCTGGGTCAGGAACAGCGCCTCGGAGGTCTCGCCGAACTCCGAGCGGATGGTGCCGCCATGGACCAGCCGGGTCGCCGGCCGCACGCGGGAGGGATCAAAGGGCTTCTTCATGGCGCGACCTCACGGCACGATCCGGGACTTGTCCCCCGGAAAAAACAGAACCCGGCCCGGCAAGTGCCGAGGCCGGGTTGATCCCGCGCGCCCGGCCTTTTAGCGAATGGTTTAGCGTGGTTCGCAAGCCAGCCGGCCAAATCTCCACGTCGTAGGCAAGGGTCCTAGGGCGGCGCGGAGAGAGCGTCAAGCGTTTTGTTCGTTTTGACGAACGGTTTGTTCGTCGGAGTTGGGGCGATGGTGGACGAAACCCTTCACGGCATCTTGCCGTCACAGGCCATCGAGGAGCTGGTGGCGCGCGGCCAGATCCGCATCGCGCGCGCGCTCGACGCCGACCAGGTGCAGCCGGCCTCGCTCGACCTGCGCCTCGGCACCCGCGCCTTCCGCATCCGTGCGAGCTTCCTTCCCGGCCCGTCGAGCACGGTGGTGGACCGGCTGCAATCGCTGGCGCTGCACGAGATCGACCTGACCCGCGGCGCGGTGCTGGAGACCGGCTGCGTCTATCTCGTCGAGCTGATGGAAGGCCTTGCGCTGCGCGGCGGCATCTCCGCCACCGCCAATCCGAAAAGCTCGACCGGGCGGCTCGACGTCTTCACCCGCGTCATCCTCGACCGCGCCCAGGCCTTCGACACGATCCCCGCGGATTACGAGGGCCCGCTGTTCCTCGAGATTTCGCCGCAGACGTTCCCGGTGCTGGTCCGGACCGGCTCGCGCCTGTCGCAGATCCGCTTCCGCCGCGGCCGCGCCGAGCTGACGCTGGACGAGCTCAACGGGTTGCAGGAAACCGAGCGCCTCGTCGACACCGGCACGCCGATCGTCGGCCCGGTCGGCATCGCGGTGTCGATCGACCTCATGGGGGAAGCCTGGGGCGGGCTTCTCGGCTATCGCGCCAAGCGCCATTCCAGCGTCATCGACGTGGACAAGAAGGCCGCCCATGACGTGCTCGACTTCTGGGAGCCGATCCAGGAGCGGGGGAAGGGCGAGATGATCCTCGACCCCGACGAGTTCTACATCCTCGCCTCGAAGGAGGCCGTGGTGGTGCCGCCGGACTATGCGGCGGAGATGCTGCCCTTCGACCCCCTAGTGGGCGAATTCCGCGCCCACTATGCCGGCTTCTTCGATCCGGGCTTCGGCCATGCGGCGGCGGGCGGCAAGGGCGCGCGCGCCGTGCTGGAGGTGCGCTCGCGCGAGGTGCCCTTCATCCTCGAGCACGGGCAGATCGTGGCGCGGCTCGTCTATGAGCGGATGACCGAGAGGCCGAAGAGCCTCTACGGGCAGGTCGGCTCGAACTACCAGGCGCAGGGCCTGAAGCTGTCGAAGCATTTCCGGTAAGGGCGGCGCCTCTCAAGCCCCACCCCTATCGCCTATTCAATCCCCTCACACCCCCGACAGCTGCTGCTCCACCAGCCGCGCGAAGCAGCTCGCGCCAATCGGCAGCAGCGCGTCGTTGAAGTCGTAGCGGCCGTTGTGGACCGGCACCGCACCATGCTCGGGCGTGGACTGTCCCAGCAGCATGAAGGCGCCGGGGGCCTTTTCCAGATAGTAGGCGAAGTCCTCGCCGGCGGTGAGCGAGGGCAGGTCCACCTTGATGAGGTCGTCGCCGACCACGTCGCGCGCGGCCTGCTCGAAGGCCGAGGCCTCCTCCACCGTGTTGATGGTCGGCGGATAGGAGCGGCGGTAGTCGAGCGTCAGCTCGATGCCATGGGCGGCGCAGAGCCCCTCCAGCGTCTGGTGGAAGAGCTCGTCCATCGCCTTCCGGGTCGACGGCTTCAGGGTGCGGATCGTGCCGGACATGGTCACCGTCTCGGGGATGACGATCTGCGAGGTGCCGGCGATGAACTTGCCGATGGAGAGGACCACCGTGTCGTGCGGGTCCATGCGGCGGCTGACGAGGCTCTGCAGCGCCGTGTAGATCTGCACCGCGCAGGGCAAGGGGTCGATGCCGCGATGCGGCTCGGCGGCGTGGGACGAGCGGCCCTTCAGGGTGATGTCGAAATAGTCGACCGCCGCCAGCACCGTGCCGGGGCGGATCGCCGCCGTGCCCAAGGGCAGTTGCGGCGCATTGTGGATGCCGTAGACTTGGTCGCAGGGGAATTTCTCGAAGAGCCCGTCGCGCAGCATCTCGGCGGCGCCCGTGAGCCCCTCCTCCGCCGGCTGGAAGATGAGATGCACCGTGCCGGAGAAGTTGCGTGTCTCGGCGAGGTAGCGCGCCGCGCCCAGCAGCATGGTCGTGTGGCCGTCATGGCCGCAGGCATGCATGCGGTTCTCGTAGGTGCTCTTGTAGGGCAGGTGATCGTTCAGCTCCGGCATGGGCAGGGCATCCATGTCGGCGCGCAGCCCGATCTTGCGGTTGCCGGGCCGGCCATGGATGACGCCCATGATGCCGGTCTTGCCGAAGCCGCGATGGACCTCGATGCCCCAGGATTCCAGCTTCTCGGCGACGATGCCGGAGGTGCGGACCTCCTCGAAGCCGATCTCGGGATGGGCGTGGAAGTCGCGCCGCCAGGCGGTCATCTCGTCGTGGAAGGCGGCGATGCGGTCGATGACGGGCATGGGGCGGCTCCGGGATCCGAAGCCGGAAGGCTAGCCTGCCCTCGCCCCGCCGCAAGCCCCGCGGCGCAGGCCTGCGCTGCGCCTCAAGGGTCGTTGCGGCGGAAGGTCAGGTAGCAGGGCTTGCGGCCCTCGCGCAGGGCCTTGGCCTCGTAGCGGGTCGACTGCCAGTTCGACCAGGGCGTCGTCCAGTCGCTCGCCGCCCGGGCGGCGAAGGTGAAGGCGGGCGAGCGCAGCAGCCGCTCCAGCGTCCAGGCCGAATAGTGGTCGATGTCACTGGCGAAGCGGAACTCGCCACCGGGTTTGAGGATGCGGGCGAACTGGGCGACCGTCTCGTCGGAGACGAACCGGCGCTTGTGGTGGCGGGTCTTCGGCCAGGGATCGGGATAGAGCAGGTAGACGATGTCGAGGCTGGCATCCGGGAACCAGGGCAGCAGCAGGCCGGCGTCCTGCGTGTGCAGGCGGACATTGTCGATCCCCTGCCGCTCGATCTCGGCCAGCATCTTCGCCATGCCGTTGATGAAGGGCTCGACGCCGACGAAGCCGAGATGGGGATGGGCGGTCGCCTCGCGCACCAGGTGCTCACCGCCGCCGAAGCCGATCTCCAAGACGTAACCGTCGAGCTTGCGGGGAAAGAGGGCGGCAAGGTCGCAGGGGCGCGCAGGATCGACGCGCAGGCGCGGCAGCAGGGTCTCGAACAGGTCGGCCTGGTGCGGGCGCAGGGCCTTGCCCTTGCGCCGGCCGAAGAAGGAACCCTGCCCCGCGAGGCGCTTGTCGTTGGTCATGGCTTTGTCGGTCGTCATTGGCGTCCGTGATCAACCCCGCAACGGGAGGGCCTTCATCGGGGCAAGGCGGCTGGTTGGCAAGGGCCTCGCCGCATTTGGCGCGGAAGCCTTGGCAGCATGCGGCGCTGCAATGCAGCATCTTGCGGCAACAGGACAGGCGGATGTTGCGGGCCACGTTCATTCAACTGCGAGCCTTCCCGCCATGACCCGCAAGACCCTCGCCGCGCTGGCAGCCGTCGCTACGGTAGCGACCAGCGCCGCAACAGCCCATGCCGACCGTCTGACCGCCTTGGTCCGCGATGGTGACAGCGCCTGCTTCACCCGCCAGTTCACCGGTGCCGCCCGCGAGGCGGGACAGCGGTTGCGGTCCCTCACCCTCGCCGTGACCCGGGCGGACCGGCTCCGGCCAGACGATCCGGCCGTGGCGGAGATCCGCGTCACCTTCCAGCGAACCGACCGTCCCGGCACCTTCGTGTACCGCGCGATCTGCGCCGACGAGATTCCGGGCGGGGCCGGCTGTCTGGGGAACCTGCCGCCGAGCAGCCCCCAAGAAGCCAGCGAAGCCTCCGTTGTCATCCGACCCGGTGCGCGGCAGGCCCTGCTTTCGCTGGCGTCGAGCCTCGCCGTCGTGCCGCGGAATGCGGCGGATCCGGAGGTCGTGGTGCTGCCGTTCGGCGCCGCTGACGGGCGGCTCACGCTCACCCGGGCCCCGCTCGCAGCGTGTGGGCTGTCGGACCCGTCCGCCCGGCTCTGAGCGGTGGCCGGCATGGCCTCGTCAACGCCGGCTTGGCCATGCGTAGTGCGCAGCATAGGCGGCCAAGCGGTCGACCTTGGTCGAGCCCTTGCCGCAGACGACATCTGCAGCCTTAGCAGCGCATCATGTTGCGTTGCAACATAAGCGCGCAATGTTTCCGGCCGATGGTTGGGTCAATCGTACCAACCCCGGGCCCGGAACCATGACCCGCACCCTTCTCGTCGCATTGGCGACCCTGGCGGCCCTGACGGCCGCGAAGGCCGATCCCCTGACCGATCTCGTCCAGACCGGCGAGGGAGCGTGCTTCTCCCGCCAGTTCTCGGCGGCCGACCTCAGCGCCCGAGCGGCCCAGAC
The DNA here is from genome assembly GCF_003046185.1 of Phreatobacter oligotrophus. Taxonomy (NCBI): domain Bacteria; kingdom Pseudomonadati; phylum Pseudomonadota; class Alphaproteobacteria; order Hyphomicrobiales; family Phreatobacteraceae; genus Phreatobacter; species Phreatobacter oligotrophus. Next base: position 236,276 of record NZ_PZZL01000002.1, read on the forward strand.
CGTCAAGTCGCTGACGCTCGCGGTCACGCGGGCAACGCCGCTCAAGCCCGGCGATCCCGCCGTTGCCGAAATCACCGTGATCCTCACCCGCCGCGACCAGCCCGGCATCTTCAGCTACCGCGCCACCTGCGTCGATCCCATGCCGAACGGGGCCGGCTGCATGGGGTTCCTGTCGCAGGACAGCGCCGAGGAGGCCGGCGACACCACCGTCACCCTCGGCGCCGGCGCGCGGAGCGCCCGCCTCTCCCTGACGTCGGGCCTTAAGTTCATCCCGCTCGGCGAGGCGGAGACACGGGTGGTGGTGCTGCCTTTCGGCGCCGCCGATGGCGACCTGGAGCTCGCGGCGGCGCCGATGCGCACCTGCGCCATGCTCGACGGCGCATCCGCCGATTGAGGCCGGAAACGGAAAAGGGGGCCGCGAGGCCCCCTTCCCTGATCCGTCGGTGCGCGTCGCCTCAGGCGGCGACGGCGTCCTTCAGCTTGGCGACGAGGTCGGTCTTCTCCCAGGAGAAGCTGCCGTCGCGGCCGGCCTTGCGGCCGAAATGACCGTAAGCCGAGGTCTTGGCGTAGATGGCCTTGTTCAGGCCGAGATGCTCGCGGATGCCGCGGGGCGACAGGTCCATGACCTCGGCCAGCGCCTTCTCCACCTTCGCCTCGTCAACGCCCGGCTTCGCCGTGCCGTGCAGGTCGACATAGATCGACAGCGGCTTGGCAACGCCGATGGCGTAGGAGAGCTGGATGGTGCAGCGGTCGGCCAGCTTGGCGGCGACCACGTTCTTGGCGAGGTAGCGCGCGGCATAGGCGGCCGAGCGGTCGACCTTGGTCGGGTCCTTGCCGGAGAAGGCACCGCCGCCATGGGGGGCAGCGCCGCCGTAGGTGTCGACGATGATCTTGCGGCCGGTCAGGCCGGCGTCACCATCCGGACCGCCGATGACGAACTTGCCGGTGGGGTTGATCCACCACTTGCAGTCCTTGGCGATCTCGAGGCCGTCGAGCGTCTCGCGGATCACCGGCTCGACGATCTTCTGCACGTCCTTGGAGGTCAGCTTGGGATCGAGATGCTGGGTCGACAGCACGATCTGGGTGACCGCGGCCGGCTTGCCGTTCTCGTAGCGGATGGTGACCTGGCTCTTGGCGTCGGGGCCGAGCTTCTCGCAGCCCTTCTCGCCGGCCTTGCGGTACTTGGTCAGGTTCTCGAGGATCTTGTGGGCGTAGTAGATCGGCGCCGGCATGAGCTCGGGGGTTTCGCGGCAGGCATAGCCGAACATGATGCCCTGGTCGCCGGCACCGACGTCCTTGTTGCCAGCCTCGTCAACGCCCTGGGCGATGTCGGCGGACTGCGGGTGCAGCAGCACGTCGATCTTGGCCTTCTTCCAGTGGAAACCGTCCTGCTCGTAGCCGATGGCCTTGATGGCCTTGCGCGCCACGGACTTGAACTTCGAAGGGTTCACCAGCGGGTTGCCGTGGGCGTCCTTCAGCACCTTGCCGTCCTTGCCCTTCTTCAGGAGCGAGTCGGGCACGCGGACCTCGCCGGCGATGACGACGCGGTTGGTGGTGGCGAGCGTCTCGGCGGCGATGCGCACGGAGGCGGCGGGGACGCCGGCCTTGGCGGCCTCCTTGAAGACCAGGTCGACGATCTCGTCGGAGATGCGGTCACAGACCTTGTCCGGATGTCCTTCGGACACGGATTCCGACGTGAAGAGATAGGAACTGCGGGACACGAACCGTCCTCCAGAAACAGAAGCCCACGGGGATCGCGGGACGCGGACCGTCGCTAGCGACGGTTCCATGAACCGGATTTGAACATCCGCGCACCCTCAGGGCGCGCGGCCGCCGGGGACGCGCGCTTTCCCGACGCCCAAGCGGCCGAGGTTCTGGCAACAGCGCGTTCTTCGGTCAAGTCCGAAACTGGCAAAAAGACCGGTTCGTTCGCAAAAAAGAACGCGGCGAGGCGATCTGGCGCAGCTTTTGCGGAGATCAGGCCGGCTCGTCGTCGTCGCCGGCAATGGAGGAGACGAGGTCGACGATCTTGCGGCGGATCTTGGGGTTCTTGATCCGGATGAAGGCGCGGTTGAGCGCGAGGCCTTCGCTGGTCGACAGGAAATCGGCGACGTAGGAGGCGGCGCTGACGTCGGAGAAGCCACCTTCGGGAGCCGGCTCACCGGACGGCGCACCCTCGAAGAAGAAGGAGACTGGGACGGAGAGGATGGCACCGATCTGTTGCAACCGGCTCGCGCCGATACGGTTGGTGCCCTTTTCGTATTTCTGGACCTGCTGGAAAGTCAGACCGAGACGTTCACCCAGCTTTTCCTGGCTCATGCCGAGCATCATGCGGCGCATTCGGACGCGGCTGCCGACGTGTTTGTCGATGGGATTCGGGGTTTTCTTGACAACCATCAGCGCTTCTCCGTGCCTCGGCACGTCCTCAGTTGACCCACCCAGCAGCCTCCCCAGGCTCACCGCGCACGATCACGCAGGCGGTTGTACAACCTTAGCACTCATGATTGACCGCACCAACCATGGGGTTCCGCATCAGGGTTTTTTGCTTATGGCCAATTGTCCAGATCGTTACAAGTAAATTACCGCAACCCAATACCCATCATGTGGATTGTATGATGCGCTGCCTTCCCCTACGGAGCAGGATCATCACAATACCGCCCAGTACAACCGCCAGCGGCACGTGACCAGCGCGGGAAAACACGGTGGGCGGCAGGGCGCGGGGCAGGTCCGAATCAAGCACGTCGCGGGCGCCGAGCGGCAGTGAGCGCAGGATCCGGCCATAGGGATCGATGACGGCGGAGACGCCGTTATTGGCGGCGCGCACCATCGGCAGCCCCTCCTCCAGCGCCCGGACCGCGGTCTGGTGCAGGTGCTGGTAAGGGCCCGGCGTCATGCCGAACCAGGCGTCGTTCGTGACATTGATCAGCCATTGCGGCCGGCGGTCCGAGGCGGTCACGGCCCCGGGGAAGACCACCTCGTAGCAGATGAGGATGCCCGCCGGCGGCGCGCCGGGGATCAGCAGGGTGCGGCGGCGGTCGCCGGCCGAGAAGCCGCCGCGCTGGCGGGTAAGCGCCTCGAGCCCCATGGCTTCAAGCCGGTCCTGGAACGGCAGGTACTCGCCGAAGGGCACGAGGTGCACCTTGTCGTAGGTCTGGCCGATCGTGCCCTCGTGGTCGATCACATAGGCTGAGTTGAAGACCCGCGGCTCGCGGCGGCCGGGCAGCGGCTCCTCGGGGCGGGCGGCGCCGGTGATCAGGGTGACCCCGGGGGGCACGAGGTCGGCGATCTTCGCCAGCGCCTCGCGGTCCCAGATCAGGAAGAAGGGGAAGGCGGATTCCGGCCAGATCACGTGGGTCACGTCACGGATCCCGGAGCGCTCCGGCGAGGTCGGCTTGTCCGAGAGCTGGGCATAGCGGCCGAGGATCTCGTCCCGCGCCTCCGGGCGGAACCGCTGGTCCTGGGGAATGTCGGGCTGGACGATGCGCAGCCGCACGCCCGGCACCGAGCCAGTGTCGGCGCCCGACAGGCGCCAGCCGCCGACGAGCGCGAGGCACATGAGCGTCAGCGCCGCGCCCGCGGGGACGGCGAAGCGGCGCATGGGCGACAGGTCCTCGTCGCCGAGAACGGAGGGGCTCGCGAAGACAATGACGGTCAGCAGGGTCAGGCCGTAGACCCCGGCATAGGCCGCGCCCTGGGCGAGCCACGGATATTGCGTCAGCGCATAGCCGTAGAGGTTCCAGGGAAAGCCGGTGAGCACCGTGCCGCGCAGCAGTTCGGCGATGGTGAGGCCAAGCGCCAGCGCCAGGATGCGGCGGGCTCCCGGCCGCCACAGCAGCCGGGCGATGAACGTGCCGATGGCGGTGAAGAGCGCGAGGCCGGCCGGCAGCAGCGTCACCGCCACCGGCAGCAGCCAGGCGAAGCGGTCCGCTTCGACGAGGAAGGCCGCGCCGATCCACCACAATCCCGCGAGGTGGTAGCCGAAGCCGAACCACCAGCCGGTGCGCGCCGCCGCCATCAGCGTGCGCCAGCCGCCACCGGCGGCCGCCGCCCCGTCCACCAGCCAGACGAGCACCGGCAGGCTGACGGCGAGCACGGGGAAGGCGCCGAAGGGCGGCATGGCGAAGGCGGCCAGCGCGCCGGCGCCGAAGGCCAGGGCGGTGCGCCGCCATCCCCAGGCGAGGATGACGGCCCGCGCGAGGGCTGCGGCGGTCACCGGGCAAGGCCCGGCGCAGGGCCGGCCGAATCGCGGAGCGCTGTCGTCATGGCCCCCGTGTCGGGCAGGCCCGCCCGCCGGTCAAGCGCCGGCCTCGGATCCGGGCGGTTTGGCGGGAGGGGGGCGCTGGGCCTGGGTGGCCGGCGAGGGCAAGGGCTGCGGGGCCTCGACCGGACCGGCGGACGCCACCGGCAGGTCCGCTGCGGGCGCCGCGGACCGTGTCGCCATGGCGGCGGCGGGGCCTGCCGCCGGCGCGGGATCGGAGGCGAGCGCTGCCGCCGCGGCCTGGTCCTCCTCGTCGCGGCGCCGGCCGCGCACCGGGGCCGGGCGGCTGATGAGGCCGCGCCCGCGGGTGATCTTCACCCGCTTCACGCGGCGCGGATCGGCATCGATGATCTCGAACTCGAGCTCGCACGGGCCTGCCAGCAACTCGCCGCGGACAGGCACGTGGCCGGCAAGGACGGTGAGATAGCCACCGAGCGTGTCGACCTCCTCGCTGACCTCCGCGCCGGGGTCGAAGTCAGGTCCGACCACCTCGCGCACCTCCTCGAGCCGTGCACGGGCATCGGCGACATAGGCGCCATCGGCAGTTTGCGAGACGGTCTTGCCGTCGTCGACGTCGTGCTCGTCCTCGATGTCGCCGACGATGCTCTCGACGATGTCCTCCATGGCGATGAGCCCGTCCGTGCCGCCGTACTCGTCGATGACGAGGGCGAGCTGGATGCGCGTCGCCTGCATGCGCGCCAGCAGATCGATGGCCGGCATGGAGGGGGGAACGAAGAGGATCGGGCGGATGAGCCGCGTGGCGGCGAGCGGGACCGAGAGGTCGACCGCGCCGAGGTCGAGGCCGCCATTGACCTTCGGCGCCTCGGGCTTGGCGGAGGCAGCGTCCGGCGCCTCGCCGGCCTTGGCGCGCGTGCGGCGCTTGCGCGTCGCCTTCTTCGCCTCGGCGAAAAGATGCTTCACCAGGTCCTTGATGTGGACCATGCCGACGGGATCATCGAGCGTGTCGTCGAAGACGATCAGGCGGGTATGGCCGGCATCCTCGAAGGACTGCATGAGGGCGGCCAGCGAGATGTCCTTCTGCACCGCCATGATGTCGGCGCGCGGCTGGGCGAGGTCATTCACCCGGCTCTCGCGCAGGTCGAGAATGTTGCGGAGCATGGACCGCTCTTCCGGCGTGAAGCCGGCGGCGGCGGGGGCATTGTCCTCGAGCACGTCCTCGAGATTCTGCCGGGCCGAGGTCGCCGATCGCAGGCGCAGCCGGCTGAGCAGCCGGTCGATCCAGCGGTCGTGGCGGTCAGGTACCCGTTCGGCTCTGGGGCCTTCCGGGGTCGCCTCGGGGGATGCGGGGGTCGTTGCGGCCTCTGCCGCGGTGGTTCGGTATCGACTGTCGCTAGGGTCGGGCATCGGTTCCATCGGGCGTCATGCGCCCGGCCGCGTGGGGATCCTTGATGCCGAGCCCTGCGAGGATGGCTGTTTCCAGCGCCTCCATCGCCACGGCCTCGGCTTCGGTCTCGTGATCATAGCCCAAAAGATGCAAGAGGCCATGGATCGTCAAGTGCGCGAGGTGGTCGGCCGGCGTGATGCCCTCCTCCTCGGCCTCGCGCAGCAGCGTTTCCCAGGCGATGATGACGTCGCCGAGCAGCGGGCCGTGCGGCGCGGGGAAGGACAGGACGTTGGTCGGCTTGTCCTTGGCGCGATAGTCGCGGTTGAGGTTGCGCACCATCGCGTCGTCGGCGAGCGCCAGCGACAGTTCCGCATCGGGGGGCACGCGAATGTCGGCGCGCGCGGCCACGGCGGCCACGGCGCGGCGCGCTACGGTCTCGGCCTCCGGGAGAGCCTCCCAGAGGTCGGAGAGAACCGCGATATCCGTCTCGATCGGTGCGGCGTCGACCTGTCCGAGGGTCATGATCCGCGCATGCGTCGCGGCTGGTGGGGCGCTGCATGCTCGCCCGACCGCGTCGCCGCCTCATAGGCCCGCACGATGCGGCCGACGAGCTCGTGGCGCACCACGTCGTCCTCGCTGAAGTAGCTCTGGGCGATGCCCTCGACGCCGTCGAGCAGGTCGAGCGCCTCGGACAGGCCGGACTTCATGCCGGACGGCAGGTCGACCTGCGTGGGGTCGCCGGTGATGATCATGCGGGAGTTCTCGCCCAGGCGGGTGAGGAACATCTTCATCTGCATCGAGGTGGTGTTCTGCGCCTCGTCGAGGATGACGACGGCATTGGTGAGGGTACGGCCGCGCATGAAGGCGAGCGGCGCGATCTCGATCATGCCGGACTGCATGCCCCGCTCGACCCGCGGCGCGTCCATGAGGTCATAGAGCGCGTCATAGATCGGGCGGAGATAGGGATCGACCTTCTCCTTCATGTCGCCGGGCAGGAAGCCGAGCCGCTCGCCGGCTTCCACCGCCGGGCGGGTGAGGATGAGGCGATCGACCATGCCCTTGTCCAAAAGGGCGACGGCCTGCGCGACGGCGAGCCAGGTCTTGCCGGTGCCAGCCGGGCCGATGCCGAAGACCAGCTCGTGGCGCTTCAGGGCGCGGATATAGGCGTCCTGCGCCGGGGTGCGGGCGCGCACCGTGCGCTTGCGGGTGACAATTTCCTCGTGGCCGAGGCGCGGCGCGCCGTCCGCCTCGAAGAGCGAGCCCTGCGATGTCGTCATGCGGATGGCTCCGTCGACATCGCCGAGATTGACGTCGTGGCCGCTCTTCAGCCGCGCATAGAGATTTTCCAGCACCACCTTGCCCTGCTCGCAGGGATCGGCGGGTCCGACGAGATTGACGAGATTGCCGCGGGCCGTGGCGCGGATGCCGAGCCGCTTCTCGATGAAGGCAAGGTTCTGGTCGTATTGGCCGAACAATCGGCTGGCGAGGCGGTTGTCGTCGAAGGAGAGGGTGATCTCGGCCTCGGCCGCATCGTCATCGGTCGCAAGCCAGGGAATGTTGCGCCCGCTATTCGGCCCGAAGCCGCCCCCGCTGGGATTTTTCAACCGCGCCGTCCTTCGTTCACGTGGTTCCGTTCACTCTGCCGCATGCACTGACATCATATGGTCGTTCCCGACGAGAACGCCATCCAGCGAGTTTGTCTTCGTCGCCGTGATTCGCACAGGGACGATGCTGCCGACCAGAGACGACGGTCCGATGACCTGGACCGGCAGGAGATGGGGCGAGCGGCCGACGACCTGGCCGGGCTTGCGGCCCGGCTTCTCGAAGAGGACATCCACGGTTCGGCCGACCAGGCTTTCCTGGAAATCCCGCTGCTGCCCGGCGACCAGCGCCTGCAATTCATGAAGCCGCGAGGTCTTCAGCGGTTCCGGAAGGTGCCCGTCCATTTCGGCGCCGGGCGTGCCGGGGCGCGCGGAGTAAGCGAAGGTGTAGGCCGAGGCGAAGCCGACACGGCGGACGAGGTCCAGCGTGTCGGCGAAATCGGCATCGGTCTCGCCGGGGAAGCCGACGATGAAATCGGAGGTCAGCGCGATGTCCGGCTGGGCCTCGCGGATGCGGTCGACGAGGCGGAAATACTCGTCGCGCCCATGCTTGCGGTTCATCCGCTTCAGCACCGCATCGGAGCCCGACTGAACCGGCAGGTGGAGATAGGGCATCAGCGCCGCGAGGTCGCGATGGGCGGCGATGAGGTCATCGCCGAGCTCGCGCGGATGGCTCGTCGTGTAGCGCAGCCGCGCGATGCCCGGCACCTCGGCGAGGCGATACAGCAGTCGCGCCAGCGTCCATTCCGCGCCATCGGGACCGAGGCCGTGATAGGCGTTGACGTTCTGGCCCAGCAACGTGATCTCGCGCACGCCGGCAGCGGCGAGCTTCTCCACTTCGGCAAGGACCTGGGAGACCGGCCGCGAGACCTCGGCGCCGCGGGTATAGGGCACCACGCAGAAGGTGCAGAACTTGTCGCAGCCCTCCTGCACCGTGACGAAGGCGGTCAGGCCGCGGGAACGGGTCGAGGCGACGGTCGCCGTCGGCAGCTTGGTGAACTTGTCCTCGGCCGGAAACTCGGTATCGACGACCCCAGGCTTTTGCGTGGCGCGCGCCACGAGATCCGGCAGGCGGTGATAGCTCTGCGGGCCGACCACCAGGTCGACCACGCGGGCGCGGCGGACGATCTCCTCGCCCTCCGCCTGGGCAACGCAGCCGGCGACCCCCACCAGCACCTCGCGACCCGCAGCCTTCGCCTCTTCCTTCAGGACCCGCATGCGGCCGAGCTCGGAATAGACCTTCTCGGCGGCCCGCTCGCGGATGTGGCAGGTGTTGAGGAGGATGAGGTCGGCCTCCTCCGGGGTCGCGACCTCGCGATAGCCCTCGGCGCCCATGACATCCGCCATGCGCTGGCTGTCATAGACGTTCATCTGGCAGCCGTAGGACTTGACGTAGACGGCTTTCGGCGCGGGATTGGGCGGAGACTGGCTCATGTCTTGCCTATAGCGGGTTCATCCGGGGGCGTTAAGGGCCTCACGCCGGCAGGCCCGGCAAGCCATGGGTGCACATCGCGGAACATCTCTCGCGAAACGATATTCACTTTCCGCTACGGCATTCGCAGCCATGATCCTGTAGATTTCCTGTTAAATCTCGATACACCGCATGGTTGCGTAACACCTTTTCCGTGCGAGACACGGTTAATTTCCACCAAGACACGAGACATTCGACATCCTGGTGACAATTTGTATCGGATAGGGGTCAGATTATTCTTTATCCGACGCATTTTATTAATTTCCAAGGCGCTTTCTGTCGTCCTTACCTTGGGTCATATGGACGCACCGCTCTCATGAACCGCCTTCTCCGCAACATTCCCATCGCTCCGAAGATCCTCATCGCGATGGGCCTCCTGCTCGCCACCATGCTCATCGTGACGGCCACGGCCTTCTGGGGCTTCGGTGCCATCCATGACGCCCGAAGGGAAATCGAGGCCTCGGTCGTTCGCGTCGAACAGGCGGGCCGGGGCACGGCGAACCTCCTCTCCTATGCCCGGGCAGTCGAATTCCTGCCGATCGAGATGCCGATCGCCGAGCGGGAGGCTTTTGAAAAGCAGGTGGTCGATGAGGCGGCTCGCTTCCGTCGCCGCCTGGAGCAGCTTGAGGCCGGCGCACGGCAGCAGGCCGGACGCGATGACGTGGCCAAGATGCGCCAGCTTCTGGCGCAGCACGAGGAGCGCGGCCAGCGGATCAAGGCCTTGTCGCGTGACGGCGCCTTCGACGACGCCGGCAAGATCGCCTTCGAATCGGCGGGGATCATCGCCTCGATCCGGCAGGTGATGCGCGGCCTCGAGGACCGAGCCATGCAGCGCCAGAACGACGCCGTCACCGCCTCCGACGCAGCCTTGACCCAGGCGAAGTGGAGCATCGGCATCGTTCTGGCCGTCGGCGTCGTCACCAGCCTTGCCCTCGCCGGCTTCATCCTCATCGGCTTCATCACCCGGCCGCTCAACGCCATGACGGAGGCCATGCTCAAGGTCGCGGATGGCGACACCGCCGTCGCGGTGCCGGCCCTCGGCCAGGCGGACGAGATCGGCAAGCTTGCGGGCGCCCTGGAGACCTTCAAGGCAAACCTCATCGAGAGCCGCCGCCTCGCCGCCGAGCGGGAGGCCGAGCAGGCCGCCAAGGAGCGCCGCGCCGATGTCGTCGCCGCTGCCGTGGCGGAGTTCGAACATTCCGTCGGCGAGGTGGTCTCGACCGTGTCCTCGGCCTCGACCGAGCTGGAGGCCGCCGCCTCGACCCTCACCGGCACGGCCGAAGCCACGCAGCACAAGTCCGGCATGGTGGCTGCCGCCTCAGAGCAGGCTTCCGGCAATGTCCAGGCGGTCGCTGCCGCCACCGACGAGATGACCTCGTCCATCCACGAGATCGCCCGGCAGGTCCAGCATTCCAATGCCAAGGCGCGGGCCGCGGTGGCCGACGTCAAGGCGACCGATACCAAGGTCACCGAGCTCCTCGACGCGGCAGGCCGCATCGGCGAGGTGGTGAAGCTGATCACCGCCGTTGCCGAGCAGACGAACCTCCTCGCCCTCAACGCCACGATCGAGGCGGCGCGCGCCGGCGAGGCCGGCAAGGGCTTCGCGGTGGTCGCCTCCGAGGTGAAGCAGCTCGCCGGCCAGACCGCCAAGGCGACCGAGGCCATCGGCGCGCAGATCACCGCCATGCAGGCGGCGACCCGCGAGGCTGCCGCCTCCATCCAGATGATCGGCGCCACCATCGTCGAGGTGTCCGATGTCGCCGCCGCCATTGCCGCGGCGGTGGAGGAACAGGGCGCCGCGACGCAGGAGATCGCCCGCAACGTCCAGCAGGCGGCCAAGGGAACGGTGGAGGTCGCCACCTCGATCGTCGAGGTGAACCAGGGCGCCGTCGAGACCGGTTCGGCCTCCACGCAGGTCCTCTCGGCCGCGCAGGAGCTCTCGCAGCAGGGCGTCCGCCTGAAGAGCGAGGTGGACCGTTTCCTCGCCACCGTGCGGGCGGCCTGACCTCGGGCGGGACGGCGTCACGTCGTCCCACCCCCGCCTCATCGCTTGACCCGGCGCGCTGTTTGCCGACTTTTTTGCAGCGCGGCGGGAACCGGATCGCGACCTCCGCCGTAGTCAGCCTGTCATGACCATCGGCGGAGATGATCCATGCGGTTCCTGTCCCTTCTTGCGGCGTCCGGCCTGATCCTGTCGGCCACGGCCGCCAGCGCCAACACGATCGACGGCACCTGGATGCGCGGCGACGGCAATGCCCGCGTCCGCATCGCCCCCTGCGGCGACAAGGTCTGCGCCACCAATGTGTGGATCGGCGATACCAGCAACGGCGAGGAGGTGGGTGACCGCCTCATCATGACGCTGGCGCCGGAAGGCGGCGGGCGCCTCGCCGGCACCGCCTTCGACCCGAAGCGGCAGCGCAGCTACAACATCATCATCACCTCGAACGGCCAGCAGATGAGCACCAAGGGCTGCATCCTTGGCCGGCTGCTCTGCCGCGAGGTGACGTGGACGGCGGCCCGCTGAGGGCCGCTTCCCGTCAAGCCGCCCGGATATTGCCGAGGAAGGCCTTCACCTCGCTCCGCATCCGGTCTGCCTGGACGGAGAGCTCGCGTGCGGCGGCGAGGAGCTCACTGGCCGAGCCCCCGGTCGCTGAGATGACGCCCGACACATTGACGATGTTCGAGGACACCTCGGTCGAGCCGGCGGAGGCCTGCTGAACATTGCGGGCGATCTCGGTGGTCGCGGCGGTCTGTTCCTCCACGGCCGCGGCAATCTCGGTCGCGACGAGATTGATCTCGCGGATGTTGCCGGCAATGCCGCCGATGGAGCGGACGGAGCCCGAGGTTGCCTCCTGGATGGCCGCGATCTGGCGGGCGATCTCGGTCGTCGCCTTGGCGGTCTGGTCGGCGAGACCCTTCACCTCGGCCGCCACCACGGCGAAGCCCTTGCCGGCCTCACCCGCCCGCGCGGCCTCGATGGTGGCGTTCAGCGCCAGGAGATTGGTCTGGCCGGCGACGCCGCTGATCAATTCGACGATGGCGCCGATGGCGTTGACCTTGCCGGCCAGTTCCTGGATCGAGGCGGCCGTGCCGTCGGCGGTGCTGACCGCCTCGGCGGCCATGGTGGCCGACCGGGCGACGCGGCCGGCGATCTCGCGGACGGATGCGGCCATTTCCTCGGCCGCGGCCGCGGCGGTCTGGATGTTCACCGAGCTCTGCTCCGAGGCGGCGGCGATGGTCGCGGTCCGGCCGGAGGCCTCCTCCGCGGAGGCCGAGAGCCCCTCGGCGGAGGAGCGGAGCTGGGCGGCCGAGGCCGACACCGCCTCGACGATGCCGCCCACGGCAGCCTCGAACTCGCTCGCCACCCGGGCCATCATCTCGCGCTGGGCTATTTCAGCCCGCGCTTTCTCGGCCTCCTGCGCGGCGCGCAGCGCGAGGTTGTCCTCGGCGGACCGGCGGAAGACCTGGAGGGCATCGGCGAGCTGGCCGACCTCGTCCTTCTGCCCCACGGCGGGGATGGAGACAGCGAGGTCCCCTGCAGCGACGCTGCGCATCGCGCCGGTCATGGCGAGGAGCGGTCGCACCACGCCCCAGATGACGACCCAGACTGCGAAGACGAGACCCACGAGGGCGCCGGCCGAGCCGACAAGGCCGACCACCCAATAGGCCTCCCGGGCGGCGGCATCCATGGCCTGGCCCTGCTCGGTGAACTGCTTGAAGACCTCGGCCTCGACGCGGCGGATCGCCTCCCGCATCTCGGCAACGACGGGCGCCGCCTCGAAGGCGATGCGTCCCGACTTCTCCAGGTCCCCGGCCTGGGCGCTGGTCCAGACCTGCTCGCGCGCCGCCTGGTAGGTCGAAAGGCGGTCACGGATCTGGGCGATCTCGCGGGTGAATCGACCGGCCGTGTCGGCAGTCACGATTTCGCGCAGGCGCCGCTCGAAGCGGCCCGCTTCGTCGACGGCCTGGTCATAGAAGCGACGACGCTCCTCCGCCGGCAGTTCCAGCGGGATGAACTCGACGGCCCGCGCATAGCTCAGCAGATTGGCGGTGCCGCGGCCGGCATGTTGCAGCATCTCGCTGGCCGCCCGGACGTTTTGCCCGCTGGTGCTGGTCACGGAGACGGCGGAGAGCCCCGCCGCGGCAACGAGGCCGATCACGACGATCAGGAAGGCGACGACCGATAGCAGCTTCGGGCCGATACCGAGATTGCGAAACAGGGCCATAGCGAGTTCTCCTCGCCATCCCTTCTGTCTTTGATCCTTTAAAAACCAATTAACATTGAAACATTCCCTGACATTCCGTCAGCAACCGTCGTATTTGACATTCATCTATACAATGTCATAATGCGAGATAAACATTATATTTGGAACGATTTCAAACTCTTATTTCTTTTAATCGATTCATATTGGGATGCACGATTGAGACATACATCGTCATAAAGCAGCCTACTGAAACGTCCTCGGGGTTATATTCCCTTACGGAACAACCATACCGCGAGGCGGCATCGCCCTGTTGTTTTCACAGAAACTATTGCACATTCCGATGCGGAAACGCCCGGCTGCTTCCGCAACCGGGCGTTTGTCTTGAGGCCGTTTCCGCCGCGCCGGGGCGCGGCGGGTGCATCCTCACCGGGCGTCGGCGAAGATGTCCTTGTCCTTATTCTCGGGCACGAAGATCGCGCCGATCACGACGGTCACCATGGCGATGACGATCGGGTACCAGAGGCCGTAATAGATGTCGCCGGTCTGCGCGATCATCGCGAAGGACGTGGCGGGCATCAGGCCGCCGAACCAGCCGTTGCCGATGTGATAGGGCAGCGACATGCCGGTGTAGCGGATGCGGGTCGGGAAGAGTTCCACCAGCGCCGCGGCGATCGGGCCGTACACCATGGTGACGAGCACCACGAGGTAGGTCAGCACGAGGACCAGCGGGAAGACCTGCGCGTTGAACAGGTCGAAGAAGTGATTCATCTTCACCGTGGTCGGGTTCGGCGCGCCGGGCGGCGGGTAGCCGCCGGCGGCAAGGGCCGCATTCACCGCGCGGGTGAACTCGGCCGGCACCGTGCGGACCTGATCACCCGTCAGCTTCGACATGTCGTAGGCCGCGACCTCGGTCGTGCCGACGCGGATCTTGGTGATCGCGCCCTTCGGAGCCTCCTCGACGGAGTAGTTCACCGAGGAGCGGGCGAGCAGCGCCTTGGCGATGTCGCAGGACGAGGTGAAGCGCGCCGTACCGGTCGGATTGAACTGGAACGAGCACTGCTCCTTGTCGGCGATGACCGTGACCTTGGTCCGCTCATGCGCGGCGTGGAGGGCGGGGTTCGCCGTCGCCGTGATGAACTTGAAGACCGGGAAGTAGGTCACCGCAGCGAGCACGCAGCCGGCGAGGATGATCGGCTTGCGGCCGATCCTGTCCGACAGCGAACCGAAGATGATGAAGCCACCGGTGCCGAGGAGCAGAGACCAGGCGATGAGCACGTTCGCCGTGTACATGTCGACGCGCAGGATGCTCTGCAGGAAGAACAACGCATAGAACTGGCCGGTGTACCAGACGACCGCCTGGCCGGCGACGAGGCCGAGCAGGGCGATGACGGCGAACTTGGCGTTCTTCCACTGGCCGAAGGCCTCGGAGAGCGGCGCCTTCGAGCCGGTGCCTTCCGCCTTCATCTTCGCGAAAGCCGGGCTCTCCTCCATCTGCAGGCGGATGTAGAGCGAGATGCCGAGCAGGAAGATCGAGAGCAGGAAGGGGATGCGCCAGCCCCAGGCGGCAAAGGCGGCCTCACCGGTCCAGGAGCGGACCGCGAGGATGACCATCAGCGACAGCAGCAGGCCGAGCGTCGCGGTGGTCTGGATCCACGAGGTGTAGAAGCCGCGGCGATGGTTGGGCGCGTGCTCGGCCACATAGACGACGGCACCACCATACTCGCCGCCCAGCGCCAGGCCCTGGAGCATGCGCAGGATGATGAGGATGACCGGGGCGATCCAGCCGATCGTCTCGTAGCTCGGCAGCAGGCCGACCACGAAGGTCGAGATGCCCATGATCAGGATGGTCATCAGGAAGGTGTACTTGCGGCCGACCATGTCGCCGAGGCGGCCGAAAAACAGCGCACCGAAGGGGCGGACAAGGAAGCCGGCGGCGAAGGCCAGCAGCGCGAAGACGTTGCGCGTGGCTTCCGGGAAGGCCGAGAAGAACTGGGCGCCAATGATGGCGGCCAGCGAGCCGTAGAGATAGAAGTCGTACCATTCGAAGATGGTGCCGGCCGAGGAGGCCAGGATGACCTTCTTCTCTTCCCGCGTCATCGGACGCGTTCGTTCATCCACCGTCGGTGTTGCTGTCGTCATGGCAATTTCCCCACTAGGCGGGCGTTAGGCCCTGCAGACAGACAGCTAACCTAAGCAGTATCCCCTACAACCCGAGGCCGTTTAGACTTTGGTAGGGAATGGCGGGGCCGCGCCATGGTGCGCCGCGGGAAGACATTGGAATCGTTCCCTCCCCCGCTCTGCGACGCGATGTCGGAGGCCTGCGTCCCAAAGCCGCAGGTATGCCGATACGCGCAATCTCAATCGGTTTTGGGCTCGGCTGGTGCCACGCCAGCCCGAAACGACAACGCCCGACCGCGGGGGCGGCCGGGCGTCGACAAGCGATGGTGGATGGCCGATCAGCGGGCCGGGGTGCAGCGGCGCGGCGGCATGATGGCGTTGTTGCCGACCGGGCCGTCGAAGCCCGGGCCGCCCAGGCGCAGGAAGTCGCCGGTGCAGCCGAAGCGGCGCATGATGTCATAGCCGACGAGGACGCTGGCGACGCCGATGATGCCGATGGTCGACCACTTGGCGGCGGCGCTGGTGCCGGCGACGATGACCTTCGGCTTGGCCTGGGCGGCCGGGGCAGCGGCGACGACGGCGGAGAGCGACAGGGCGAGCGCGACGGCGGCGCCCTTCAGGGTGATACGCATGGAACTTCCCCTCGATACGCGGAACAGGCCGGCGGTCCTTGCCGGTCCGGCCATCGGTGAAGCCACCGACAGCGCGGTCTTACCAAGAGGTTAAGCCTGCGTCACAGGGCGGGACGGGAATGTTTGACGTAACGTTAATGCCGCCGTGATCAGCCCGGATCGAGCGGCGTCGTGCCGGAGGGCGAGCCGTCGGCGGCCAGGGTGATCTTCTGCACCCGCGCCTCGGCGTCGCGCAGCAGCGCCTCGCAGCGCTTCTTCAGCGCCTCGCCGCGCTCGTAGATGGCGATCGATTCCTCGAGGGCCACGTCGCCCCGCTCCAGCCGCGTGACGATGGCCTCCAGCTCGCCCAGCGCCTTCTCGAAAGAGAGGCCGGCGACGTCGGCATGGGAGGCGGCGCTGGTGTCGCTCATGGCGGAACTCTCGCGGTGGGAATCGGTCGGTCAGCCGCGCATCAATGCCATGACATGGGCGCCGACGGAACGGCCGAGGCCTTCGAGGTCATAGCCGCCCTCCAGCAGCGAGACGACGCGGCCGCCGCAGGACTCGTCGGCCACCTCCATCATCCGCTTGGTCGCCCAGGCGAAATCGGCCTCGTTGAGGTTGATGTTTGCGAGCGGGTCGCGCTCGTGGGCGTCGAAGCCCGCGGAGATGATGACGAGGTCCGGCCGGAAGGCGCGCATGCGCGGCAGGATCACCGTGTCCATGGCCTCGCGGAACTCGTCGCCGCCATCGCCGGCGCGCAGCGGCGCATTGACGATCTGGTTGTGGGCGCCGGTCTCGCTCGGCGCGCCCGTGCCGGGATAGAGCGGCATTTCGTGGGTCGACAGGTACATGACCGAGGCGTCGGACCAGAAGACGTCCTGCGTGCCGTTGCCGTGGTGGACGTCGAAATCCATGATCGCGACGCGCTCGGCGCCGTGCCGCGCCTGGGCGTGGCGGGCGGCGATGGCGGCATTGTTGAACAGGCAGAAGCCCATGGCGGTCGCCGTCTCGGCGTGATGGCCGGGCGGGCGGGTCGCGACGAAGGCGTTGCTGACCTTGCCGGCCATGACCTCGTCCACCGCGAAGATGCCGCCTCCGGCCGAGCGCAGCGCCGCCTCGTAGGAGCCGGGCGACAGCGTCGTGTCGCCATCGACGTGGACCAGGCCGACGAAGGGCGTGGCATTCTGCAGCTTGTCGACGAATTCCGGCGGATGGACGCGGATGATGGCCTCCACCGGGGCCTCGGGCGCCTCGTCGCGGGCGAGATCCGCGAAGCGCTCGTGCTCCAGCACGTGGGTGATCATCCTGAGGCGGTCGGCACGCTCGGGATGGCCGAAGGGCGTCTGGTGCTCGAGGCACTTGGCGTGGGAGATGACGAGTGTGGTCACAGCGGCCGGCCCCTCGATGCACTGGCGGGAAGCCGGCCCGCGCCGGGGCCGCTCCGCGGGCAATGATGGAACCACGGCGCGGCCGGTGCAACCAATTGCGCCCACGCAATCGTGATGGGAGGCGCTGCGTTGCAGCGTGGAGCGGCGAGGATCATGCGTTTCCCCCTGGGTCACCTTGTGTCAGGCTGATGACGTTCGGCCCATTGCTCGGGGTTTTTCATGATCCGTGCATTGATCCTCGTCGTGTCGCTGCTCGGTGCGGTGGCCTTTCCCGCCTTCGCCCAGAACCGCGCGGCGGTGACGGAAGTGGATGTACAGATCGTCCTGGCGGTCGACATTTCCTATTCGATGGACCCGGAGGAACAGCGCCTCCAGCGCGAGGGCTACATCAAGGCCATCACCTCGCAGGAGGTGATCGACGCCATCCGCAAGGGGCTCATCGGCAAGATCGCCATCGCCTATCTCGAATGGGCTGGCCATCACGAGCGGCAGGTGGTCATCGACTGGCGCATCATCGACGGACCGGAGAGCGCCCGCGCCTTCGCCGCCGAGCTGGAAGCCAAGCCCTACCGGCGGGCCTTCCGCACCTCGATCTCCGGCGGCATCGAGGCGAGCGCCGAGCTGATCCAGAAATCCGGCATCCGCGCCATGCGCCGGGTCATCGACGTGTCGGGCGACGGCTCCAACAACAGCGGCCCCCACGTGGAAATCGCCCGCGACGACGCCCTCGCCAAGGGCATCGTCATCAACGGCCTGCCCATCCTCATGCCGCGCGCCAACCAGCGCTTCGTCGATATTCCTAATCTCGACGTCTACTATCAGGACTGCGTGGTCGGCGGGCCGGGCTCCTTCATGATCCCGATCACCACGCCCGAGGAATTCGTCACCGCGACGCGGCGCAAGCTGATCCTCGAGGTCGCCGGCATCACGCCGGTCTGGCCGCTGCCCGACATGCCCGGCATCGTCCCGGCCCAGAACCAGAAGGCCGATTGCCTTGCCGGCGAGCGGCTGTGGCGGGAGCGCTGGGAGCGCAACTGACCGGCGATCAGGCCGGGCGCGGCACGATCCGGACGCTGGTGCCCCAGGGATCGCTCGTCTCGATGCCGCCCGGCACGGAGATGACGCTGGCGCCACCCGTGGCGAGCTTGTCGCGCCGCGCCTCCAGAAGCTCGGCGCTCGCCGCTTCGAGCGAGAACCAGCCGAGGCCGGTCGCCGCGCGGTCGCGCGGGCCGGCGCCGCGGCTCTGCCAGACGTTCAGGCCGAGATGGTGATGGTAGCGCCCGGCCGACATGAAGGCCGCGCCCGGCCGCTGGCGGGTCATGTCGAGGCCAACGAGCCCGCCATAGAAGGCGGCGGCGCGGTCGGTGTCGCCGACCCTGAGGTGGACATGGCCGATGCGCAGGCCTGATGGCGCGGCGGCATAATCGGGGACGCGGATATTGGTGAGCGAGACGAGGTCGTCGATGTCGAGATGCTCGGTGGTCATGGTGACCGCCGCGCCGTCCCAGCGCCAGCGCTCCGGCGGGCGGTCGGCATAGACCTCGATGCCGTTGCCCTCGGGATCGTCGAGATAGACCGCCTCGCTGACGTGATGGTCGGCAAAGCCGGTGAGGCGCACGCGGTTCGCGGCGACATGGACCAGCCAGCGGGCGAGGTCCTTGCGCGTCGGCATGAGGAAGGCGGTGTGGTAGAGGCCGGCCGAGCCTTGCGCCTCGAAGGGCGCGGCAGGGCGATGGACAAGGTGCAGAAGGGCTGTGCCATCGACGCCGAGCGATGCGCCATCCGCCCGGCGCTCCAGCACCGCGAGACCGATGACATCGCGGTAGAAGGCGGCGACACGATCCAGGTCGCGGACGACCAGGCTGACCGCGCCGATGCGCAACGGCGTCGCATGGGCGACCACGACCGGCGCCGTGCCGGCGGGCATAGCGCCCTCGGCGCGCAGCGCGGCGGCCGTGGCAACGGCGATGCTTGCGGCACCGGTGAGTTCGATGATGCGACGACGCGTGATGGCAATGGTCATGGCAGGCCCCCCTGTTGCTCGCCTCATGCCACGGCCGGGGCGCCACTGGTGTTCACGTCGCTGCGCTGCACCATCACATTCGGGCGAGCAGGGCGCCGGACGTTCCACCCGGCGCCGACCTGTCCCGCGTGCCGTCCTCTTGCATCCCCGGGCACTTCGGGCTCATCTGCGCGCCGTTCCCTACGGAGGATGACATGGATTTCGGCCTGTCCGACAAGAAAGCCCTCGTTCTGGCCTCGAGCCGCGGTCTCGGACTCGGCATTGCTGAAGCGCTCGCCGCCGAAGGCGTGACCGTGATGCTGGTCGGCCGCACCGCCGATCGCATCAAGGCCAATGCCGAGGCGATCACCGCGCGCGGCAAGGGCAAAGCCTATGGCATGGCCGCGGACCTCGGCGCCGAGGGCGCGGTGGAGGAGATCGTGGCGCTCGCCGAGAAGACGCTGGGGCGCATCGACATCCTCGTGAACAATACCGGCGGCCCGCCCGCCAAGCCCGCCACGGAAGTCGCGGGTGACGAATGGGCGAAGTACTTCAAGACCATGGTGGAGCCGGTCTTCCAGATCACCGCCAAGGTCCTGCCGGGCATGCGCGCCCGCAAGTGGGGCCGCATCCTCACGGTCGCCTCCTCCGGCGTCGAGAACCCGATTCCGAACCTCGCCCTGTCGAACGCCCTGCGCTCGACCATCGTCGGCTGGTCGAAGACCCTGTCGACCGAGGTCGCAAAGGACAATGTGACCGTCAACATGATCCTGCCAGGCCGCATCGCCACCGACCGCATCCGCGAGCTCGACGAGGCCAATGCCAAGCGCTCCGGCAAGTCGATGGAGGACATCCAGTCCGCCTCGATCGCCACGATCCCGGCCGGGCGCCTCGGCACGGCCGCCGAGTTCGGCGCGACCGCCGCGTTCCTCTGCTCGGAGCAGGCCGGCTACATCACCGGCTCGAAGATCCGCGTCGACGGCGGCGCGACGAAGAACGTCTGAGGATGGGAGCGGGCGGCCTTCGAATTGGGCTGCCCTCATTCCCGCTCCCCGGCATGCTAGCCTTCGCTGCGGGGGCTTCACCCCCCGCGGCGAATGCCCCCCTAGCCAGCCTTTGCGGTTAAACTTACGACCGGGACGGCCCACCACCCGTCACCCCCGGCCGAGCGAAGCGAGGGGAAGGGGGTCCACTATCCTGACTGCCCCCGCCCGGCGAGCTCTTCATGCAGGTCGCGCCATTCAGGATTGCTGCTTTCGATCAACCGGATTTTCCAGGCCCGATTCCAACCCTTGATCTGCTTTTCTCGGGCGATGGCTTCGGCAACCCTGTCATAAGGTTCCATCCAGACTAGGCGATGGACGGAATAGCGGCGGGTGAAGACAGCTCCCACGCCCGTACGATGCTCGAAAGTGCGGCGGGAGATGTCATTGGTGACGCCAACGTACAGGGTGCCGTGGCGACGGTTGGCGAGGATGTAGACGTAGAACGGGCCTCTCGATCGCATACGAGATCTCGCAACAGGCTGCCCCAGAGTTACGGCGAAGATAGCCGGGTCAGTCGCCGCCTGATCATCGGGGTGGTTCCTACCCGCCGGACCAGCCGCCCTTGTGAACTCTGGACCCCCTTCCCTCGGCCTCAAAGCATCGAGCGAACGCGAGATGCGTTCGCACCTCGCTTTGGGCCTCGCCGGGGGTGACGGCAGTGGTTCCTGCGTAGGCCTGCGGCCGACCTCTCCCCGCCGGGGAGAGGTTTGGAAGCGCCCGACATGACGGGCACATCGCCAAGGCATCCGCGCCGCCTTTCCGACGCATTCGACCCCCATTTCCTTGCATCCCCGCAAGCCCTGCGCGCCCGATTGCCGGTCGCCCTCGCCCCCCGCCTCCGATAGCCTCTGCGACATCGACGCCCCATCCGAGGAGCCCCGCGATGTCCTTCGCCCCGACGCCTGATCCGACCCCCGGCGACACGCTGTCCTGCGACGCGATCGAGATGCTCATCGTGCCGCGCACCCACGACCTCGGCGGCTTCACCGTCAGACGCGCCCTGCCCTTCGCCAAGCGCCGCATGGTCGGCCCCTTCATCTTTTTCGACGAGATGGGCCCGGCCGAGTTCAAGGATGGCGGCGGCATCGACGTGCGGCCCCACCCCCATATCGGCCTGTCCACCGTCACCTATCTGTTCGAGGGCGAGATCCAGCACCGGGATTCCCTCGGCACCTATGTTCCGGTGCGGCCGGGCGAGGTGAACCTCATGACCGCCGGTCGCGGCATCGTTCATTCCGAGCGCACCGACCCGGCGCTCAAGGCCTCCGGCCACAAGCTGCACGGCATCCAGAGCTGGGTCGCCCTGCCAAAGACCCACGAGGAGACGGCTCCGGGCTTCGAGCATGTGGAGGAGCGCGAGCTCCCGGTCATCACCGGCGAGGGCAAGACCATCCGCGTGGTGATGGGCTCGCTCTATGGCGCGACATCGCCGGTCACGCAGAACTGGCCGACCATCTATGGCGACATCTCCCTGGAGGCCGGGGCGAAGCTTCCCGTCGATGCCGACACCGAGGAGCGCTGCATCTATGTCGTCTCCGGCGAGATCGACGTCCAGGGCGACCTGTTCCAGCCCGGCCAGCTGCTGGTGCTGCGCCCCGGCGACCGCATCACGCTCTCGGCCACGCGCCCGGCGCGGCTGATCCTCTGCGGCGGCGCCACCATGGACGGTCCGCGCCTCATCTGGTGGAACTTCGTCTCCTCCTCCAAGGAGCGGCTGGAACAGGCCAAGGAGGACTGGAAGCAGAAGCGTTTCGACACGGTCCCCGGCGACGAGGAGGAGTTCATTCCGCTGCCGGAATGATTGGCAGGCCAAAGGACGATCGCTTCGCAGCGGCAGGGCCGTCACGCCCCCGTCGCATTGCGCCGGGCGGCGCTGTGGTGTAACCCGTCCCGCCTACGAGAGCACGCTCAGGCGTGGCGCTCGGCGGGTCCGACATGGCCTTCCCTGCGTAGGAAGCCCTGAGACCGCCCCTGACGTCCTTGGCCTGGTGAGACGAGTGACAGACCGCCCCGACACGCCGCTCCTCGACACGATCCGCATCCCGTCCGACCTGCGCAAGCTGCCTGAACACCAGCTTAGGCAGGTCGCCGACGAGCTGCGTGCCGAGACCATCTCGGCCGTTTCGGTGACCGGCGGCCATCTCGGCGCGGGCCTTGGCGTCATCGAGCTGACCACGGCCCTGCACTACGTCTTCGACACGCCCGCCGACCGCATCATCTGGGATGTCGGCCACCAGACCTATCCGCACAAGATCCTCACCGGCCGGCGCGACCGCATCCGCACCTTGCGCCAGGGCGGCGGCCTCTCCGGCTTCACCAAGCGCTCGGAGAGCGAGTACGACCCGTTCGGCGCGGCGCATTCCTCGACCTCGATCTCGGCCGGCCTCGGCATGGCCGTGGCGCGCGACCTCTCCGGCGCGAACACCAATGTCATCGCGGTGATCGGCGACGGCGCCATGTCCGCCGGCATGGCCTATGAGGCGATGAACAATGCCGGCGCCCGTCACGAGCGGCTGATCGTCATCCTCAACGACAACGACATGTCGATCGCCCCGCCGGTCGGCGCCATGTCGGCCTATCTGGCGCGTCTCGCCTCGGGCAAGACCTATCTGAAGCTGCGCGACATCGGGAAGCAGCTGACGAGCCGCCTCGGCAAGACCATCGACCGCACGGTGACTCGGGCGGTGGAGCATGCGCGCGGCTTCGTCACCGGCGGCACGCTGTTCGAGGAGCTGGGCTTCTACTATGTCGGGCCCATCGATGGGCACAATCTCGATCACCTGCTCCCCGTGCTGAAGAACGTCCGGGACGCCGATTTCGGGCCGATCCTCGTCCATGTCGTGACGCAGAAGGGCAAGGGCTATGCCCCCGCCGAGGCCAGCGCCGACAAGTATCATGGCGTGGTGAAGTTCGACGTCGTGACGGGCACGCAGGCCAAGGCCAAGGCCAATGCGCCGAGCTACACCAAGGTCTTCGGCGAGAGCCTGATCAAGGAAGCCGCCAAGGACGACAAGGTGGTGGCCATCACCGCGGCCATGCCGTCGGGCACCGGCATCGACCTGTTCGAGAAGGTCTATCCCGCCCGCACCTTCGATGTCGGCATCGCCGAGCAGCATGCCGTGACCTTCGCGGCGGGCCTCGCGACCGAGGGTTACAAGCCCTTCTGCGCCATCTACTCGACCTTCCTGCAGCGCGCCTATGACCAGGTGGTGCATGACGTGGCCCTCCAGGGCCTGCCCGTGCGCTTCCCCATCGACCGCGCCGGTCTCGTCGGCGCCGATGGCGCCACCCATGCCGGCTCCTTCGACGTCGCCTATCTCGGCTGCCTGCCGGGCATGACCATCATGGCCGCGGCCGACGAGGCCGAGCTCGTCCACATGGTCGCGACCGCCGCCGCCTTCGACGAGGGGCCGATCGCCTTCCGCTATCCGCGCGGCGAGGGTGTCGGCGTCGACCTGCCGGCCGAGGGCGTGCCGCTCGCCATCGGCAAGGGCCGCATCGTCCGCGAGGGCACGCGCATCGCCCTCCTGTCGCTCGGCACCCGCCTCGCCGAATGCCTGCGCGCCGCCGAGGACCTCGGCGCGCTCGGCCTGTCGACGACCGTGGCCGATGCCCGCTTCGCCAAGCCCCTCGACCTGGACCTCGTCACCCGCCTCGCCCGCGAGCACGAGGTGCTGATCACCGTCGAGGAAGGCTCCATCGGCGGCTTCGGCTCCTTCGTGCTGCATGCGCTCTCGGATGCCGGCCTCCTCGACGGGGCCTGCCGCGTCCGCTCGATGGTGCTGCCCGACGTCTATCTCGACCATGACAAGCCCGAGGCCATGTATGCGACGGCCGGGCTCGACGCGAAGGGCATCGTCGCCAAGGTCTTCGAGGCCCTCGGCCGCGGCGCTGTGCCAGCGGTCGGAGGGGTGCTGAGGGCTTGAGCGGCAAACGGGCGCGCGCCGACGTGGTGCTGGTGGAGCGCGGCCATTTCGACAGCCGCGCCCGCGCCCAGGAGGCGATCGCCGCGGGCCTCGTGAGCGTCGACGGGCGCGTCCTGCGCAAGGCGTCCGAGACCATCGCCGACGGCGCCGCCATCACGGCGGAACAGCCCCATCCCTGGGTGTCGCGCGGCGGGGTGAAGCTCGCGGCCGCGCTGGCGGCCTTCGGGGTGAACGCGGCTGGCCGCACCTGCCTCGATGTCGGCTCCTCCACCGGCGGCTTCAGCCACGTGCTGCTGTCGCAGGGCGCGGCGGGGATCATCGCGGTGGATACCGGCCGCGACCAGTTTCATGCGAGCCTGCGCGGCGATGCGCGCGTGACGCTGATGGAGGGCACGGATGTGCGCCGCCTCACGCCCGGCGACCTCCCCGCCATCCCCGATCTCGCGGTGATCGATGTCAGTTTCATCTCGCTGGCGCTGGTCCTCCCCGCCGCCACGGCGCTTCTGGCGCCCAAGGCGGAGCTGGTGGCGCTGGTGAAGCCGCAATTCGAGGTCGGCCGCGCCCATGTCGGCAAGAACGGCATCGTCACCGACGCGGCGGCCCGGGGCGTGGCCATCCTCCGGGTGCGTGGCGAGGCCGAGCGGCTCGGCTGGCGCATCGCGGGCCAGATCGACAGCCCCATCGCCGGCGGCGACGGCAACCGCGAAGTGCTGATCCATGGGGTGCGGCCGTGACGACCACCCGCCTCACCATCGCCCATGTCGGCCATCGCGGCGATGGCGTCGCCGAGGGCCGCTTCGTGCCCTACACGCTGCCGGGCGAGGTGGTGGAGGTGGAGGGCGACGAGGAGCGCGCTGCGCCAGCCACGATCCTCAGCCCCAGCCCCGACCGCGTGTCGCCGCCCTGCCCGCATTTCGGCACCTGTGGCGGCTGCGCCCTGCAGCACTGGGCCGACGCGCCCTATCTCGCGTGGAAGCGCGATATCGTCGCGGCCACCCTTGGCCAGCATGGCCTCAGGCCGGAGATCGCACCGACCATCGATGCGCGCGGCACGGGGCGGCGGCGCGTCACCTTCCATGCGCGCCGCGGCTCCGGCACCCGCCTCGTCGTCGGCTTCGCCGCCGCCCGCAGCCACGCCATCGTGCCGATCGAGGCCTGCCCGCTGCTGGCGCCATCCCTCGCCAACGCCCTGCCTGCGGCACGGCGCATCGCAACGGCCCTGGAAGGTCTCGGCAAGCCGCTGGACATCCAGGTGACCGCGGCCTCGCAAGGCCTCGACATGGAGCTGCGCGGCGCCGGCAGGCTCAGCGAGCGCGAGCGCCTCGGCCTCATCGCCGCCGCCAATGCGGCCGGCCTCGTGCGCCTCACCAATCACGGCGACCTCATCATGCAGCGCGAGGTGCCGAGCATCGTCATCGCCGGCATGGCCGTGCCGCTGCCGGCCGGCGCCTTCCTGCAGGCGACGGAGGCCGGCGAGGCCGTGCTCTCGGACCTGGTTCTCGCCGGCGTCGGCAAGGCCAGGAGCGTTGCCGACCTCTTCTGCGGCATCGGCCCCTTCGCGCTGCGCCTCGCGGCCAAGGCGAAGGTGCGCGCGGTCGATTCCGACGCGCCGGCCATCGCCTCCCTCGCCCAGGCGTTGCGCAAGGCGAGCGGCCTCAAGCCCGTCCAGACGGAAGCCCGCGACCTCTTCCGCCGCCCCCTGCTCGCGGCTGAGCTCAAGGGCCTCGACGCGGTCGTCTTCGACCCGCCGCGGGCGGGCGCGGAGGCGCAGGTGAAGCTGCTCGCCAAAGCCGATATCGGCCGCATCGTCGCCGTCTCCTGCAATGCCGCGACCTTCGCCCGGGATGCGGCAATCCTCACCGATGCGGGCTGGACCCTCGGCACGGTGACGCCGGTCGACCAGTTCCGCTGGTCGGCGCATGTGGAACTGGTGGCGACCTTCGAGCGGTGAGACCAAGCGCCCTCTCTCGACCTGCACGCCGGAGTTGCTAAGCTGCACCACCGCTGACCCCCGTTGCATGCCCATGATCACGCGCCTCGCCGTCGCCGGATACCGATCCCTGCGCGACATCGTCCTCGAAGTCGGGCCACTGACAGTGGTGACGGGAGCCAATGGCTCCGGAAAATCCAGTCTCTATCGGGCCCTGCGACTTCTGGCCGATACCGCGCAGGGGCGGGTGATCCAGTCGCTCGCCGGCGAGGGCGGACTATCCTCGACGCTGTGGGCAGGGCCGGAAGCGTTCTCCCGCGAGGTCAAGGCCGGCATCCATCCGGTGCAGGGCACTCGCCGCAAGGCCCCGATCAGCCTGAGGCTCGGCTTCTCGGGTGACGATTATGGCTATGCCATTGATCTGGGGCTCCCCCTGCCCTCGCAGACGCTGTTCGGGCATGACCCGCAGATCAAGGTGGAGAGCCTTTGGACAGGGCCTCGGATGACACGCAACTCGGTGTTCGCCGAACGCCGTGGCCCCCTCGTCAGGATCCGCGACGAGGCTGGCCGATGGCGTGACGTCTGGACCTCCCTGGCCCCGGTCGACAGCATGATGACCCATGCCGCGGACCCGCGCGACGCCCTGGAACTGCTGACCCTGCGCGAGCGGATGCGGTCGTGGCGCTTCTATGACCATTTTCGCACCGACCGCGACGCGCCGTGTCGGCGCCCTCAGGTCGGCACCTACACCCCGGTTCTCGCCAGCGACGGAGCCGACCTCGCCGCGGCCCTGCAGACGATACGCGAAGTGGGAAGCTCCGGGGATCTCGACAACACGATCGCGGATGCTTTCCCGGGAAGCACGATCGCTGTCGCGGTCCAGGACGGCTATTTCGAGGTCGAACTGCGCCAGCACGGCCTGCTGCGTCCTCTGAAGACATCCGAGCTCTCGGATGGCACCCTGCGCTACCTGTTGCTGGCGGCGGCCTTGCTGTCCCCGCGGCCACCGGAATTGATGGTGCTGAACGAGCCCGAGACGAGCCTGCACCCGACGCTCCTCGCACCGCTGGCCCGGCTGATCAGCAAGGTGTCGGAGACGACCCAGGTCATTGTCGTGTCCCACGCCAAAGCCCTCGTCGATGCCCTCGGCCCCGACGCTGTGCGGGTGACGCTCGAGAAGGACTTCGGCGAAACTCAGGTCGCCGATGCCGATCCGCCGCTGTGGGACTGGCCAAGCCGCTGAGCGCGGCTACGGGCGCTACGACCTCGGCGCCGCGGCCCTCGCGAGGCGGTCGCGGATGGCCTCGCCCAGACCCTCGCCGGGGATCGGCATGACGGCGATGCCGCAGGCCGCCGCCGCGTCCAGCGTGCGCAGGTGGCCGAAGAGATTTGCGGCGGCTTCCGCCAGATCACCGGATGGCGAGAGATTGAGCACGGGCCCGTCGGCGACTGGCACGTCGCGCCCGAAGGCCAGCAGGGCCTCGCCAGGCGCGGGCGCCATGACGTCGAGGCGCAGCCCCGCCTGCGGCGCATAGTGCGAGGCAAGCATGCCGGGCGCGATGGTGGCCTCGCCGGTGGAGGCGGTGAGCGGCCGGCCGATGACCTTCTCGATCGCCTCGCGCGGCACGCCGCCCGGCCGCAGCAGGACCGGCGCTCCGCCGAGGCAGGCGACGATGGTGGATTCGACGCCGACCTCGGTCGCCCCGCCATCGACGACCGCATCGATGCGGCCATCGAGATCGTCGAGCACATGGTCGGCCGTCGTCGGGCTCACATGGCCGGAGCGGTTCGCCGAGGGCGCGGCGATGGGCCGTCCTGCCGCCGTCAGCAGGGCCTGCGCCACCGGGTGCGAGGGCACGCGCAGGCCCACCGTGTCGAGGCCGGCGCGGGCGAGGTCCGAGATGCCGGCGCCGGCCGCCATGGGCACGACAAGGGTCAGCGGTCCCGGCCAGAAGGCGCGGGCCAGCGCCTCGGCGTCGGCGTCGAACTCGCCCAAGGCCAGCGCCGCCTCCACCGTCGCCACATGGGCGATGAGCGGGTTGAAGCTGGGCCGGCCCTTGGCGGCGTAGATGGCGGCAACGGCCCGGCCATCGGTGGCGTCGGCGCCGAGGCCATAGACAGTCTCGGTCGGGAAGGCGACGAGACCTCCTGCGCGCAGACTATCGGCCGCGGCGGCGATGCCGGCGGCATCGGTTCGCAGGCGCTTCGTGGCGCTGGGATCCTTCAGCTTGTCGTCCATGCGGCGGCGCTTAGCACGCTCCAACCCGAAAACACAGGCCGGACGCGGCAGACAGTTCGTTCATCACACCGTCAAGGCAGGATGCTCATCCGTCCGGCGTCCTTGTCGTGAGAATGCACCGGTCCTAGAAACAAGACATTGGAGGAAAGCCATGCCTTATCGCGCGCCCGTCGCCGACATGATCGCCACCCTCAAGCATGCCGCCGGTCTCGAACAAGCGCTCGCCGATGGTCTATATGGCGACCTCGGCCTCGACGACATCACCGCCATCCTCGAGGAGGCCGGCAAGTTTGCTGGTGAGCGCATCGCGCCACTGAACCGTGTCGGCGACCGCGAGGGCGCCCATTTCCACGACGGCCAAGTGACCATGCCGCATGGCTGGAAGGAGGTCTATTCCGACTGGACCGCCGCCGGATGGAACGGGCTGATGGCCGAGGAAGCCCTGGGTGGCCAGGGCCTGCCCTGCGTCATCAACTCCGCCTGCCTCGAGATGTGGAACGCCGCATCCGGCGCCTTCGGCCTCGGGCCGCTGCTCACCCAGGGCGCCATCGAGGCGCTGCAGGCCCATGCTGCGCCGGAGCTGAAGGCCAAGTACCTGCCGAAGATGATCACCGGCGAGTGGACCGGCACGATGAACCTGACGGAGCCGCAGGCCGGCTCCGACCTTTCGGCCCTGCGCAGCCGCGCCGAGCGCGCGGGCGATGGCACCTATCGCATCACCGGCCAGAAGATCTTCATCACCTATGGCGAGCACGACCTGACGGAGAACATTGTCCATCTGGTCCTCGCCCGCCTGCCCGATGCGCCTCCCGGTACCAAGGGCATCTCGCTCTTCCTCGTGCCGAAGTTCCTCGTCAACGACGACGGCTCGCTGGGCGCCCGCAACGATGTCCGCTGCGCCTCCATCGAGCACAAGCTCGGCGTCCACGCCTCGCCCACCTGCACCATGGTCTATGGCGACGAGGGCGGCGCCATCGGCTGGCTCGTCGGCGAGGAGAACCGCGGCCTCATGGCCATGTTCACCATGATGAACAATGCCCGCCTCGCCGTGGCGCTGCAGGGCGTCTCCATTGCCGAGCGCGCCACGCAGAAGGCGCTGGCCTTCGCCGCCGAGCGCCGCCAGGGCAAGGCGCCGGGCTGGGAGGCCGAGGGCATGAGCCCGATCATCGAGCA
This sequence comes from Phreatobacter oligotrophus, assembly GCF_003046185.1. Lineage (NCBI taxonomy): Bacteria > Pseudomonadati > Pseudomonadota > Alphaproteobacteria > Hyphomicrobiales > Phreatobacteraceae > Phreatobacter > Phreatobacter oligotrophus. The sequence goes on from NZ_PZZL01000002.1 coordinate 265,592, forward strand.
TCCCGACGTGAAGCGCATGCTCGCGACCATGCGGGCCTCGACTCTGGCCTCGCGGGCCATCTGCTACATGCTCGCCGCCGAGATCGACCGCGCCCATCTCGGCCGCACCCCGGAGGAGCGCAAGGCCGGCCATGCCCGGGCCTCGCTCCTCACCCCCATCGCCAAGGCCTATTCCACCGACATCGGCAACGAGGTCGCCTCGCTCGGCGTGCAGGTCCATGGCGGCATGGGCTTTGTCGAGGAGACGGGCGCGGCCCAGCACATGCGCGACGCCCGCATCTACGCGATCTACGAGGGCACCAACGGCATCCAGGCCATCGACCTCGTCACCCGCAAGATCGGCATCGAGGGCGGCGCGCTGGTCGCCGCCGAGATCGCCCGGATGCGCGGCATCGTCGCCGATGTCGCCAAGTCCAACGCCGTCGAGTTCGGCCTGACCGCCGCGCGGCTGCGCGAGACGGTGGACGCGCTCGAGACCGCGACGAAGCACCTGCTCGGAGCGCTGGCCAATGACCCGGCCGACGCGCAGGCGGGCGCGACTCCCTATACCCGCCTCTTCGGCCTGGCGCTCGGCGGCACGGCGCTGGCCCAGAAGGCGCTGAAGATGCGCGCCAATGGCGTCTCGGACCTCGCCCGCGCCGAAGCCACGGGCCTTGCCCGCTTCTTCGCCGAGAATATCGCCACCGCCGCCACCGGCCTCGCCGAAACCGTCGTCACCGGCGGCCACGCGGTGGTCGATCTCGACATCCCGCTCGCCAGCTGAGGAGCCCCGCGATGGACGCAGCGACTGCCACCACCGCCCTCGCCGGCGGCCATGTGACCCTGGAGCGTCACCCGCACGGCGTGGTGCTCGTCCGGATGAACCGCCCGGACAAGAAGAACGCCCTCACCGGCGCGATGTATGACGCCATGCGCGGTGTCATCGAGAACGCCGCGGCGGAGGGCACCCGCGCCGTCGTCTTCGCCGGCGTGCCGGGCGTCTTCACCTCCGGCAACGACATTGCCGATTTCGTGCAGCGATCGGCGGGCGGCGAGACCCGCTCGCCGGCCGGCGATTTCATCAAGGCGCTGGCGACCGTCGAGGTGCCGATGATCGCGGCCGTCGACGGCCTCGGCATCGGCATCGGTACCACCATGGTGCTGCACATGGACCTCGCCTATGCGAGCCCTAATGCGCTGTTCCGCATGCCCTTCGTCGATCTCGGCCTGGTGCCCGAGGCGGCCTCGTCGCTGATCTTCCCGCGCCTTGCAGGGATCAAGAAGGCGACGGAATACATCCTGATGGCCGAGCCCTTCGGGGCGGCTGAGGCGGAGAGCATCGGCCTCGTCAATGCCGTGCTGCCGCCGGCGGAGCTGGAGGCGAAGGCGCTGGCCGCGGCGACCAAGCTCGCCTCGAAGCCCCCCATCGCGCTCGCCCATTCGCGCCGGCTGCTGCGCAAGGACGCCGCTGAGATCCGCGCCCGCATGGACGAGGAAGGCGCGCTCTTCGCCGAACTGCTCAAGGGCGACGAGGCCAAGCAGGCCTTCATGGCCTTCATGACGCGGAAGTAGGTCTGTCGCCAACCGATCGAAACGGTGACGCCGAGGGCCCCTCACCCTTCCCTCTCCCCGCAAGCGCGGAGAGGGGGCCCCCGCGTTGCGTTCCGTTCGACAGCCGGGTTGCCCTGCACAAGCAGAATTGCGTGAGGCGGGACGTCGAAGACCCCTCTCCCCGCTTGCGGGGAGAGGGAAGGGTGAGGGGCAAATCAGCCCCAACCTCTGTCTTGAGGAAAGACCCGCGGGCGGATAGCTCGCCCTACCCTTCCAGCATCTCGGTCGAGACGATCTCGATGCCGAAGCCGCCGAGACCGACATAGTGGCGGGTCTTGGAGGCGAGCAGGCGGATGCGGTTCGCCCCGAGATCCCGCAGGATCTGCGCTCCGAGGCCGATCTCGCGCCACTGGTCATCCCGCATCCGCGCCGAGCCGTGGGTCTCGTGAATGTCGGCGCCGGGGGCGGTGGCGGCCAGCGACTGGGCCGGCACGCCGGCCGTGCCATCGCGCAGATAGACGAGGACGCCGCCCTTCTCCGCCAGCTTCTTCATGGCCCGGTCGGGCGAGCGGTTCTTGCCGAAGACGTCGCGCAGCACCGTCTCGCGATGCAGGCGCACCAGCGTCGCGCCGGCCTCGTCGATGTCGCCGAAGACGACAGCGAGGTGCTCCACCCGGTCATAGGGGGTGCGGTAGGCGATGCCGCGGGCCGGGCCGTAGGGCGTCTCGACGGTGAACTCGCCGGCGCGCTCGACCAGGCGGTCGCGGGCCTGGCGATACTTGATGAGGTCGGCGACCGAGACCATGACAAGGCCATGCTTCTCGGCAAAGGCGGTGACCTGCGGCCCGCGCGTGACCGTGCCGTCGTCATTCACGAGCTCGCAGATGACGCCGATGGGTGGGAGCCCCGCGAGCTTGCAGAGGTCCACTGCGGCCTCGGTGTGGCCGGAGCGCATGAGCACGCCGCCTTCCTTGGCGATGAGCGGGAAGATGTGGCCCGGGCGGACGAAATCGGCGGCGCCGACATTGGGATTGGCCAGCGCCCGGACGGTCGCGGTGCGGTCATCGGCGGAAATGCCGGTGGTGGTGCCATGGCGGTAATCAACCGAGACGGTGAAGGCCGTGCCGTGGGGGCTGTCGTTGGACGAGACCATCGGGTCGAGGCGCAGGCGCTGCGCCTCCTGGAGGGTCAGGGGCGTGCAGACGATGCCGGAGGTGTGGCGGACGATGAAGGCCATCTGCTCCGGCGTGCAGAGCGAGGCGGCCACGATGAGGTCGCCCTCGTTCTCGCGGTCGTCGTCGTCGGTCACCACGACGATCTGCCCCTTGGCAAAGGCCTCGAGGGCGGCCTTCACGCGTTCGGCGGCTTCGAGCATGGTTCTCTCCTCATCGCGCGGCCCCGGGAGGCCGATAAAGTCATTGGGCGTAACGGCACCGGCGGTGATCTCGGCGATGCGCGCCGCCGTCTCCCGGGACATCCAGGGAGCATCGCCATTGCACAGGGCCGTGACGGTCGCGGGCGAGACGCCGAGGCGGCGGGCGAAGGCCATCCGGGTCATGCCGGCGCGCGCGAGCCAGGTGTCGAGCTTCATGGGGGGAAAATGGGTGCAGAGGGATTTTCAGTCAAACTGAAAATCCGCCGATACAGCCCTGCATTTCAGCAACACTGAAGGCCGAAGGGCCTTACCCGTTCTGGCCGCGATGCCTCAGATAGTGGTCGGCGATGACGCAGGCGACCATCGCCTCGCCAACCGGCACGGCGCGAATGCCGACGCAGGGGTCGTGGCGGCCCTTGGTGAGGATGTCGGTTTCGCCGCCCTTCTTGTCGATGGTCAGCCGCGGGGTGAGGATCGACGAGGTCGGCTTCACCGCGAAACGGGCCACCACGGCCTGGCCGGTCGAGATGCCGCCGAGAATGCCGCCGGCATGGTTCGACAGGAACAATGGCGCCCCGTCATTGCCCATGCGGATCTCGTCGGCATTCTCCTCGCCGGTCAGCGCGGCAGAGGCGAAGCCCGAGCCGATCTCGACACCCTTCACCGCGTTGATGCCCATCAGGGCACTGGCGATCTCGGCGTCGAGCTTGCCGTAGATCGGCGCGCCGAGCCCCGGCGGCACGCCCTCGGCGACGATCTCGATCACCGCGCCAATGGAGGACCCGGCCTTGCGGATGCTGTCCAGATAGGTCTCGTAGAAAGCGGCCTTGTCGGCGTCGGGACAGAAGAACGGATTGGCGCCGACCTCATCCCAGTCCCACTTGTCGCGGTCGATGGCGTGCGGGCCCATCTGCACCAGAGCGCCGCGCACGGTGAGGCCGGGGACGATCTTGCGGGCAATGGCCCCGGCGGCGACGCGGGCCGCCGTCTCGCGCGCGGAGGAGCGGCCGCCGCCCCGATAGTCGCGGATGCCGTATTTCGCCTCGTAGGTGAAGTCGGCATGACCGGGGCGGAACTTGTCCTTGATGTCGGAATAGTCCTTCGAGCGCTGGTCGGTGTTCTCGATCACTAGCGCGATTGGCGTGCCGGTGGTCACCTGCACGCCGTCGTCGTCCACCATCACGCCGGAGAGGATCTTCACCTCGTCGGGCTCGCGGCGCTGGGTGGTGAAGCGCGAGGTGCCGGGACGGCGGCGGTCGAGATCGGCCTGGATGTCCTCGGCGGTGAGCGGGATGCGCGGCGGGCAGCCGTCGACGACGCAGCCGAGCGCCACGCCGTGGCTCTCGCCGAAGGTGGTGACGCGGAACAGGTGGCCGAAGGTGTTGTGCGACATGGCCGCTGGTTAGGGGCAAGGCCCGGATGGGTCAAGCTGCGGATCGGAATGGATTGACGATCGCGACGCCCTCGATCGTGCGCCCATGCGCGAGGTCCTCCGTCAGAACCTCGTCGCAGCCGAGCGCCCGGGCCGCCGCCAGGATGGCGCTGTCCCAGTAGGAGAAGCCTGTCAGTGAGCGGATACGGAACGCGTCGAACAGGACGTCGAGCGTCATGGGTTGGACGGGAAACCGCATGCTACTCGTCACCACGCCCACGGCCATCCGGTGCGACAGAGCCCCTAACCGACCGGGTCTTGTCGCCTGATGGTAGAATTCCTGGAAGACCTGGATCGAAAAGCCGATATCCGGGCGCTCGAGGATCGCGACGGCTATGGCCCGCTTCGCCTGTTCGTCAGGATCGGTGCTGATGGCATAGAGCAGAACGTTCGTGTCGATGAAGCGCATGCTTCATCGCCAGCGGCTGCGATCATAAAGCTCGTCGCGCGGAAGCCGATCGGAGGCTGAGAACCCCACGATCTGGGCTCGCACTTCCTCTCCGAGGCGCTTCAGGCGCTCGAACTCTTCGGGCGGCGCGGGCTTGGTCCAGTCGCGCTCCGGCGTCTCGCGCAGGCCATTGAGAAGCTCGGTGATGAGGTCCTCGACCGACGTGTTCCGTGCGGCGGCCTTGGCTTCGGCGCGCCGGTAGGTCTCCTCATCAATGGATACCGTCACGGTCTTCATCCCCGTAAAATAGCACAGGACGGCGGACAGCCTAAAGCGGCCCTCTCACTCACTCCTCCAGATAGATCCCAGTGTCGAACTTGATGCGCTGGAGATTGAAGCTGGAGCGGAAGCGCTTGATGTTGTGCTCCTGGGCGAGGACCTGCCGGACGAACTGGTTGTAATGGTCCATGTCGCGGCAGACGACGATGAGCATGTAGTCGGTCTCGCCGGTGACGAAATAGCACTGCTGCACCTCCGGCTGGGTCGAGATGTGCCGCTCGAAGGCGCGCAGCACGTCCTCGCGCTGGCGGTCGAGCTCGACCGAGACGAAGGCGATGAGGGTCGAGCCGACGCGCGCCGGATCGACGAGGGCGACCTCGCGGGCGATGTAGCCCTCCTCCTTCAGGCGCTTGACGCGCCGCGATGTCGGCGCGGGCGACAGGCCCACCGCATCGGCGAGATCCTGGTTCGGAATGGCGGCGTCGCGCTGCAGCCGGTTGAGGATCTTGCGGTCGATGCGGTCGAGCGGCTCGGGAGGCGGCGGCGCAGGCGATTTCAGATTGCGCGGGGGCTGCGGCTTCTTCATCTCGATTGCGCTTCCGTTGCGATTTCACGCAAGCGACGATGCAATTCTTGTGCAAGTTCGCAACCACGGACCTCTCCGGATGGCCCACCATCATGGCCCATCGGAGCGCTGCCGGTGGCGCCTCCGCCCCTTCCGGAGACGCCTGATGGCCACTGCCCTGACACTCGACCGCTTCCCCCGCCACAAGCTGACCTTCGGCCCCTCGCCGGTGGAGAAGCTCGACCGGCTCTCCGCCCATCTCGGCGGCGGCGTGGAGCTCTGGGCGAAGCGCGAGGACTGCAACAGCGGCCTCGCCTTCGGCGGCAACAAGCTGCGCAAGCTCGAATATCTCATTCCCGAGGCGATCCAGCAGAACTGCGACACGCTCGTCACCATCGGCGGCGTGCAGTCGAACCACACCCGGCAGGTGGCGGCGGTCGCCGCCAAGCTCGGCATGAAGTGCCGCCTCGTGCAGGAGAGCTGGGTCAACTGGAACGATGCCGTCTATGACCGCGTCGGCAACATCCTGATGAGCCGCATCCTCGGCGCCCATGTCGAGCTGGTGGACGAGGGCTTCGGCATCGAGTTCAAGCAGAGCTGGGAGAATGCGCTGGAGGAGGTGAAGGCCAAGGGTGGCAAGCCCTACGCCATTCCCGCCGGCGCCTCGGACCACAAGCTCGGCGGCCTCGGCTTTGTCGGCTTCGCCGAGGAGGTGCGGGCGCAGGAGGCCGAGCTCGGCTTCACCTTCGACTACATCGTCGTCTGCTCGGTGACCGGGTCCACCCAGGCCGGCATGGTGGTGGGCTTTGCCGCCGACGGCCGCGCCGACCGCGTCATCGGCATCGACGCCTCGGCGACGCCGAAGGAGACGCGGGCGCAGATCAAGCGCATCGCCGAGCGCACCGCCGACCTCGTCGGCCTCGGCCGCGCCATCACCGACGCCGATATCGTCCTCAACGAGGATTATGCCTATCCGGAATATGGCCTTGCCTCGGAGGAGACGGTGGAGGCCATCCGCCTCTCGGCACGCCTTGAGGGCATGCTCACCGATCCCGTCTACGAGGGCAAATCGATGCAGGGCATGATCGACCTGGTGAAGAAGGGCTTCTTCCCCAGGGGATCGAAGGTGCTCTACGCCCATCTCGGCGGCGTGCCGGCGATCAACGGCTACAGCTACCTCTTCCGCAACGGCTGAACGATGGCAGCGCCGGCGCTTCTCCTCGAGGTGCCGCGCGAGGCGGTGAGCCTCTCCGCCCGTCTTCAGCGTCGCCTCGACACGGTGACGCTGTCGGGGGCGGGGCGGATCCTCGCCATCGGCCTGGACGGGCAGACGGGCGTGCAGGTGACCATCGTCGCCTTCTCCTCCGCGGCCCGCCGGGACGCCTTCCGCGACGGGCTTGCCGACCTCGTCGCCGACGGCCTCGTGGCGCGGAGCCTCGATTCCGCGGCGCGCGAGACGGCGGGGCTCGGCCTGCTCTTTCCCTGAGGACTCAGGTCGGCGCGAGGACGCCGCCGACGCGCAGCGGCGTCACGGCGGTCGCAAGGCCGTTGGCGCCGAGATCGACGATGACGCCGGAGAGGGTGGCGGGACCACCGGCCGGCTCGAACTTGCCGCCGGGCGTCTTCTCGCGCATCCGGCGCATCGGCTCGGCCTTGTCCATGCCGATGACGCCGTCATAGTCGCCGCACATGCCGACATCGGTCTGGAAGGCGGTACCGCCGGGCAGCACCCGGTGGTCGGCAGTCGGCACATGGGTGTGGGTGCCGACGACGAGCGAGACGCGCCCGTCAAGAATGTGCCCCATGACCTGCTTCTCGCTGGTCGCCTCGGCATGAATGTCAACGACGATGGCATCGGCGACGCGGCCGAGCGGGGCGGCCTCGACCTCGCGCTCGACGGCGGCGAAGGGGTCGTCCATGGCGTCCATGAAGACGCGGCCCATGACATTGACGACGAGGACCTGCGCGCCGTTCTTGGCGGTGACGAGCTGGGCGCCCCGGCCGGGCGTGCCGGCGGGATAGTTCACCGGGCGGACGAGGCGCGGCGCGCGGTCGATGAAGACGAGCGCCTCGCGCTGGTCCCAGGAATGGTTGCCGAGGGTGATGCAGTCGGCGCCCGCCTCGCAGAGCTCCTCGTAGATGGCCTCGGTGATGCCGAAGCCATGGGCGGCGTTCTCGCCATTGATGACGACGCAGTCGAGCTTGAGGTCGCTGACGAGACCGGGCAGGCGTTCGGTGACGGCGGTGCGGCCGGCCTTGCCGACGACGTCGCCGAGGAAAAGAAGGCGCATCAGAAGGTCCTGAAACCGGTCTCGGTGAGGAGGAAGTCGAGACCCCGGTCATGGGGCTCGTGGGGCACCGCGTCAACCTCCTGACAGGCGAAGGCGACGCCGACGGCTATGCGCCGGCCCTTCTCGTCGAGGGCGGCGAGCGCGCGGTCGTAATGGCCCTTGCCGTAGCCGATCCGGTTGCCGCGCGCGTCGAAGGCGGCAAGGGGGGTGATCAGCACCTCGGGGAAGACCTCCGCGGCTTCGGGGCCAGGGCCGTAGGTGCCGAAGCCCATGGGGACGAGCTCTGCGCCACGGACGAGTTCCCGGAAGATCATCGGGCCTTTGCGGTCCGGGAAGGCTGGCAGCGCGAGGCGCGCGCCGGCGAGGCGCAGCCGGTCCATCAGCGGGCGGACATCGATCTCCGACTGGATGGGCAGGAAGCCCGACACGACCCGGCCGGCGACCGGGATCAGGTCGAGCGGGAAGGTCTCGGCGAGGACGAGGGCGGCCTCGATGCGGGCGGCGGGGTCGAGGGCATCGCGCCGCGCGAGGGCGGCCGCGCGCAGGTCAGCCTTGGTGGGAGCGGTCATGGGGGAGGAGTAGCGGAGCGCAGCCGGGGTGTCACCGGGCCTCGCGTCGGTCGAGCATTGAGGACCATGGATGCAATGGCCCCACCCGCACCCTCCCCGCGCTGCGCGCAGGGAGGGGGACCACGGCGTCGCTTCACTGCCGGCGAGGGTGGGGCCAGGCCCAACCGCCCCAGTATGACCGGGAGGTCGAAGTCTGCCTCCCTGCGCGCAGCGCGGGGAGGGTGCGGGTGGGGCATGAAAAGCCGAGCTGGAGAAGTAAGGCGGCGGGATCGGGCTCCGCCCTCCCCGTCATGCCCGGGTTTATCCCGGGCATCCACGCCTTGAACACCGCGCCATGAAGAGAAGTCGTGGATGCCCGTCACAAGGCCGGGCATGACGGGGGGAGGTTCGGGAGCCAGGAACGGGGGGCGTGGGCTATCGAGCCTTCAGCCGCACGGCAGCCGGCGGCCTTGTCGCCATCGCCACGCCGCCCGCGAATTCAGTGGAGCCACTCTGCCGTTGGACGATCGATCCCGGGAACCTACCTAAGTAGGTGGGCGCCGTGTTGCCCAAGTCCACGGACAAGGGCAGGGACAGCTCCCTCAAGATCGATAAGGCCCCGGGGATATGTGTGTCCTGACGTACGTCGCAGCTCCGAGGTCAGAGATAGGTCGGATCATCAGCCGGCGGAAGACCCCTCCCCGTCCACTCCCGCCTTTTTCGCTCGCGCGATTTTCACCGCTCCCATCCCTCCCGCCCCGTTGACGCTTCCCGCCCGCGCGGCGCAAGAAGCCTCGCCCGAAGACACGCCGTCGCAGGAAGCCAGCCATGCCGCTGCCGAAGCCCGTCGCCGCCCTCGCCCCGCCGATGCCGGAGCCGCTGATCCAGCGCTTCAAGGCGATCGTCGGCGACCGCTACGCCATCACCGACGCGAACGACCAGGCGCCCTACCTGCGCGACGACCGCGGCCTCTATATCGGCCGCACCTCGCTGGTGGTGCGCCCGGCGAACACGGAAGAGGTCGCGGCGGTCATGGCGCTCGCCCACGAGACCGGCACGCCGGTCGTGCCGCAGGGCGGCGCCACCGGCCTTGTCGGCGGGCACGTGCCGCATGAGACCGGCGCCGAGATCGTCATCTCGCTGAACCGCATGACGGCGGTGCGCGCCGTCGATCCGGCCGGCAATACCATGACGGTCGATGCCGGCGTGACCCTGCAGCAGGCGCAGGACGCGGCAACCGAGGTCGGCCGGCTCTTCCCGCTCAACATCGGCTCCAAGGGCTCCTGCACCATCGGCGGCAATCTCTCGACCAATGCCGGCGGCACGCAGGCCATCGCCTATGGCATGGCGCGCGACCTCGTGCTCGGGCTCGAGGTGGTGCTGGCGGACGGCCGCATCTGGCACGGCCTCAGGACCCTCAAGAAGGACAATACGGGCTACGACCTGAAGCACCTGTTCATGGGGGCGGAGGGCACGCTCGGCATCATCACCGCGGCCGTGCTGAAGCTCTATCCGGCCCCTCGCTCCATCGAGGCGGCCTGGGTGGCGGTCCCATCGGCGGAGGCGGGCCTTGCCCTCCTGAACGCCGCGCAGGAGCGCGCCGGCCCCTCCGTCACCGGCTTCGAGCTGATGCCGCGCAACCTGTTCGACTTCGTGCTGAAGCACCTCGCCGGTGCGCGCGATCCGCTGGCCGAGCCCTCGCCCTGGTACTGCCTGATGGAGCTTTCCAGCGCCTCGGCCTCCGGCATGCGCGAGACGCTGGAGGAGATCCTCGCCGCCGGCTTCGAGGAGGGCATCGTCACCGACGCGGCGCTCGCCGATTCCATCGACCAGCGCAACGGCTTCTGGCGCCTGCGCGAGGGGATGAGCGAGGTGCAGAAGATGGAGGGCGGCTCGATCAAGCACGACGTCTCCGTGCCCGTCGCCGCGGTCCCGGCCTTCATCGCCGAGGCGGTCGCGGCATGCCTCGCCTACATGCCGGATTGCCGCCCCGTGCCCTTCGGCCATCTTGGCGACGGCAACATCCACTTCAACGTCAGCCAGCCCGTCGGCATGGACAAGGCCGCCTTCCTCGACCACTGGGACCGGGTGCAGACCATCGTCCATGACATCGTGGCGAAGCATGGCGGCTCGATCTCCGCCGAGCACGGCATCGGCCGGATGAAGCGCGACCTGCTGCCGGGGGTGAAGGACCCCGTCGCCATGGACATCATGCGGCAGGTCAAGGCGGTCCTCGACCCGAAGAACATCCTCAATCCCGGCAAGGTGCTCTGACCGGACCACCGCGGCCCGAAGGCCGCGGCGGGAGCTGTCGCCACCTCAGGCAGCGACCTTGCCGAGGAAGCCCTCAACCGCGGTGCTGACATTGCCGGCGGAGGCCTCGACCGCCCGCGCCGTGTCGTCCATGGCCCGCGACGAGGAGGCCGAGACCTCGGCCTTTCCGGCGATATCGCCGATGGCCTGCTCGATGCGCAGCGTCAGCGCATTGGCCTCGGCGATGCTGCGGTTGATCTCCTCAACCGCGCTCGCCTGCTCCTCGATCCCCGCGGCCAGCGCCGAGGCGTTGCGGTCGATCAGCTCCATCCGCTCGGTGATGGCGCGGATGGCGCCGACCGCGCCGACGGTCAGGTTCTGCACGGAGCCGATCTGCTGGGCGATCTCTTCCGTTGCCTTGGAGGTCTGGACGGCCAGCGACTTCACCTCGGAGGCGACGACGGCGAAGCCTTTGCCGGCATCGCCGGCCCGGGCCGCCTCGATCGTGGCGTTGAGGGCGAGGAGATTGGTCTGCTCGGCGATGGACTGGATCAGCGCCACCACGGCGCCGATCTTCTCGGCGGCGCCGGAGAGCTCAGCGATGTTGCCGTTGGCCGCGTGGGCCTCGCCGGCGAGTTCCCGCACGACGCCGGCGGTCTCGCTGACCTTATGGGCGAGTTCGCCGACCGACGAGGACAGCTGGTCGCTGGCGCCGGCCACCGCGCTGATATTGGTGACGGCGGCGCGGGCCGAGCTGGTGGCGGCCTGGACCGTGTCGGCCGTGCCGGCGGCGGCGCCGCGGACGGTGGCGGCGGCCGTGCCGAGCTCCGCCATGCCGCCGCGGACCTTGGCGATGACACCGGCGATCTCGGCCTTGAAGCCGGCGATGGCCTTTTCGAGATCGGCCTGGTGGCGGGCCTTGTCGGCGGCGCGGGAGCGATCCTCGGCGGTCGCGGCCTCAAGCCGGCTCGCCGCCTCCTTGGCCTCCTGCACGGCGCCGTCGGAGACGACGAAGGCATTCGCGAGGCGATTGCAGAGCCAGGCGAGCGCCACGGCCTGGGCGACGAGGATCACGGCGTGGATCACCACGCGGACGAGATCGCCGCCCTGCGGGAAGACCGCCATGGGGTAGATGAAGTTGAGGCCGAGATGATGCACGGCCACGAGCGCCGTATAGGCGGCGACCGAGTGCCAGCAGCACCACAGCGCCACGATGGCGAGGCCGGCGAAGAAGGCCATGTGCATGTCGATCTGGTAGACGGACCCTTCCATGGCGAAGGTCAGCAGCGCGACCAGCGCACCGCCCGACAGGGAGGAGGCGATGCGGGCCGCGGCGTCCGTGCGCCCCCCGCCGATGGCGAGCAGGCCGGCGGCCGACACCACGACGACGGACAGCGCGCCGAGCATCAGGGCGCCGCCGCGCGCCACCAGGACAGCGAGCGTCACGGCCGAGAGGCTGACGATCACGCCTTGCATGACACGCGCGACGGTCACGCGGAGCTTGTCGAGGGTCGGCGACGCCTCGACGGTCGTTGCAGTCGTGCTGAAGGTCATGGGGTTCGCACCACGGTGAGAGACATGAGTGGAGACAGGCAGGCCGTCGCCAGGGCCGCGTCGACGACGAGGCCCGCGCCGGCGGCATAGAGACGGGCGACGAAACCGGGGGTCCCGGCGCTGGCGATCACGACGCGGTTTCCCGAGGAGGCGCTGTGCAGCGTTCCGTCCGCGCGCGCGGCGATGGCGGCGGCGCCGCCGTTGTCGCCCGACCAGGCGATGACGGCGACCGCGCGCCCGTCACGCGGAGCCGCGGCGAAGACCAGCGGCGTGACGAGGCTCACGGCTGCAGCCAGCGGCAAAACGAGGGCAGTCCGAGCGGAGGACCGTCGGGGAGGCTGCATGGTACCAGGGACCGGCGAAGAGGATCACGACGCGGATGGGGGCGGCCGCGACAACCATATTTCACCGGAACAGGTTGCAGAAAACTTAACCATCAATTGAAGGTGTTCATTTACCGGCAACCTCAGTCGAAGAGCCGTCCCTGCCGCGGTGGCTCGGCGGCCGCGCTGGCGCGCCGGGCGGGCTCAGGCCGCGCCACCGACAGAGGGGCCGAGACGGGCGCCTGGATCTCCGGGCCGTCATTGGCGACCTTGTTGACCGCGGTCGAGACGGCGACGAGCTCCAGCTCGGTCTGCACGGGCGGCTCCAGCAGAGCGGCCGCCTCATCGGGAGTTGTCGCCGGATCGAGCCAGGCATCCCAGTTGGCGGGGTCGAGGATCACCGGGGTGCGATGGTGGATCGCCGCGAGCGGCGGCACGGCCGGCGCGGTCATCATGGCGACGGTGTCGACCTCCGAGCCATCCGGCGAAGTCCAGGTCTCCCACAGCGCCGGAAAGGCGAAGAGCCCGCCATCCGGCCGGCGCGCCATGTAGGGCGTCTTGCTGCGCCCCTGTGTATGCCACTCGTAGAAGGCGTCGGCCGGCATGAGCGCGCGGCGGCGGGCGAAGGCGTTGCGGAAGGACGGCTTCTCGCGCGCCGTCTCGGTGCGCACGTTGATGACGAGGGGAAAGTCCTTGGGGTCCTTCACCCAGCCGGGGATGAAGCCCCAGCGCATCAGCACGAACCGCCGCTTGCCATGGTCGATCGTGACGACGGGCACGGGCTGGGTCGGGGCGATGTTGTAGCGCGGCGGGAAGTTCGGCCGGTCATCGTAACCGAAGGCCTGCTGCATCACTTCCGGGATCGTCTTGATGGCGTAGCGCCCGCACATGAGGTCCTCGCGATCCGTCCCGCCTTGCGGTTCTGCCGCGACGGAAGGGCTTTAAGCCTTCCTTCACCGCACCCATGGCTCATAGACATCTAGGATCGGGGGTTTTCACTGTCTATGCTCGACGTCGTTCGCCAGGAGGCCGATAGCGCGTTGACGCCGGAACGGCTGCGCGCCGCCAATATCCATCCGGATACGTGGCTGGCCACCGACTACCTGAACCATTTCAACGAGGTCATCATGCTGCTCGAGCTGGTGCCCTCCATGCCCGATTGCCTCGAGGACGTGCTCACCTGGGAGCCGGCGACCTACGAGGAGCATTTCGTGCGCTCCAGCTATCGCGACAAGGACCTGGTGCTGGCCGCCTTCGCGGCGGCGCCGCCCGGCCCGAAGCGCCGTTTCCTCGTGCTGGTGGCCGAGATGGACACCATCATGCTGGATGCGTTGGCGCAGCTCCGGCTGCATGGCGGCACGCCGCTCGGCGGCGCGGTTGCCGAGGAAGCCGCCCACCTTCTCAAGCATCTCGTGACCCGCGCTGCCGGTGTCATGAACGGCATTGCCGGCGCCGACGAATCCTCGACCCAGGACGCGGTCGACGCGCTGATGACCCGGTGAGCACCGCCGCCGGCTCGGCCATGGCGGCCGATCGCGCCTATCCCGCCCGCCCCATCCTCGCGGTCTCAACCGCCGTGGTGCGCAACGGCAATGTCCTCGTGGCGCAGCGGGCGCGGGCGCCCGGCGCGGGGCTCTACAGTCTGCCGGGCGGGCTCGTCGAGGTCGGCGAGACGCTGGCCGAGGCCGCCGCCCGCGAGCTCATGGAGGAGGTCGGCGTGCTGGCCAGCCCGATCGGCCTGTGCGGGGCGCGCGACATCATCGCCCGGGACGCTGATGGCCGCATCGAGCGCCACTTCGTCGTCCTCACCTATGCCGCCCATTGGGAAAGCGGCGAGGGCCTGCGCTCGGACGAGGCGACGGACGTGCGCTGGGTGACCCTCGCCGGGGCCCGCGCCCTGCCGACGACGGACGGGCTCATCGCGACGCTCGAGGCGGCGATCGCCCTCGCGGCGCGCTGAGCGCCACCGTCAACCACCGGCGGAGCTTTTCGTTGCGGCGCGGCCCGGCCTGCCGCATATCTCCCGCATGACCCGGCTTCTCGCCACCCTCGCCATCGCGGTCCTCGCCAGCGCGCCGCTGGCGGCTCAGCCGGCCCGCGCGCCGGCGCCCGAGGCGGCCATGCCGCCTGCCGCGCTGCAGGCGCCCTACGAGCCGCAACTCCTCCGCCTATCCGAGATCATCGGCGCGCTGCACTACCTGCGCACGCTCTGCCAGGGGCCGGAGGAAGGCGCCTGGCGGCGCGAGATGCAGGCGCTGCTGGATGCCGAGGCGGCGGGCGGCGAGCGGCGTGAAAGGCTCGTCCAGGCCTTCAACCGCGGCTATGGCGGATTCGAGCAGACGCACCGCACCTGCACCCCCGCAGCGCGGGTGGCGACGCGCCGTTACGTCACCGAAGCCCGGCGCATCGTCGCGGACCTCACGAGCCGCTACGGCAACTGACGGCGTTGTACACAGGAGACACCGCCAGATTCTTCACGCACGTTAACCTTCTGGTCAGAAACGGATGCCGCCCGGGCGCCGCCATGCTACGGTCCGTGGACGAGACAGGCCCGATCAACGGGCCCGCCAGTGGACGTGATGATGTACATTTCTCCCGCGACGCCCGCCCGCTCGGCCGAAGCCGAGGACCAGCGCCACGCCGCCATGGGCTACGTCTCCGAGGCCTTCGCGGAGGCCCGGCTCGACGGGCTCGACATCGATTGCATCGCGCAGGCGGCGATCTTCGCCTCCTTCGTGGAAATGGTCGCGACCTATGGCGAGGAGGCGACGGCAACCTTCGCCGACCGTCTCGCCGAACGGGTGCGCGCCGGTGAGTTCACCGTGGACCGCTCCTCGCACTGAGCTGGTCTCGCTCCCCCAACGGCAGAGGCTCCGGGACGCAACGTGGACCCTCGCAGGCTGGCTCTTCTCACGGGACTTGTGACGACCGTGGTGCTCGGCGTCGCGGTTATCCGGATCATGCCGCGCGAGGCGCCGCGAATCGTCGAGCCGGCCGTCCCGGCGACGCCGCTGCGCGCCACCATCCGTGACGTGACGCCCGGTCCGGGCGACCCGCCGGCCTCATCCACCATCGCCGCACAGGCACAGCCCGCCCCGCCGCCGCCCCCCGCGGCAACGCAGGCTCCCTCGGCACCGATCTCCCCTCCTCCGGCAGCGACGCCAGTGCCGGCCCCGCCGGCGGCCAGCGCTCCCGTGCCGACGCCCAATGCCCGCCGCCCGGCCCCGCCGCGGCCGGCCTCGGTCGAGGTGCTTCCCGACAATGAGGACCTGAGGGAGCGCGTCGGATCGATGCGCGAGCGGCTGATGCTCGCGGCGCGCTCCGGCGATATCGGCCGGCTCGGCGTCGTCTTCCAGATGAACGAGACGCTGCCCGTCTTCACCCGGGGCGGCGAGCGCGACCCCGTGGCCTTCTGGAAGAAGGCATCAGGCGACGGCGAGGGCCGCGAGATCCTCGCCATCCTGCTCAACATCCTCGACCTGCCGCCCGCCCTCATCAACAAGGGCACGCCGCAGGAGATGTATGTCTGGCCCTATCTCGCCCATGTGCCGCTGGCGGACCTCTCGCCGCGCCAGTCGGTCGATCTCTACCGGCTGATGACGGCGCAGGACGTGCGGGACATGCGCACGCTGGGATCCTGGGTGTTCTGGCGGCTCGGCATCGGGCCGGATGGCACGGTCCACTTCTTCCTCGCGGGAGAATGACGGAGCGTTAACCCTGCGGATGACCTAGGGTCACGTGACGTCCCGGCGGCGGTCCCGCTTATGATGGCGTTAAGGGCCCGGGAGGTAGGTCGGTGGGGTCCGGTCGCACGCAGCGGCCTCGCGGGAATGCCGACATGCCCGATACATCGGCCCGTCACGTCATCGACGACATCGTCGCCCATCGCGCGCGCGAAGGCCTCACCGACAAGGTGAACCGCCTTATCGACACCTTCGCCGAGAACGCCGACAGCTACACGGCCGAGCAGGCGGTGACGGTGGACGAGGTCATCGCGCGGCTCATCGTCGACATCACGCCGGAGGGGCGCATCGCCATCGCCGAGCGGATCGCCGGCGATCCCAAGGCGCCGCGCCTGGTGATCGAGCAGCTTGCCGGCGACGACTGGGCCGAGGTGGCCTCACCGGTGCTGATGAAATCGCCCCAGCTCTCGGACGAGACCCTGCTGAAGATCATCGACAGCAAGGGTCACTCCCATCTGCTCGCCATCAGCCGTCGGCGGAGCATTACTCCCGCCGTGGCCGAAAGCCTGGTCGAGCGGGGCAACCGCACCGTCATCCGCACGCTCGCCCGCAACCCCGGCGTCGCGCTGTCGCCGCAGGCCCGGCATGACCTTGAAAAGCGGCAGAAGGCGCGGCTGGAAGAGTTGCGGAAGGCCCCGCGCAAGGCGGTGGAATATCCCGCCGAACTCCATCGCGAGGACGGCGAGAAGCCGGTGCGCTGCCGGCTGATCGATATTTCCAAGACCGGCGCGCGACTGACGCTGGCGGCCATGGCCCGGCCGACCGGCCGCCTCGTCCTCAGCTTCGCCAGTGCGGCCGTTCAGCGTCCCTGCGAGCCCGTCTGGCAGGATGGCCGCGACATCGGCGTGCGCTTCGTCTGACGCATCACGCCGAGGGCGAGAGGACCAGCACGGACCAGGTGACGCCCGGCCGCCCGAACATGTCGGGGCGGCTGGCCTCGAACAGGCTGCCCAATCCGCAACGTGACGCGAGCGCCACCGTCTCCGCCGCCGACACCTCGAACATGCGCCGGCCCTCAGGGATGGGCCCGTGGCGGAGCGTCATGACGATGCGGGCGCCCGGCTGTGCGAGATCGGCGAGCCGCGCCATGGCCTGCTCGCGTTCGGCGGCGTCGAGATGCATCCAGACGGCGGTGAGGAGGATCAGGTCGAAGCGCTCGGCCCGTCCGGCCAGCACGGCGAGATCCGGCAGGCCGTCATCGAGCCAGGTGATCGGCCGTCCCGCATGGATCCGCGCGCCGTGGGCACGCAGCTCCGCAGTGGGCTCGACCGCGACGACCGAAAAGCCGCGCGCGGCGAGCGCCGCGGCATCGCGGCCGGTTCCGGCGCCGATGTCCAGCGCATGGCCCGGCGCCTCGGGGAGCAGGTGCAGGACGGGGGCGTGGACCTGCTCGAAGGTGATGCTCTCGTACTGGACCGCGAGGTGATCCGCCTCGCGGCCATAGCCCGCCGTCGAGGCGGTGGTCACGGAGCGCGGTCCTGGAAGCGCACGGCCTCGCCGCCCGAGGGGGTCACCAGCTCGCCCTCCCACATCACCCGGCGGCCGCGGATGATCGTGCCGATGGGCCAGCCCTGCACGGTCTTGCCGTCATAGGGCGTCCAGCGGCTCTTCGAGGCGATCCAGTCGTTGGTGATGGTCACCTTGCGCTTCATGTCGACGATGGTGAAGTCGGCGTCATAGCCGGCGGCGATGCGGCCCTTGCCGGCGATGGCGAAGATGCGGGACGGGCCGTGGCTGGTGAGGTCGACGAAGCGCTCCAGCGTCAGCTTTCCGGCATTCACATGGTCGAGCATGGTCGGCACCAGCGTCTGCACGCCGGTCATGCCGGAGGGCGAGGCGGGATAGGTCTTGGCCTTCTCCTCCAGCGTGTGCGGCGCATGGTCCGAGCCGAGCACATCGACCACACCGTCGACGATGCCGCGCCAGATGCCGCGGCGGGCATGCTCGTCACGCACCGGCGGGTTCATCTGGGCGAGGGTGCCGAGCCGCTCGTAGCAGTCGGGGGCGACGAGGGTCAGGTGATGCGGCGTCGCCTCGCAGGTCGCGACGTCCTTGTGCCGCTCGAGATAGTCGATCTCCTCGGCGGTGGAGATGTGCAGCACGTGGATCTTGGCGTTGTGCCGGCGGGCGATGGTGACGAGCCGCTCCGTGCACATCAGCGCCGCGGTCACGTCGCGCCACACGGGGTGGGAACGCGGGTCGCCCTCGATGCGCTCGCCCTTGCGATCCCGCAGGCGATACTCGTCCTCGGAGTGGAAAGCCGCGCGGCGGCGGGTGTTCTTCAGGATCGAGGAGACGCCCTCGTCGTCCTCGACCAGCAGGGAGCCGGTGGAGGAGCCCATGAACACCTTGATGCCGGCTGCGCCCGGCAGGCGCTCCAGTTCACCCACGTCCTTGGCATTGTCGTGGGTGCCGCCGACCCAGAAGGCGAAGTCGCAATGCATCCGCGCCGTGGCGCGCTTCACCTTGTCGGCGAGGGCCGCCTCGGAGATCGTCAGCGGATCGGTATTCGGCATCTCGAAGACAGCGGTGACGCCGCCCATGACGGCGGCGCGCGAGCCGCTTTCGAGGTCCTCCTTGTGGGTCGGACCCGGCTCGCGGAAATGGACCTGGCTGTCGATGACACCGGGCAGGATGTGCAGGCCGGTGCAATCCACCACCTCGCCGGCCGAGGACTGCGACAGGTCGCCGATGGCCGCCACCTTGCCAGCCGTGACACCGACGTCGCGCAGCGCCGCGCCGTCCTGGTTGACCACCGTGCCGTTCCTGTAGATGACGTCGAAATTCGGCATGGCGCGGCTCCCGTTCTGCGCGCCGGACCTTGCCGCCGGCGCCGCCACGCTTATGTCGAAGAACCTGAGCCCTGCCAAGCAAGCGAATGCCGCATGCCCATGACCGGCCAGCGAGGACCATCGATGCCGAGCGCGTTCCTGTCTGATCGAGGTGTCGTCCGTGTCAGCGGCGACGATGCCGCGCGCTTCCTGCAGGGGCTGGTCACCTGCAATGTCGAGACGCTCCGCGCGGGCGAGGCCCGCTATGGGGCGCTGCTGACGCCGCAAGGCAAGATCGTCGTGGATTTCCTCTGCATCGGCGTCCCTGCCGACGAGGGCGGCGGCTTCCTCCTGGACACGCCGGCCGTGCTGGCGGCCGAACTCGCCAAGAAGCTCGGCTTCTACCGGCTGCGGGCGAAAGTCGTGGTCGAGGACCTGTCGGGACCGCTCGCGGTCACCGCCTTTTGGGGTGACGCGGCGCCGCCTGCGGCCGAAGGTCTCGCGGTGCGTGATCCGCGCCATCCGGCGCTCGGCTGGCGCGTCATCGGGCCGAAGCCAGCGGAGCCGCCTGCCGCGACCGGCGACTATGAGGCGCATCGCATCAGCCTCGGCATTCCGGCCGGCGGCCGCGACTTCGTCTATGGCGATGCCTTTCCGCATGAAGCCGACATGGACCAGCTCGCCGGCGTCGACTTCGCCAAGGGCTGCTATGTCGGCCAGGAGGTGGTGAGCCGGATGCAGCATCGCGGCACGGCCCGCACCCGGGTCGTTCCGGTGACCTTCGCCGATTTCCCGCCCATGGAGGGGCTGGACGTGATGGCGGGCGAGAAGCAGGTCGGCGTCATGGGCTCCTCTGTCCACGGCCGCGGCCTCGCCAAGCTCCGGCTCGACCGCGTGGCGGAAGCGGCGGAGGCCGGCGAGCCGATCACCGCCGGTGGCATTCCGCTGGTGCCGGTGAAGCCGGACTGGGCCAGGTTTGCATGGCCGGGCGAGGCGGAGGCCTGATCAAAGGCCCCACCCGCACCCTCCCCTCTGGCGAGGGGAGGGAGACCACGGTGCCGAGGCTGTTCCGACACGGTGGGGCCTGGCCCAGCCGGTGCCGTCAGTAGCGCGACGTCATGGTCCCCTCCCCTCGCCAGAGGGGAGGGTCAGGGTGGGGCATTCTTTTCCATGCTCACTGGTGGGGCCGTCCTGCCTCACAGGAAACTCTGCGGGTCGACGTCGATCTCCAGCCGGACATTGCCCCGCGGCGCCTCGACCGAGGAGAGCCAGCCGCGCATCCAGCCCGAGAGGTCGAAGGCCCGTGGCGAGCGCGCCAGCAGGCGGACCCGGTGGCGGCCACGCACCAGCGCCAGCGGCGCTTCCGCCGGCCCCAGCACCCGCACCTCCGGCGTCGGCGGCACGGCGCGCACCAGCATCCTTGCATAGGCCTGCGCATCCCCCAGCGCCTCGGCGGAGATGACCAGGGCGGCGAGCCGGCCGAAGGGCGGCAGTTCCGCAGCCTCCCGCATGGCGATCTCCGCCTCGTAGAAGCCCTCGCGGTCGCCCTTGACGATGGCCTGGATGATCGGGTGCTGCGGCTGGTGGGTCTGGATCAGCGCCCGCGAGCCGTCCTTGGCGCGGCCGGCGCGGCCGACCACCTGCTGGAGCAGCTGGAAGGTGCGCTCGCCAGCCCGCGGATCGGCATTGGAGAGGCCGATATCGGCATCGATGACCCCGACCAGGGCGAGGTTCGGGAAGTTGTGGCCCTTGGCGACGAGCTGCGTGCCGATGACGATGTCGGCCTCTCCGCGCGCCACCGCCTCGATCTCCTGCCGAATGCGCTCGACGCCGCCAGCCATGTCGGAGGACAGCACCAGAAGGCGCGCCTCGGGGAAGAGCGTCGCGCATTCCTCGGCAAGGCGTTCGACGCCCGGACCGCAGGCGACGAAGCTGTCGACCGCCTGGCATTTCGGGCATTGCTCCGGCGGGGCGGTGTTGTAGCCGCAATGGTGGCAGACGAGCCGGCGGCGGAAGCGGTGGTCCACCAGCCAGGCCGAGCAGTTCGGGCACTGGATGCGCTCGCCGCAGGTGCGGCAGAGGGTGAGCGGCGCATAGCCGCGGCGGTTGAGGAAGAGCAGCGTCTGTTCGCCGGCCTCGCGGGTGGCGCGGATCTCGCGCTCCAGCGCCGGGGCGATCCAGCGCCCGCGCTCGGGGCCGGCGGTGCGCAGGTCCACCGTGGCGATCTTCGGCATGGCATGGCCGCCGAAGCGCTCGGGCAGGACGAGGCGGCGGTAGCGGCCGCGGTCGGCATTGACGCGGCTCTCGACCGAGGGCGTCGCCGAGGCGAGCACGACGGGGATGGACTGGAGGTGGGCGCGGACCACCGCCATGTCGCGGGCGTGGTAGTGGACGCCATCGTCCTGCTTGTAGGCGCCCTCGTGTTCCTCATCGACGACGACGAGGCCGAGGTCGCGGAAGGGCAGGAACAGCGCTGAGCGGGCGCCGACCACCGCCTGGACCTCGCCGGAGGCAACGCCCGCCCAGACCCGGCCGCGCTTCGTCACGCCGACGCCCGAGTGCCAGGCGGCGGGACGATGGCCGAAGCGGGCGGCGAAGCGGTCGAGGAACTGGGTGGTCAGCGCGATCTCGGGGACGAGGATCAAAACTTGACGGCCGCGGCGCAGCGCCTCGGCGACGCCTTCCAGATAGACCTCGGTCTTGCCCGAACCGGTGACGCCATCGAGGAGCTGGACCGAGAACCGCTCGGCCGCCACCGCATCGCAGAGGGCGAGCGCGGCGGCGTGCTGGGCATCGTTGAGGGCGGCGACCGCATGGTCCGGCTCCAGCCGCGCCAGCACCTCAGGCGGCAGCAGGATCGCCTCCAGCACGCCTTCGTCGACCAGGCCGTCGACGACAGAGGCCGAGACGCCGGCCTCGCGCGCCGCCTCGCCCTTGGCGCGGGCGAGGCCATCGGCGAAATGGGCGAGGAGGCGGCCCCGGGCAGGGGTCATGCGGCCCGGGGTCTCGCCCGTGACGCGGATGCCGACCCGCGGCTTCGGCGGGGCGAGGTCATCGGGATCGCGCAGCGCCATGCGCAGCACCATGCCGCGCGGCGCCAGCGTGTAATCCGCCAGCCAGTCGCAGAGCCGGCGCACCGCATGCGGCACGGGCGGCACGTCGTAGCGCTCGGCAATGTCCTTCAGCCGGTTGTGCGAGACACCGCCGGGCTCGTCGCGCAGGCTCCAGACCGCGCCGATCGTGGTGCGGTTGCCGAGCGGCACGGCGACGACGTCGCCGGGCGCAAGCGTCATCCCCGCCGGGACACGGTAGCTGTAGGGCCGGTCGACGGCGACCGGAATCAGCACGTCGGCATAGAGCGGCGCGGTCATGGGGATGGCCTAGCGCGGCCGGGCCGCGAAGGGAATGGGCGGCGATGTCCGGCCAGCACCGGCGACGGACACCGGCGTTTCACCCTGGAATGTTTCCAATGTTTTCCCAACGGATTGCAGCCAGCGGTTGGCCGGAGTAAATAGCTGACTGTCGCAGTCAACTTTGCGGGCTGCGCCGGAGTTCGCCTTTGATCGTCTGCCACTGCAACGTGCTCAGTGACCGCGACATCCGCGCCTGCCTCGGCGACGGCCCGGACTGCCCGCGCGCGGTCGGCGAGGTCTATACCTGCCTCGGCTGCAGCCCGGAATGCGGGCGCTGCGCCCGCACCATCCGCGCCATCCTGCGCGAGGCCGGCGTCGGCGGTTGCGGCACCTGCCCGGTGGGCGATTGCGCCGGCCATGACGAGGCCGCGCCTGCGCTGATGATCGCCGCCGAGTGAGGCGACGCCAGGCCGCGGTGCGGCGGGTGTCCACCGGCTTGTCACATGCTTCTGGAACGGTGCTAGACTGCGGCGCGTTGGGTGCGACCGCACGACGTTGCACAGCCGGAGCAGGACCATGAAGGGCGACAAGAAGGTCATCGAATATCTCAACAAGGGCCTTCGCAGCGAGCTGACCGCGGTCAGCCAGTACTGGCTGCACTACCGGATGCTGCACAATTGGGGCTTCCTCGACCTCGCCAAGTACTGGCGCAAGGAATCGATCGAGGAGATGGTCCATGCCGACAAGTTCATCGACCGGATCCTGTTCCTCGAGGGCCATCCGAACCTGCAGGTGCTCGATCCGCTGCAGATCGGCCAGGATGTCGGCGAGGTCATCCAGTGCGACCTCAACGCCGAGATCGGCGCCCGCGCCCTCTACCAGGAGGCCGCGTCCTATTGCGAGACGGTGAAGGACTACCCCTCGCGCGACCTGTTCATCGAGCTGATGACCGACGAGGAAGGCCATATCGACTTCCTCGAGACGCAGCTCGAGATCATCAAGACCATCGGCGTCCAGCTCTACATCCAGAAGCACATGGGCCCGGTCGGCGGGGATCACTGAGGCGACGGGCTGCCGCCGGATCAGGACTGACACGACCATCGTCGCGTCATGCCCGCCCTTGTGGCGGGCATCCGCGATGAACATCCCGCGCGTGTTCCGCCCCCTCACCCGTCACCCCCGGCGAGGCCGAAGGCCGAGGGAAGGGGGTCCAGGGGCAGAGGCTATCCAGCCCTTCCAGTCTGCGGAGTGGGTAGACCGGTTCGGCGAGGGCGGTCCCTCGGCCCCTGGATCCCCGTCCCCTCACTTCGCTCGGCCGGGGATGACGGGATGAGGGACCGGCAAGGCCGCTCGTTGTCCGATGGCCTGGCCCCCGTTCACCGCCCATGAACCCGCGCCATGGCACTCTTACCCCCATGGCCGCCCCCTCCCCGCTTTCCCTCGCCATTCCCGGCGCCGCCGGCGACACCGCCACGGCGCTCGGCCAGTGGCTGCAGCACCTCGCCGCCGAGCGCGGCCTGTCGCCGAAAACGCTCGAGGCCTATGGCCGCGATGCCCGGGGCTTCATCGCCTTTCTCGCCGAGCATCTCGGCGGGGCCGTGACCCTCGGTGCGCTGGAAAGCCTTCAACCGCGCGACCTGCGCGCCTTCATGGCGAGGCGCCGCGCCGACGGGCTTGATTCCCGTTCCATTGCGCGGGCGCTGGCGGCGGTCCGCTCCTTCGCCCGCTTTCTCGAACGCGAGGGCCGCGGCCGGATGGCCGCCTTCGCCGCCGTGCGCACGCCGAAGACGGGGCGGCGCCTGCCGCGCCCCCTCGCCGTTGCCGCGGCCCGTGCCGTCGCCTCGGCCGAGATCCGCGAGCACGAGGACCAGCCGGCCTGGGTGCTGGCCCGCGACACCGCCGTGCTCGCCCTGCTCTACGGCTCGGGCCTGCGCATTTCCGAGGCACTGGGCCTCAGCCAGAAGGACGCGCCGCGGCCGGGTGGCGACGGCCAGATCACCGTGCTCGGCAAGGGCGGCAAGACCCGCCAGGTCCCAGTCATCGCGAGGGTGGTCGCCGAGATCGACCGCTATCGCGGCCTCTGCCCCTGGACGCTCGGGCCGGACGATCCGCTCTTCGTCGGGGTGAAGGGCGGGCCGCTGTCGCCGCGCATCATCCAGCTCGCCATGGCGCACTTGCGTGGCGCGCTGGGCCTGCCCGAGACGGCGACGCCGCACGCGCTGCGCCATTCCTTCGCGACGCACCTGCTGGGGCGCGGCGGCGACCTACGCTCCATCCAGGAACTGCTCGGCCACGCCTCGCTGTCGACGACGCAGATCTACACCGAGGTGGATACGGCGGCGCTGCTCAGGATTTACGAGAGCGCGCATCCGCGCGCGTAAGTGACGCTCAGGCCTTGCGGGCGAGGAGCAGGGCGCGCTCCTGACGGACCCGGCGGAAGCGGCGCAGCAGTTTCAGCGCGCGGTTGGCGCGGCCGCCCCGGATAATGCGCAGATGGGCGCGGATCCGCCGCTTCACCGGGTCGACCAGGCCATGGGCCCAGGCCAGCCAGCGGTTCCACGTCGCATAGAGACGCACGAAAAGCGGGATCTGCATCAGCTTCGGCTTGCAGGTGTCGAACAGGAAAGCCGTGACGCCGACGCCCACCACCTTGGCAAGGACGAGGACGAGGCCGCCGAGGACCAGATGGCCGGAGGCAAGCAGAGCAAGCGCCGCCAGCTTGAAGGGGAAGAGCAGCGCGGCCGGAATGGCGAAGACCGCCAGGGTCGCATAGGGCGGCAACCGCTCGATGCCGTCGTGGATCGCCTGCTTCAGCGCCGCGAAGGGCAGGAGCGCGACGATCCGGCCGATGAGCGGGCCGATGCGCTCCCACAGCCAGTTCTCCACCAGGATGACGATGGCGGCGAGGACGATGAGCGGACGCAGCAGGCGGTAGGCGGCGGGCTTCACGCGGATCTCCCGTGACACGGCGACAGTGCCGGCGGATCGTGGCGAAATGCCGTCACCGCTTCATGCCGTGCGGACGAGAAACGCGTTTCCTCGCGAGCGGCGCGACAGGGTCTCGTAGCCGAGGGCGGCGAGGCGCGGCCTGACATCGCCCTGCCAGTCCGAGGCGAGCTCGTCCTCCATGCAGATGGAGCGCGGCCAGAGCCCCTCGGGCGCGGTGTCGAAAAAGGCGGAGAGGACGCGGTCCTCCATGCCCTCGACATCGATCTTGAGGACGTCGATGCGGTCGAGCCCGGCCTCGGAGACGATGGTGGTCAGCGCCTTCATCGGCACGACCAGGTCCCCGGCCGCATCGGCGCGGGAGAGGGCCGTGTCGGCGGCGTTCACCGCGAAACGCAGTTCGCCATCGCGGTCACCCACCGCGCATTGAGCGAAGGTGATGCGATCGGAAAGGCCCGAGAGTTCGGCATTGGCGCGCAGGCGCCGCATCGGGTTGGCCGTCGCCTCCACGGCGACGACACGGCCAGCCGGGCCGACCGCCTCGGCGCCCACCAGCGTGTACTGGCCGACATTGGCGCCGCAATCGATGAAGACGCCGCCCGGCGGCAGGTGCGTGCGGACGAAATCGAGGCTCACCTGCTGGTAGAGCGGATCGAGCAGCAGGCCGACCTCGGCGGCATTGTCGCGAGGATCGAGCCGGTAGCGCAGGGCGCCGCGGGCGACGTCCACCGGGCCGGGACGCAGCGCCGAGACGAGCCGGGCCAGCGGCCGGCGGAAGGCGCCACGCCGCAGGATGGGGCTCAAGGGGCCGGACAGGCAGGCCTCGATGACGAGCCGCTGGGCCGTCGTCGGGGCATGGGTCCCGAAAGGCGGGGTATCGGTGATCAAGCGGGTGGCGCTCCGATGCGGCCGGCGCGCGCCGACGGCGTCTCCCTTTAGCAATCGCCGAAACCAAGCGAAACACCATCGCCGCAATCCCCGCTCCGCCGTTCACGGAACGGCCCAACTCCCGATCCACAGGGCCGGCATGGAGGATCCTCCACGTTCGAGGAGTTCAGTCCACCATGGCCGATTGGATGCAGACCACGCGCGCCTTCATCATCTCGCTGCCGCGCCTCAGGGCCCGCCGCGCCCATGCGCTGCGGCTCGCCGAGCGCATGCCGGTGGCGACCGTGGTCCTCGATGCGGTGGATGGCGCGGCCCTGTCGACCGCGCAGCGGAGCCAGTACGTCGCCGACCTGCACCGCCCCCGCTACCCCTTCGCCGCGACGGACGCCGAGATCGCCTGTTTCCTCAGCCACCGCCTCGCCTGGCAGGCCCTGGTCGACAGCGGCGCGGAGCAGGGCGTGATCCTCGAGGATGACGCGGTGCTGCGAGCACCGTTCGCCGAGAGCCTCGCGCGGCTGGCGGGGACCGAGACCGGCTGGTCCTTCGTGCAGTTGCACAGCCACGGTCGCCCGGAGCCGGGTGCGCCCTTCCTCGACCGCCGCCGGCTGCCGCAGGTCGAGATGGTCGGGCAGGTGGTGAAGGCGGAGGCCGCCCGGGCGCTGCTGCGCGCCAGCGAGCGCTTCGACCGACCGGTCGACAGCTTCATCCAGATGACCTGGCGCACGGGCGTGCCGATCCACCATCTCGGCGAGCCCGGCGTCGCCAATGGCGGCATCGGCCTCGGAGGATCGACGATCAGCCGCAAGCTGGGCTTCGGCGAGAAGGTGCGGCGGACGCTGGTGCGGCCTGTCTACCAGACCCAGCTCGCCTTGCAGGCGGCGCGCGAAGAAACAGGTGGAACGGAGCCCGCCGCTGCACCTCGCAAGCCGCTGGAGGCCTGACGGGCCCGGCAAACGAAAGAGGAGGCCGACCACGGGTCGACCTCCCCCTCAGCAGTCCTTTTGGAGCGCACTGCTCCCATGTCTTGCTCAGTACACGCGGGCCTTGGGCTCGATGTACTGGATCTCGTTGGTCATCGTGTAGGTGTGGACCGGACGGTCGTCGAGGGTCACCTGCTTCTTCGCGTCGTCGGCGAAGGCCAGCGTGTGCTTCATCCAGTCGCGGTCATTGCGATCCGGGAAGTCCTCGCGGGCATGGGCGCCACGGCTCTCGGTGCGGTTCGCCGCCGATTCCATGGTGACCACCGCCTGGGCGATGAGGTTGTCGAACTCCAGCGTCTCGATGAGGTCCGAGTTCCACACCAGCGAGCGATCGGTGGTGCGGATGTCGGTCGAGCCCTGCCAGACCTCGGCGATGAGCTTGCGGCCCTCTTCCAGCACCTCGCCGGTGCGGAAGACGGCGCAGTTCGACTGCATGACCTTCTGCATGCGCGAGCGCAGCTCGGCTGTCGCGGTCGAGCCGGAGGCGTGACGCATGGCGTCGAGGCGGGACAGCGCCAGGTCGGAGGCGTTGGCCGGCAGGTCCTCGTGCTTCTCGCCCGGGGTCACCGTCTCGGCGGCGCGCAGGCCGGCGGCGCGGCCGAAGACCACGAGGTCGATCAGCGAGTTGGAGCCGAGGCGGTTGGCGCCGTGGACCGAGACGCAGGCCGCCTCGCCGATGGCCATGAGGCCCGGGACCACCGAATCGGGATCGCCGTTCTTCTTGGTCAGCACCTCGCCGTGGAAGTTCGTGGGGATGCCGCCCATGTTGTAGTGCACCGTCGGGATGACCGGGATCGGCTCCTTGGTGACGTCCACGCCCGCGAAGATCTTGGCGCTCTCGGAGATGCCCGGCAGGCGCTCGTGGAGGATCTTCGGGTCGAGATGGTCGAGGTGCAGGTAGATGTGGTCCTTGTTCTTGCCGACGCCGCGGCCCTCGCGGATCTCGACGGTCATCGAGCGCGAGACGACGTCGCGCGAGGCGAGGTCCTTGGCCGAGGGCGCATAGCGCTCCATGAAGCGCTCACCCTCGGAATTGGTGAGGTAGCCGCCCTCGCCGCGCGAGCCCTCGGTGATGAGGCAGCCCGAGCCGTAGATGCCGGTCGGGTGGAACTGCACGAACTCCATGTCCTGCAGCGGCAGGCCGGCGCGCAGCACCATGGCGTTGCCGTCGCCGGTGCAGGTGTGGGCGGATGTCGCCGAGAAATAGGCGCGACCATAGCCGCCGGTGGCGAGAATGGTCTGGCGGCCGCGGAAGCGGTGGATCGTGCCGTCATCCATCTTCAGAGCGACGACGCCGAGGCAGCGGCCGCTCTCGCTCATCATCAGGTCGATGGCGAAATACTCGATGAAGAACTCGGCATTGTTCTTCAGCGCCTGGCCATAGAGCGTGTGCAGCATGGCGTGGCCGGTGCGGTCAGCCGCGGCGCAGGTGCGCTGGGCGGTGCCCTTGCCGAAATGCGTGGTCATGCCGCCGAAGGGGCGCTGGTAGATCTTGCCGCTCTCGGTGCGCGAGAAGGGCACGCCCCAGTGCTCGAGCTCGTAGACGGCAGCCGGCGCATTGCGGACGAGATACTCGATCGCGTCCTGGTCGCCGAGCCAGTCCGACCCCTTGACGGTGTCGTACATGTGCCACTGCCAGTTGTCCTCGCCCATATTGCCGAGCGAGGCGGCGACGCCGCCCTGGGCAGCAACGGTGTGCGAGCGGGTCGGGAAGACCTTGGAGATGCAGGCCGTCTTCAAGCCCGCTTGGGCGCAGCCGACGACGGCGCGCAGACCGGCGCCGCCGGCGCCGACGATGACGACGTCGTAGGTGTGGTCGGTGATCTCGTAGGCACGGCCATTGGCGGCGGGTGCGGCGGCTTCAGCCATCGGAGGGCTCCCGTGATGCGCGGTTTCGACGGTTATACGCCGAAAGAAATCTTCAGGATCGCAAAGACGCAGCCGATGCCGACCGCGAAGGTGAAGAAGGTGTTGGCCAGCAGCAGCGCCACCTTCGGGCCCTCGGCCGGCACGTAATCCTCGATGATGACCTGCATGCCGATCCGCATGTGCCAGGCCGCCGAAATGACGAAGAGCAGCAGCGGAATGGCGACGAGCGGCGAGCCGAGCGTCGCCTTGACGGCGGCGAAGTTCGAGCCGGCGGTGGAGATGATCAGGCCGATGACGAAGAGCGACAGCGGCAGGTTGGCGACCGCGGTGAGGCGCTGCAGCCAGAAATGCTCCGTGCCGGACTTGGCGGAGCCGAGGCCGCGGACGCGGCCGAGCGGGGTGCGCATCGAGGACTGGGACTGACCCATGGTTCCGCTCCTTCTCAGACGCCGCCGCGAACGGCGTAGGCGATGATCCAGGTCACCAGCGTGAGCGCGATCGAACCGATCAGCGTCGCGCGGGCGAGCCACTCGCGCTCGTTCACGCCAAAGCCGCGGCCGGTATCCCAGATGAAGTGACGGATGCCGCCGAGCATGTGGTGGAACAGCGCCCAGGTGTAACCGAAGAGGATGATGCGGCCGATGATCGAGCCGGCGAACCACTGGAAGGTGGCGTAGCTGGACGGGCCGGAGGCGACCGCGATCAGCCACCAGGCGAGCAGCAGGGTCCCGAAGAACAGGGCGGCGCCGGTGACGCGATGCACGATCGACATCATCATCGTCAGCATCGGGCGATAGATCTGCAGGTGCGGTGAGAGCGGACGCTCAATCACAGGCTTTGAATCGGCCATCTGGGGCATTCCTCGCAACCGGCGGCGGTCCATGTTGCGGTGCCCACCGGAAATCCAGCGCCTGTTTAAGGGACGGGGCGCGCCGACGCAACGAGTCTGGAATGAGACAAAGGAGGGACGAGACCCGCAGTTCCGCATGACCTCGGCCCCTTCTCAACGCTTGTCCGGGGCGAAATGGGCCATTATGGCGGTGCGTCATGCCCGACACGCTGTCCCGCTACCAGGCGCTCGTCGATTCCGGCGAGATCTCGTTCGACCCTGCCCAGGCGGCGGTGGCGCGGCGCCTGTCATCCCTCAACGAGAGCCTGGCGAGCTATCGCCTCGCCCGCCGCAAGAGCTCGGCCCTCGCCTGGCTGTTCTCGCGGGGGCAGAAGCAGGAGCCGGTGCGCGGCCTCTACATCTGGGGCGATGTCGGGCGCGGCAAGACCATGCTGATGGACCTGTTCATGGCCACCAGCCCGGTGCGCCGCAAGCGCCGGGCGCATTTCCACGAATTCATGGCCGACGTCCACGAGCGCATCCACGCCTACCGGCAGAAGCTGAAGGCGGGCGAGGTCAAGGGCGATGACCCGATCGCGCCGGTGGCCGCCGATCTCGCCGAGGAGGCCTGGCTGCTCTGTTTCGACGAGTTCTCGGTCACCGACATCGCCGACGCGATGATTCTCGGCCGGCTCTTCGGCAAGCTGTTCGAGGAGGGCGTGGTGGTGGTCGCGACCTCCAACGTCGTGCCGGACCTTCTCTACCGCGACGGCCTCAACCGGGCGCTCTTCCTGCCCTTCATCGCGCTAATGCAGCAGCGGATGGAGGTGGTGAAGCTCGAATCGCGGACCGACTTCCGCATGGAGAAGCTGTCGGGGCAGCCGGTCTGGCTGACGCCGCTCGGGCCGCAGAGCGACGCCGCCATGGACACGGCCTGGTCGCGGCTGGCGGGCGGGGCCGAGGGCACGCCGGCGACCCTGCAGGTCAAGGGCCGCAGCGTCGCCGTGCCGCTCCAGGCCCATGGCACAGCCCGCTTCTCCTTCGCGGACCTGTGCGAGAAGCCGCTCGGCGCGTCGGACTATCTCGCCATCGCCCATGCCTTCCACACGGTGCTGATCGATCGCATCCCGGTGATGAAGGGACTGGAGAAGCGCAACGAGGCCAAGCGCTTCATCAATCTCATCGACGCGCTCTACGACAACCAGGTCAAGCTGGTGGCGAGCGCCGGCGACGAGCCGACGCGGCTCTACCTGTCGGAAACGGGGACGGAGGAGTTCGAGTTCCACCGAACGGCCTCGCGACTCATCGAGATGCGCTCGGACGAATATCTCTCGCTGCCCCATGCGAGAAGGTCGCAGCCTTCCGCCGACACAGGTGGTATCGTCGAGACCTGAGGGCAGCCCATGGTCGACGATGCCGACGACGTCAGGACGACCCCGCACCTGCTCGGGCGGCTGGGTCCGGGGCTGGTGACCGGTGCGGCGGACGATGATCCGAGCGGCATTGCCACCTACAGCCAGGTCGGCGCCCAGTTCGGCTATGCGCTGTCCTGGACGATGCTGTTCTCCTTCCCGCTCATGGCGGCGATCCAGGCGGTGGCGGCGCGGATCGGCTGCGTCACGGGGCGGGGGATCGCCGCGAATCTGAGGCGACACTATCCGCGGCCCCTCCTGGCCGTCGTGGTGTTGCTGCTGGCCATCGCCAATATCTTCAACCTCGGGGCCGACCTCGGCGCCATGGCCGCGGCCGTCGAACTGCTGATCGGCGGCCAGGGGCTCCTCTACACCGTGCTGTTCGGCATCGCCTGCGCGCTGGCCGAGATCTTCATCAGCTATTCGCGGTATGCCCGCCTGCTCAAATGGGCGACGCTGTCGCTCTTCGCCTATGTGGCGGTGGTCCTGTCGGTCGGCGTGCCCTGGGGCGAGGCGCTGAAGGCTATTGTCGTGCCGCAGATGAGCTTCGACCGGTCGACCATGGTGGCGCTGGTCGCCGTGCTGGGCACGACCATCAGCCCCTACCTCTTCTTCTGGCAGGCGGCCCAGGAGACCGAGGAGCTTAGGCGCCGGCACGTCAAGGCGCTCTGCCTCACGCCGGCCACGGCCGGGCCGGAACTCGCCCGTATCCGCGACGACACGCTGGTCGGCATGGGCGTCTCCAACCTCATCGCGCTCTTCATCATCCTGGCGACGGCGGCAACCCTTCATAGCGCGGGGGTGACGCAGATCGACACGGCCGCCCAGGCCGCCGAGGCTCTGCGGCCGGTGGCCGGGCCCTTCGCCTTCGCGCTCTTCGCCATCGGCATCATCGCCACGGGCCTGCTCGCCGTGCCGGTCCTCGCCGGATCGGTCGCCTATGCGGTGAGCGAGCTCTTCGCCTGGCGCACCGGCCTCGACCGGCCGCCCGCCGAGGCCAAGCTCTTCTATGGCACCATTGCGCTGGCGACCCTGGCGGGGATCGTCGTCAACGTGGTCGGGCTCGACCCGATCCGCGCCCTCTACTGGAGCGCGGTGCTGAACGGCCTGCTCGCCGCCCCGGTCATGGCCGTGACCATGGTCATCGCCATGAATCCGCGGGTCATGGGCCGCTTGACCCTGCCGCCGCTGCTCATCGTCGGCGGCTGGCTGGCGACGGCGGTGATGGCGGCCGCCTCGCTTGGCTTCCTGCTGCTCTAGCCGTTGCATCGCGGGGCGCGATGGCGCCCAATCGCCCCACCCGTCTCGCCCTTGAAAGCGCTCCCGCCTGTGTCCCGCCGCCCGAACCGCCCGGCCGCCTTCGTCGCTCCCATCAGCGAGGACCGTGTCGAGGCGCGCCTCCTCGCCATCGCCGCCGACCATATCCGCCGTTTCGGGGCGGAGCGGGTGACCGTCGTGTCGGTCGCGCGCGAGGCCGGCATGAGCCACGCCAATGTCTATCGCTTCTTCCCTTCCAAGGCCGGCCTGATCGAGGCGGTGGTGGTGGCCTGGGCGCGCAGCGTCGAGATGATCCTCGCCGACATCGCCAGCGCTCCCGATCCGGCCGATGACAAGCTGGAGCGCTTCCTCACCGCCTGGGCGCGGGCCCAGCGTGACGGCCTCGACCGCGACCCGATCATCTATGCGACCTTCGCGAGCCTGTGGGAGGCGCGGCGGGACACGATCATGGCGCATCGCGCGCGCCTGCGAGGCTTCCTCGCCGCCATTGTCGACGAGGGCCTCGAGCCGGGTCCCTTCCGGGTCAAGGACGAGGAGCGCGCCGTCGCCTTCGTCTCCGACGCCATGCAGCGCTTCGTCCATCCGGCGCTGGTGACGGAGATGCGCGACCTGCCGCGCCAGCAGGTCGAGCAGCGGGCGGGCCTGCTCGCCCGCGTCATCATCCGCACACTCATCTCCGGCGGCGTGTAAAATCGCCATACCTCAGCGTTTGCGCGTATTCCCGTCGCTCCCCGGCCATGGCCTCCTCACGCAACCTGCCGGAGTGGGGGAAACCGCGATGTGCATGACCTGTGATGTGCGGCTCGGCCGCAGGGCCTTCCTGGGTGCGGCCGGCCTCGCAGTTGCCGCGACTGCCTTTGGGGGCTCCGGCCCCTCCTTCGCCGCCGATGGCCCGGGCTCCGGCCTCACCCCCGACCAGGCGCTGGAAAAGCTGAAGGCCGGCAACCGGCGCTACGTCACCGATGCCCAATCCTGCGTCGCCGACATGGCGCGCCGGCGCAACGACACGGCCAGCGGCCAGGCGCCCTGGGCGACGCTGGTCAGCTGTGCCGACAGCCGCGTGCCGCCCGAGCTCATCTTCGGCGGGCTGACGCTCGGCGAGCTCTTCGTCGTCCGCAATGCCGGCAACACCGTCGACACCGCCGCCATGGGCACCCTCGAATATGGCGCGGCGGTGCTGAAGTCGCCGCTGATCCTGGTGCTTGGCCATTCGAGCTGCGGCGCGGTGGCCGCCGCCTGCGACGTGGTTGCCAAGAACGCCACCTTCCCCGGCGCCATCGGACCGATGATCGAGCCGATCGTGCCTGCGGCCATCGCGGCGCGCGGCAAGGACGGCGATTTCATCGACAATGCGGTGCGCGAGAACGTGCGCCGCACGGTGGCCAAGCTGAAGTCGGCGGGTCCGATCATTGCCGAGGCGGTGAAGTCCGGGACCGTCAAGATCGTCGGCGGCCGCTACGACCTTGCGACCGGCGCGGTCGACATCTTCGCCTGAGGCCGGGACGACCCTGGCCTGATCGGTCGAGCCCGACAGGCCAGGGCGGGTGGCGGGGACCGGGTGCACTGCGAGATACAGATTACAGAAAATGAAATTTGTAATCTGCGCCGATCGCCGATTCCCTTGACGAACTGTTACCGAACCGTCCCGACGCCGGTCCGGACGGCCCCTCGGCCATGCTGCGGCGCAACGTCGCCATTCCCCTCAACCCCCTGCAATGACTTGCATTTCCGGCGCCCGGCGCCCGGCGCCGCATGGGGATGCGCGACTCACTGCATTGGGGTAACTTCGGAGCAAAGCATGGCTTGAAAGACCCGGGAAATTCTGGATTAGAGGGTGAGGCAAGCGGTGATACCGCTCCCGCAACTCGTTCAGCGAAAGACCTTCCCCATGGCGCGCAAGAAACTCGCGATGATCGGCTCCGGCCAGATCGGCGGCACCCTCGCCCTCCTGGCCGGCCTCAAGGAGCTCGGCGACATCGTGATGTTCGACATCGCCGAGGGCACCGCGAAGGGCAAGGCCCTCGACATCGCGCAGGCCTCGGCTGTCGAGGGCTTCGACGCCAAGATGAGCGGCACCGGCTCCTACGAGGCCATCGAGGGCGCCGACGTCTGCATCGTCACCGCCGGCGTGCCGCGCAAGCCCGGCATGAGCCGCGACGACCTCCTCGGCATCAACCTGAAGGTGATGGAGCAGGTCGGCGCGGGCATCAAGAAGTACGCCCCCAACGCCTTCGTCGTCTGCATCACCAACCCGCTCGACGCCATGGTCTGGGCGCTGCAGAAGTTCTCGGGCCTGCCCGCCAACAAGGTCGTCGGCATGGCCGGCGTGCTCGACTCCTCGCGCTTCGAGCTGTTCCTGGCCGAGGCCACCGGCGTCTCGATCGAGGACATCCATGCCTGGACGCTCGGCGGCCACGGCGACGACATGGTGCCGATGGTGCGCCACTCGACGGTCGGCGGCGTGCCGCTGACGCAGCTCGTCAAGTCGGGCTGGCTCACCCAGGAGAAGCTGGACGCCATCGTCGAGCGCACCCGCAAGGGCGGCGGCGAGATCGTCGGCCTGCTCGGCAACGGCTCGGCCTTCTACGCGCCGGCCGCCTCCGCCATCGCCATGGCCGAGAGCTACCTGAAGGACAAGAAGCGCGTCCTTCCCTCGGCGGCCTACCTGACCGGCCAGTACGGCGTGAAGGACATGTATGTGGGCGTCCCGGTGCTCATCGGCGCCGGTGGTGTTGAGAAGATCGTGGAGTTCGAGCTCGACAAGGGCGAGCAGGAGATGTTCGCGAAGTCCGTCGCCTCGGTGAAGGGCCTCGTCGACGCCTGCAAGACCATCGCCCCCGAGCTCGCGAAGTAAGTCGCGTTCAGTGGAGTGACCCGGCGGCGGGCGCCCGCGCCCGCCCGCTGCAGCATCCCAACAACCCGAGAGAGCGGCCCCGCCCGCCAGACAGAGGGTCTCAGATGAACATCCACGAATACCAGGCGAAAGCCCTGTTGAAAGAGTTCGGCGCGCCCGTCTCCAACGGCGTCGCCATCTTCAAGGCGTCGGAGGCCAAGGCCGCGGCGAAGAAGCTCGGCGGCCCCCTCTGGGTGGTGAAGTCGCAGATCCACGCGGGTGGCCGCGGCAAGGGCAAGTTCAAGGAGAAGGCGGCTGGCGAGAAGGGCGGCGTCCGCCTTGCCAAGTCGATCGAGGAGGTCGAGGCCTTCGCCAAGCAGATGCTCGGCAACACCCTCGTCACCGTGCAGACCGGCCCGACCGGCAAGCAGGTGAACCGCCTCTACATCGAGGACGGCTCGGACATCGAGAAGGAGTTCTACCTCTCGATGCTGGTCGACCGCGAGACCGGCCGCGTCGCCTATGTCGTCTCCACCGAGGGCGGCATGGACATCGAGGCCGTCGCCCACGACACGCCCGAGAAGATCAAGACCTTCTCCGTCGATCCGGCCACGGGTTTCATGCCTCATCATGCCCGCACGATCGCCAAGACACTGGGCCTCACCGGTGACCTCGCCAAGCAGGCCGAGGTGGTCGCCGGCATCCTGTACAAGGCGTTCGTCGCCAAGGACATGGCGATGCTGGAGATCAACCCGCTCATCGTCACCAAGCAGGGCCAGCTGAAGGTGCTCGACGCCAAGGTGTCGTTCGACTCCAACGCCCTCTACCGCCATCCCGACGTGGTGTCGCTGCGCGACATCACCGAGGAGGACGAGAAGGAGATCGAGGCGTCCAAGTACGACCTCGCCTACATCGCCCTCGACGGCACGATCGGCTGCATGGTCAACGGCGCCGGCCTTGCCATGGCGACGCTGGACATCATCCAGCTCTACGGCGAGAGCCCGGCCAACTTCCTGGACGTCGGCGGCGGCGCCTCGGAGGAGAAGGTCACCGCGGCCTTCAAGATCATCACCGCCGACCCGAAGGTGAAGGGTATCCTCGTCAACATCTTCGGCGGCATCATGAAGTGCGACGTCATCGCCCGCGGCGTGCTCGCGGCGGTGAAGACCGTCGGCCTCAAGGTTCCTCTCGTGGTGCGCCTCGAGGGCACCAATGTCGAGGAAGGCAAGAAGATCATCCGCGAGTCCGGCCTCAACGTCATCCCGGCGGATGACCTCGACGATGCCGCGCAGAAGATCGTCAACGCGGTGAAGGGCGGCAAGGCCCCGGCTCCGAAGGCCCCGGCCAAGAAGCCTGAGACCAAGAAGCCCGAGGCCAAGAAGGCCGAGAAGAAGCCGGCCTCCAAGGCTGCCGCCAAGTCGACGGGTTCCAAGACCTCGTCCAAGGCCCCGGCTGCGAAGGCTCCCGCTGCCAAGGCCCCGGCCAAGGCTGCCGCGAAGGCTCCGGCGAAGGCCGCTGCCAAGCCGGCCGCTCCGGCCAAGAAGGCCGAGGCTCCGAAGGCCGCCGCTCCCGCCAAGGCTGCCGCGAAGGCCCCCGCCAAGGCTGCCGCGAAGGCCCCCGCCAAGGCTGCTGCGAAGGCCCCCGCCAAGGCCGCTGCCGCCAAGGCCCCGGCCAAGGCTGCGGCCCCTGCCAAGGCCGCCGCTCCGGCCGCAAAGGCTCCGGCCAAGGCTGCCAAGGGCGCTGCCAAGGCTCCGGCGAAGGCTCCGGCCAAGGCGCCTGCGAAGGCCGCTGCCAAGCCGGCTGCCGCTGCTCCCGCCGCGGCCAAGAAGGCCGAGGCTCCGAAGGCCGCCGCTCCCGCCAAGGCTGCCGCGCCTGCGAAGGCTGCCGCGAAGGCTCCGGCCAAGGCTGCTGCCAAGCCCGCCGCTGCCAAGGCTCCGGCCAAGGGCAAGGGCAAGAAGTGACGCGCTGAAGGCGTGCCGGTCTCCGGCCGGCGCGCCGCATTTGCAGGATATCCGGAGGCGGCGCCCGCGCCCGGCGCGATCCCGCCTCCGCCATCCCGGCCTCGACGTCCGGTCCACCACGGACCCTCGCCGTCGCCGGATCGTCATCCGCGGACCGCAGGCTGACGGCCCTCACCGCCCGCCGACCGCCCGGTCCGCACAGGAGCTTTGAATGTCCATTCTGATCACCAAGAAGACCAAGGTCATCACCCAGGGCTTCACCGGCAAGAACGGCACCTTCCATTCCGAGCAGGCACTGGCCTACGGGACGAAGGTCGTCGGCGGCACGTCGCCCGGCAAGGGCGGTTCGACCCACCTGGGCCTGCCGGTCTTCGACACCGTCGCCGAGGCCCGCGAGAAGACCGGCGCCGACGCTTCGGTCATCTACGTTCCCCCGCCGGGCGCGGCCGACGCCATCTGCGAGGCCATCGACGCTGAGATCCCGCTCATCGTCTGCATCACCGAGGGCATCCCGGTGCAGGACATGATCCGCGTGAAGCGCTCGCTCGAGGGCTCGAAGTCGCGCCTCATCGGCCCGAACTGCCCGGGCGTGGTGACCGCCGGCGAGAGCAAGATCGGCATCATGCCGGCCAACATCTTCAAGAAGGGCAATGTCGGCATCGTCTCGCGCTCCGGCACGCTGACCTATGAAGCGGTGTTCCAGACCTCGCAGGAGGGCCTCGGCCAGACGACCGCCGTCGGCATCGGCGGCGACCCGGTCAAGGGCACCGAGTACATCGACATGCTGGAGATGTTCCTCGCCGACCCGAAGACCGAGTCGATCATCATGATCGGCGAGATCGGCGGCTCGGCCGAGGAAGAGGCTGCCCAGTTCATCAAGGACGAGGCCAAGCGCGGCCGGAAGAAGCCGATGGTCGGCTTCATCGCCGGCCGCACGGCGCCTCCGGGCCGCCGCATGGGCCATGCCGGCGCGATCATCTCGGGCGGCAAGGGCGGCGCCGAGGACAAGATCGCCGCCATGGAGGCCGCGGGCATCCGCGTGTCGCCGTCGCCGGCCCGCCTCGGCAAGACGCTGGTCGACGTTCTCAAGAAGCGTTGATCCGACCGATTCCGGAAATCGGCCCGATCAGGGCCGATTTCCGCCACCGACCCGGCGTCCAGTGACGCCCCGCATGACAGCGCGGACCCGGATCGCATCGGCGATCCCGAAGCTGCAGGAACCGACCATGGCACGCCAAGACGAGACCATCGCGCTCACGTCCTTCCTCTATGGCGGCAACGCCGCCTATATCGAGGACCTCTACGCCCGTTACGAGGCCGATCCGGCCTCCGTTGACGCGCAATGGCAGGCTTTCTTCTCCTCGCTCGGCGACGACCGCAAGGACGTTGTGAAGAACGCGGAGGGCCCGTCCTGGTCGAAGCCGAACTGGCCGATCGCCGCCAATGGCGAGCTCATCTCCGCCATGGACGGCAACTGGGCGCAGGTCGAGAAGGCCATCGGCGACAAGCTGAAGGCCAAGGCCGCCGACAAGGCCAAGGGCGCCGAGATCACCGCCGAGCAGGTGCAGCAGGCCACGCGCGATTCCGTCCGCGCGCTGATGCTCATCCGCGCCTACCGCATGCGCGGCCACCTGCACGCCAATCTCGACCCGATCGGCCTCGATCCGCCGAAGACCCACGAGGAGCTCGATCCGCGCTCCTACGGCTTCACCGAGGCCGACTACGACCGCAAGATCTTCATCGACAAGGTGCTCGGCCTCGAATTCGCGACGCTGCGCGAGATGGTCGCCATCCTCGAGCGCACCTACTGCCAGACCATCGGCGTCGAGTTCATGCACATCACCGATCCCGCCCAGAAGGCGTGGATCCAGGAGCGCATCGAGGGTCCGGACAAGGAAATCGCCTTCACCAAGGAGGGCAAGCGCGCCATCCTGCAGAAGCTGGTGGAGGCCGAGGGCTTCGAGAAGTTCCTCGACCTGCGCTACACCGGCACCAAGCGCTTCGGCCTCGACGGCGGCGAAAGCATGATCCCGGCGCTGGAGCAGATCATCAAGCGCGGCGGCCAGCTCGGCGTCCGCGAGATCGTGCTCGGCATGGCCCATCGCGGCCGCCTCAACACCCTCACCCAGGTCATGGGCAAGCCGCACCGCGCGCTGTTCCACGAGTTCAAGGGCGGCTCCTTCGCCCCCGACGACGTGGAAGGCTCGGGCGACGTGAAGTACCACCTCGGCGCCTCGTCGGACCGCGAGTTCGACGGCAATAAGGTGCACCTCTCGCTCACCCCGAACCCGTCGCACCTCGAGATCGTCAATCCCGTGGTGCTCGGCAAGGTGCGCGCCAAGCAGGACCAGCATGGCTGTCCGCCCGAGGACCGCACGGCCGTCCTGCCGCTGCTCATCCATGGCGATGCGGCCTTCGCTGGCCAGGGCGTCGTGGCCGAGTGCTTCGGCCTGTCGGGCCTGAAGGGTCACCGCACCGGTGGCTCGATCCACTTCATCATCAACAACCAGATCGGCTTCACCACCTATCCGCGCTACTCGCGCTCCTCGCCCTATCCGTCGGACGTGGCGAAGATGGTGGAAGCCCCGATCTTCCACGTGAACGGCGATGATCCGGAGGCGGTGGTCTTCGCGGCCAAGGTCGCGACCGAGTTCCGCCAGAAGTTCCAGAAGCCCGTCGTGATCGACATGTGGTGCTACCGCCGCTTCGGTCACAACGAGGGCGACGAGCCGGCCTTCACCCAGCCGCTCATGTACAAGAAGATCCGCGGCCTCAAGACCACCCTCGACAAGTACTCGGCCAAGCTCGTGGCCGAGGGCGTCGTCACCGAGGGCGAGGTCGAGAAGATGAAGGGCGACTGGCGCCAGCGTCTCGACGCGGAAATGGAAGCCGGCCAGGCCTACAAGCCGAACAAGGCCGACTGGCTCGACGGCAAGTGGGCCGGCCTCTCGGGCGGCCTGTCGTCGGACGATGATCCGCGCCGCGGCGCCTCGGGTGTCGAGAAGGAGCGGCTTGCCCGCATCGGCCAGGCCATTGCCAGCGTGCCGCAGGGCTTCAACGTTCACCGCACGATCCAGCGCTTCCTCGACAACCGTCGCAAGATGATCGAGACCGGCGAGGGGATCGACTGGGCCATGGCCGAGGCGCTCGCCTTCGGCTCGCTCGTCGAGGAAGGCCACCGCGTCCGCCTGTCCGGCCAGGACTGCGAGCGCGGCACCTTCTCCCAGCGCCATTCCGTGCTGATCGACCAGGAGACCGAGGCGCGCTACACGCCGCTGAACAACGTCTCCGAGGGGCAGGCCAAGTACGAGGTCATCAACTCGATGCTCTCGGAGGAGGCTGTCCTCGGCTACGAGTATGGCTATTCGCTGGCGGAGCCGAATGCGCTGACGCTGTGGGAAGGCCAGTTCGGCGACTTCGCCAACGGCGCGCAGGTGGTGTTCGACCAGTTCATCTCCTCGGCCGAGCGCAAGTGGCTGCGCCTGTCGGGCCTCGTCTGCCTGCTGCCGCATGGCTACGAGGGCCAGGGTCCGGAGCACTCCTCGGCCCGCCTCGAGCGGTTCCTGCAGATGTGCGCCGAGGACAACATGCAGGTGGCGAACTGCACCACGCCGGCGAACTACTTCCACATCCTGCGCCGGCAGCTGAAGCGCGAGATCCGCAAGCCGCTGATCCTGATGACGCCGAAGTCGCTGCTGCGCCACAAGCGCGCCGTGTCGCGGCTCGACGAGCTGGTCACCGGCACCTCGTTCCACCGCGTTCTGTGGGACGATGCGCAGGTGCTCCCGGGTCAGGAGACGAAGCTGGTGGAGGACAAGAAGATCCGCCGGGTCATCGTCTGCTCCGGCAAGGTCTACTATGACCTCTACGAGGACCGCATCAAGCGCGGCATCGACGACGTCTACATCATGCGCGTCGAGCAGCTCTATCCCTTCCCGCTGAAGGCGCTGGCGGGCGAGATCGGCCGCTTCAAGAACGCCGAGGTCGTCTGGTGCCAGGAAGAGCCCAAGAACATGGGCGGCTGGTCCTTCGTCGAGCCCTATCTCGAATGGGTCCTGACGACGGCCGGCTCGAAGTCGAAGCGCGCCCGCTATGTCGGCCGCCCGGCTTCCGCCGCCACCGCGACGGGCCTCCTGTCGCGCCACAACGCCCAGCTCCAGGCCTTCCTGGACGAAGCCTTCGCATGACGGGCCGGCCCGCGCCGCGGGCCGGTTCTCCATCCGCTTTCAAGAGACGAGAGGCCCGCAAGGGACTGACATCATGGCCACCGAAATCCGCGTTCCGACGCTCGGCGAATCCGTTTCCGAGGCGACCGTCGCCAAGTGGTTCAAGAAGCCCGGCGAGGCGGTGAAGCAGGACGAGCCGCTGGTGGAGCTGGAGACCGACAAGGTCACGCTCGAGGTCAACGCGCCCGCCTCCGGCACGCTCGCTGAGATCATCGCCGATTCCGGCACGACGGTGGGCGTCGCCGCCCTGCTCGGCCAGATCACCGAAGGCGGCGCCGCCGCTGCTGCCCCGGCCAAGTCCGAGGCGCCCAAGGCTGCGGCCCCGGCCCCGGCCCCGGCTCCGGCGCCGGCCGCTGCCGCTCCGGCCAAGGCGGCGTCCGCCGACAATGGCCCGGCAGTCGCCCGCATCGCTGCCGAGACC
The DNA here is from genome assembly GCF_003046185.1 of Phreatobacter oligotrophus. Taxonomy (NCBI): domain Bacteria; kingdom Pseudomonadati; phylum Pseudomonadota; class Alphaproteobacteria; order Hyphomicrobiales; family Phreatobacteraceae; genus Phreatobacter; species Phreatobacter oligotrophus. The sequence goes on from NZ_PZZL01000002.1 coordinate 307,640, forward strand.
GGCGTCAATCCGGCTGCCGTCGCCGGCACCGGCAAGGATGGCCGCGTGACCAAGGGCGACATGCTCGCCGCCGTCGCCACCGGCGTGAGCGCCCCGGCGCCCGCCCCGGTCGTCGCCGCCCCGCGCCCGGCCTCCCAGCCGGTGGATGCGGCGCGCGAGGAGCGCGTGCGCATGACCAAGCTGCGCCAGACCATCGCCCGCCGCCTCAAGGAGGCGCAGAACACCGCCGCCATGCTGACGACCTTCAACGAGGTCGACATGACCGCGGTCATGACGCTGCGCAACCAGTACAAGGACATCTTCGAGAAGAAGCACGGCGTGAAGCTCGGCTTCATGGGCTTCTTCGTGCGGGCCTGCGTCCAGGCGCTGAAGGACATCCCGGCGGTCAATGCCGAGATCGACGGCACCGACCTCATCTACAAGAACTTCTGCCATGTCGGCGTCGCCGTCGGCACGGACAAGGGCCTCGTCGTGCCGGTGGTGCGTGACGCGGACCGCATGGGCATCGCCGAGATCGAGAAGACCATCGCCGATTTCGGCAAGCGCGCCCGCGACGGCAAGCTCTCCATCGAGGAGATGCAGGGCGGCACCTTCACCATCTCGAACGGTGGCGTCTACGGCTCGCTGATGTCGACGCCGATCCTCAACGCGCCGCAGTCTGGCATCCTCGGCATGCACAAGATCCAGGACCGCCCGATGGTCATCGGCGGCAAGATCGAGATCCGCCCGATGATGTATCTGGCGCTCTCCTACGACCACCGGATCGTCGACGGCAAGGAAGCCGTGACCTTCCTGGTGCGCGTCAAGGAGAGCCTCGAGGATCCGGCCCGCCTGGTCATGGACCTCTGAGGTCCGTGACGCTCTGAGGCTATTCGGGCCGCCGGTCGCCGGCGGCCGCCGCGGCGGGAGAAGCGCATGTCGAAGGGCGTCGTCATCGTCACCGGCTCGAGCCGCGGCATCGGGCGCGCCTGCGCCCTGCTCGCCGCCGAGCGCGGCTACGACGTGGTGGTCAACTACACCGCCAATGCAGCCGCCGCGCAGGAGGTCGTCGCCGGGATCAATGCCCGCGGCGCCCAGGCCATCGCGGTGAAGGGCGACATCGCCGAGGAGGCCGACATTCTCGGCCTCTTCGCCGCCGCCGACCGCCTTGGCCCCCTCGTCGGCCTCATCAACAATGCCGGCGTGGTCTCGCTCTCCGGCCGCGTCGAGACCTACACGGCCGACCGCCTCCACCGCCTTCTCAACATCAACGTGGTCGGCACCATCCTGTGCTCGCGCGAGGCGGTGAAGCGCATGTCGACCAAGCATGGCGGCAAGGGCGGCGCGATCGTGAACATCTCGTCGGTCGCCGCCGTGCTCGGCAGCCCCAACGAATATGTCGACTATGCCGCCTCCAAGGGCGCGGTAGACAGCTTCACCGTCGGGCTGGCCAAGGAGGTCGCGACCGAGGGCATCCGCGTCAACGCGGTGCGCCCCGGCATGATCACCACCGACATTCACGAGGCGAGCGGCGATCCCGGCCGCGTCGAGCGCATCCGTCCCACCATCCCGATGCAGCGGATCGGCGAGCCGCACGAGATCGCGACCGCCGCGCTCTGGCTCCTCTCGGAGGAAGCCTCCTACTGCACCGGTACCTTCATCACCATATCAGGCGGGCGCTGACGCGCCGGCCCCTCCCCCTCGGAGACTGACATGTCCTACGATCTCATCGTCATCGGCACCGGCCCTGGCGGCTATGTCTGCGCCATCCGCGCCGCCCAGCTCGGCCTCAAGGTGGCCGTGGTCGAGAAGCGCAAGACCCATGGCGGGACCTGCCTGAACGTCGGCTGCATCCCCTCCAAGGCGCTGCTGCACGCCTCCGAGCTGTTCGACGAGGCGGGCCATGGCTTCAAGGCGCTCGGCATCGACGTGCCGGCGCCGAAGCTCAACCTCAAGCAGATGATGGTGCACAAGCAGGAGACCATCGACGCCAATGTCGGCGGCGTCGCCTTCCTGCTGAAGAAGCACAAGGTCGATCAGCATTTCGGCACCGGAACGATCACCGCGCCGGGCAAGGTCTTGGTCGCGGCCGATGACGGCAAGGTCACGGAGATCGAGGGCAAGTCCATCGTCATCGCCACCGGCTCGGACGTCGCCCAGCTGCCGGGCGTCGCCATCGACGAGAAGCAGATCGTCTCCTCCACCGGCGCGCTCGAGCTCGCCAAGGTGCCGTCCAAGCTCGTGGTGATCGGCGCCGGCGTCATCGGCCTCGAGCTCGGCTCGGTCTGGCGCCGCCTCGGCGCCGAGGTCCATGTCATCGAGTATCTCGACCGCATCCTCCCGGGCATGGATGCCGAGGTCGCCAAGCAGTTCCACCGCATCCTCGGCAAGCAGGGCTTCACCTTCCAGCTCGGCTCCAAGGTGACCGGCGCCAAGGCCTCGAAGAAGGGCGTCAGCCTGACCGTCGAGCCGGCGGCTGGCGGCGCGGCTGAGACGATCGAGGCCGAGGTGGTGCTGGTCGCCATCGGCCGCCGCCCCTACACGGACGGGCTCGGCCTCGAGGCGGTCGGCGTCGCCACCGAGCGTGGCCGTGTGATCATCGACGACCACTTCAAGACCAACGTGCCCGGCATCTATGCCATCGGTGACGTGGTGCGCGGTCCGATGCTCGCCCACAAGGCGGAGGATGAGGGCGTCGCCGTTGCCGAGATCATCGCCGGCAAGGCCGGCCACGTGAACTACAACTGCATTCCCGGCGTGGTCTACACCTATCCGGAGGTCGCGACGGTCGGGAAGAGCGAAGAGGACCTCAAGGCCGCCGGCATCGCCTACAATGTCGGCAAGTTCCCCTTCACCGCCAATGGCCGCGCCCGCGCCAATCGCGCCACGGACGGCTTCGTGAAGGTGCTGGCGGATGCCGCCACCGACAAGGTGCTCGGCGTCCATATCGTCGGCGCCGGCGCTGGCGAGATGATCCACGAGGCCGTGGTGCTCATGGAATTCGGCGGTTCGTCCGAGGACCTCGCCCGCTCCACCCACGCCCATCCGACCATGTCGGAGGCGGTGAAGGAGGCGGCCCTCGCCGTCGACAAGCGCGCCATCCACATGTGAGGCCGAGGGCGCACCCGCCCTCCCCTGCCCTGCCTTCGAACCCCGGCCTCGTGCCGGGGTTTTTCATTGGTGTCACCGCGGGGCGTGAACCGTTTCCGTTGTCACAGCGACCCATGGACATGGAAAGCGACCGCAGGCCGCGGCGCTCCACCACCAGGAGGAAATCACCATGTCCATCACCTTCCGCAAGCTTGCCGCCGCTGGCGGCCTCGCCCTCGCCCTCTCCGGCGCCTTCACCGGCTTCGCCCAGGCCCAGTCCGCCGGTGGCGGCGGCGGTGGCAGCGGTGGCGGCGGTGGCGCCGGCGGTATCGCCGAGGCTGTCATCACCCATGCGATCGCTGTGCCGAACCCGACGCCGCCGCGCCGCGGCCGGGGCGGTGCGGGCGAAGCGGGCGCGCCCGGCGCCTGCCAGTACTCGGCTCTCTACGGCATGGTGGTCTGCGACCGTCGCCGCTGAGCCGATCGCCACTCCCACCCAACGCAAGACCGGCGGAGCCCCAGGGCTCCGCCGGTTTTCGTGTGTTCGGCCTGCAAGGAAGGCGAACGCGGCTCAGTCGGTGGTGACCTTGCCCGGCTTGCCCGGCGCGACGGTCGCCTGGCGCGGAGCGGCCCCCGGTTCCGTCGCCGGCGGAGCCTCGGCCGTGGCGCCCGGGACCACCGGAGCGTCGGGGGCCGGCGTGACCGGCGGCGCTGCCACCATCGGAGCCGAGGAGGCGTCCGGGCGGACGGCCGCGTTCAGGGCGGGGACAGGATCGGCAAGGCCGGCGCCGAGCTGCGGATCGGCCGCCGCGCCGCGGCGCGCGGTCTCTCGGAGGATCTGGCGCAGCTGCGCCGGGTCGATGTCGGGCTGGCGCTCAATGAGCAGCGCCGCGATGCCGCTCACATGGGCGGCGGCGACGGAGGTGCCCGACGACATCTGGTAGCCGCCGCGGGGCGCCGGCAGGATGATGTCGACGCCGGGGGCGGCGACCGTCACATGGCCGCCGCGGGACGCCGCCTGGAAGAGCTGGCCCGCCTGGTCGGTGGCCGTGACGGCGATGACGTCCGGGTCGGCGGCGGGATAGGAGATCGGCGCGCCGGGGCCCTCGTTGCCCATGGCCGCGACCATGGCGATGCGGCGCGAGGCCGCCACCTGGATGGCGCGGGTCATCATCGGATCGCGCGGGCCGGCAAAGCTCATGTTGATGACGCGGGCACCCTCGCGGATCGACCAGTCCATGGCCTTGAGGATGTGGAAGCTGGTGCCCGAGGCCCCCGTGCTCTGGCCGGGGGCGAAGGCGCGCGCGGCAAAGATGTTGGCGCCCGGCGAGATGCCGGTGAGCTGGGCATGGGCGACGATGGCGCCCGCCATGCCGGTGCCGTGCTCATGCGACTGGAAGGGGCCACCCACCGCATCGAAGGTCTTGGCGATCCGGCCGGTCATTTCGGGATGCGTCGCCTCGACGCCGGAATCGATCACCGCGATCGGCACCTGCGCGCCGCGGGAGAGGAGATGAGCCTCGGGCAGGCGGAGCTGCTCGACGACATATTGCAGGCTGGCGCCGCCGCCCTGGGTGGTGGAGGCGCTCTGCAGGCGGAAGACATAGTTCGGCCGCTCGAACAGATAGTTCGGCTGCACATAGCCGACGCCGCGCACGGCGGACATGGCGCGGACCGCCGCCGGCACGGTGGTCCGGTTGGGAATGCGATAGCGATGGACCGTGGCGCCGACGAGGTCGAAGCGCTCCTCGGCGATCAGCGTCAGGTTGAAGCGACGTACGACATTGCGCAGCGTCGGCGCCGGAGCATTGGGCGCGAGGACGAAGAGCACCTCGTCGGGCAGGTAGCGGCGCTCGTTGGGATCGGGAAGGCCCGGAACGTCGCGCGGCTCGGGCGCGGCGCGGGCGGCGGAAATGAGGGCCGGCGCGCCGAAGACGGCCGCGGCGCCTGCGGCAGCCGGACCAAATCCCGGACCGCGCGGCGGCAGGCCTCCGCCCCCGGGGGGCGGGCCGACGGGCGGCAGGCGACCGCCGCCGCCGGGCGGCAGGACGATCACCGGAGGCGGCAGGCCGACGACGACGGGCGGGCGTGCTCCCGGCGGGCGGCCATCGGGTGGGCGATTGCCGGGGGGACGGGTGCCCGGGGGGCGCGTGGCGGGGGGACGGGTCGCCGCCGAGCTGCCACCGGGACGCTGGGCGCCCGGACGAACCGTGCCGGCATCATCGCCATAACGGCCTGGCGACGCCACGCGGCCCGGGCGTTGGCCACGGACGGGACCATCGACGAAACGGCCGCCACGTCCGCCATCGATGACGCGGCCACCCTCGATGACGCGACCGCCACGCGGCATGGCCATGCCGGGGACGCGGCCGCCGGGAATGCGCTGGATGGCGGGAGCGCCGCCCGCGGGGAGGCCGATGCGGGGACCACGGCTGCGCAGGCCCCCACCGCCGATGCCGATGCCACCGATGGAGATGCCGAACTGCGCCTGGGCCGGCCGGCTGTCGGCCGCGACCAGCATGGTCGAGGCGGCGAGCACGGCGAGGAACCCGGCAAGGACGCCGCGGGTCGGGCGGAGCGGTCGATCGTCTGACGGCTGAGGCATGGCGCGATCCTGCCGGACGAATGCCGGCCCTTCAGCTCAAGGGTCGGCTTTGCGTGTTTCTGTTTGGCGACATCCCGGCGGATGCCGCGTCACGTCAGGTCGCCGGGCCAACGAAGCGGACGAGGGACGACTGGCGGCGCAGCTCGCCGACGATGCGATCGATCTCGGCCTGGGCCATGCCGGCCTCGCCGATGCGCACGCGGTAGAAGCCGCCGGGGCGCGGGCCCTCGACGATCGAGCCCTTCACCTGTTCCAGCAGCCGCTGCATGTCGGCGGCGGTCGCCGTGCCGGCAAAGCCGACGAGGAGATGGGTGCCATCGCCGCGGGGGGCGGTGGAGGTCGTGTGCGAGGCCGTCTGGTACTGGGCGGGGCCGCCCATGAAGGAGGAGCCGATGAGGCCGGCCTGGATGACCAGGGCGAGGGCCGCAGCGCCCGCCGCATAGGCAAGGGTGCGCGGCGAGAGCAGGGCGAGCTTCTCGCCGAGCCAGTCGGCAAAGCCGGCCTTGGCGCGGGCGGCGACGTGGGAGAGTTTCGCCGGCTCGGCCTCGACGCGGCGCATCAGCTCGTCGAGGACGCGGGGCGAGGGACGGGGGGCGGCTTCGGCGAGGGCGAAGCTCGCGTCCTGGTCCTCGCGGACGATCTCGAGCTCATCGCGGAGCGTCGGGTCGGCGGCAAGCGCCGCCTCGACACGGGCAGTGTCGGAGGCGTCGAGGGTTCCGGCCGCGTACCAGGGCAGCAGCTCGGAGACCGCACGGCGCTCGGCATTGTCATTGGGGCTGCGCGTCGTCATGGCCAACCTCGATCGACTCCGGCGCTCTGCATGAGCTCCTGGAGCCTCTTGCGCGCATAGAACATGCGCGTCTTGACGGTGTTCTCCGGGATCTGGACGATCTCGGCCACTTCGGAGATGGATTTCTCCTGGTAGTAGACGAGATCGACAATTTCCCGGTGCTCGGGCGAAAGCTGGTCGATGCAGCGGCGGATGGCCTTTGCCTTGTCCAGCTTCTGAGACACCGTCTCGGGTGTGTCCGCGTCGTCCGCGATGGCGGCGGCTTGCTCCTCGTCGAGCTCCGCTTCGGTCGTCTTCCTCAACGAGGACAACGCCTTGAAGCGGGCCATTCCAAGGATCCAGGTCGAGACGCTGGAGCGCCCCTCGAACCGGTCGGCCTGCCGCCACACGTCCAGGAAGACTTCGCCGATCAGATCCTCGGCCTGCACTTCGTCCCTGACGAACCGGAGAATGAACCGGAACACGCGGACATTGTGGCGGGCATAGAGGGTCCGAAAGGCGAGACGATCGCCTTTGGCAACCCGGAGGATGAGATCCTGGTCGCTGTCAGACTGCATCGTCACTCCCGAGCCGGTGGGCTCGCCCCATCAGTCGCGGCAGCCGGCGAAAAGGTTCATGGGGCATCGCGGAATCTGCAGCGTGGCGCGGTCGGCATGCCCGCGTAACATGACGAAACACGTCAGGAGGTCAACTGGCCTGCCGCGATGGCGGCTGCGCGCGCCCGCAGCGACCGCGATCAGGGTCAACGGGGAATGAGCGCCCAGTAGTCGAGATCGAGGATTACCGCGGGGTCGTAATCGTCCCCCGCCTTCAGCGGATAGTCGCCGCAGGGGCGGTCCTTGGTGGCGACGGTGCGGATGCGCAGGGCGCCGACATCGTCGCGGCCGGGAAGCTCCTCGACGGCGAGGATCTGCGACCAGGCGAAGACGGTGTTGCCGGCGAAAAGCGGGGCGACATGCCGCCCGCCATTGATCGCCGCGATGTGGAAGGCGTTGGCGAGGCCGTTGAAGGAGAGGGCGCGGGCGAGGGAGATGACGTGGCCGCCATAGATGAGGCGGCGGCCGAAACGGCCCTGGCCTTCCGTGAACTGGTTGAAATGGACCTTCGCCGTGTTCTGGTAGAGGCGCGTCGCCAGCATGTGCTCGGCCTCCTCCACGGTCATGCCGTCGACATGGTCGATGCACTCGCCGGCGACATAGTCGTTGAGGCGGTGGCGCTGGCCGGCGAGCACCGTGTCATAGGCCTCGGGGTCGATCACCGGGCAGGCATCGCCGAGCTGGTCGGGCTCCAGCGCCTTCGGCAGGGCCGGCACATGCTCCTCCGGCGCGGGCGCGGCCTCATCGCGCTTCCTCACCATGACCCAGCGCACATAGTCCAGCACGGTGTCGCCGTGCTGGTTGGTGCCGACCGAGCGGACATAGACGACGCCGGTCTTGCGGTTGGAGTTCTCCTTCAGGCCGATGACCTCGGAGACGGTGGAGAGCGTGTCGCCGGGATAGACGGGCGCGAGGAAACGGCAACCGGCATAGCCGAGATTGGCCACCGCGTTCAGCGACACATCCGGCACGGTCTTGCCGAAGACGACGTGGAAGACGAGGAGGTCGTCGAGGGGGCTCTTCGGATAGCCGATGGCGCGGGCGAAGGCGTCGGAGGACTGGACGGCGAAGCGGGTGCCGTAGAGCGCCGTGTAGAGCGCGGCATCGCCCGTCGTGACGGTGCGCGGGGTGGCGTGGACGAGCCTGTCGCCGAGGCGGAAATCCTCGAAGAAACGTCCGGGATTGGTCTTCGGCATGGGGCCCTCCTCGCGTCGCTCATCTATGCCGTGCTGCGCTGCGAAGTCCAACCGGACGAAGGAAGGGGGCGGGGGAAGTTCAGGACCTTGGGCGTTCCTTGATCGCCCCCCTCACCCTTCCCTCTTCCCGCCGGGGAGAGGGGGCAACAGCGTCGCGTCCCGCTCGGCATCCTCTCCGCTTGGCATGACGGTGGAGTTCGGTCGCGACGTCGAAGTCCCCCTCTCCCCGCCTGCGGGGAGAGGGAAGGGTGAGGGGCCGATGAGCTCCACCGGTTCACAAGGCCCGCCGCATCGGGTATCGAACCCCACCACCCCGCATCGTCCGCACCAAGGCGCCCATGGCCCCCACTCCCGTACCCGGCCGACCCAAGCTGGTCCTCGCCTCGGCCTCGCCGCGCCGCCTCGCCCTGCTGCAGCAGGCGGGGATCGAGCCGGACACGCTGGTGCCGGCGGAGATCGACGAGACGCCCTTCCCGCGCGAGAGCCCGCGGAAGCTCGCCCTGCGCCTCGCGCGCGAGAAGGCCGCCGAGGCCGCCCGCCGCCTGCGCGATGATCCGGACTGGTCGGGCTCCGTCATCATCTCCGCCGATACGGTGGTCTGCGTCGGCCGCCGCATCCTGCCCAAGGCCGAGACGGTGGAGGAGGCCGCCGCCTGCATCCGCCTGCTCTCGGGCCGCGCGCACCGCGTCTATACGGGCCTCTGCCGCGTCGACCAGGCCGGCCGCGTCAGCACCAAGCTGGTCGAGACCCGCGTGCGCTTCAAGCGCCTCTCGGGCGCCGAGATCGACGCCTATCTCGGTTCGGGCGAATGGCGCGGCAAGGCCGGCGGCTATGCCATCCAGGGCATTGCCGGCGCCTTCGTCCTGTCGCTCGTCGGCTCCTACACCAATGTCGTCGGCCTGCCGCTCGCCGAGGCCGTCGGCCTCATCGGCGCGACGGGCTATCCGGTGACCCTCGGCTGGATCGCCAAGGGTTGACCCTTTTCGCAGAAGCCGACGGGCCCCATCTTCGCTGCCATGAATCCTGTCAACGACAACGACCGACCGCTCGACCCGCCCAAGGCCTGCAGCATCTGCGGCAAGCCGGCGACCGTGCGCTACAAGCCCTTCTGTTCGAAGCGCTGCGCCGATATCGACCTCAACCGCTGGTTCAGCGGCACCTATGCCATCCCCGTCGCCGAGGACCCTGACGAGGATGGCGAGGACGCTGACCGCCGCTGACCGGCGTCAGATCATCTCCAGCGAGCGCTTGCGGGCGGGCGGCGGGAAGGCGCGGTCGATCTCGGCCATGTCCTGGTCGGTGAGGGTCAGATCGACCGCCGGCCGGTTCTCGGAGATGTGCTCGGGGCTCGCCATCTGCGGAATGGCGATCACCCCGCCCCGCCGCAGCGTGAAGGCGAGGGCCACCTGCGCGGCGGTCGCGCCGGGATGGCGGGCGGCGATGGCCGCGAGCACGGGGTCGCGCGTCAGGCGCCCCTGTTCCACCGGCGAATAGGCCATGACCGGAATGCCGCGCTGGGCCTGCCAGGGGAGGAGGTCGAACTCGATGCCGCGCCGCAGGCAGTTGTAGAGCACCTGGTTCACGGCCACCGCGGCGCCGCCCTCGTCCAGCAGCTCCTCCATGTCGTCGCGGTCGAAGTTGGAGACGCCCCAGGCGCGGATCTTGCCGGTCTCGCGCAGCCGCTCGAAGGCCGCGACCGTCTCGGCGAGCGGGATCGAACCGCGCCAGTGGAGGAGATAGAGGTCCAGCCGGTCGGTCCCGAGGCGGCGCAGCGAGCGCTCGCAGGCCTCGATGGCGCTGCGCCGGCCGGCATTGTGCGGATAGACCTTGGAGGCGAGATAGGCCTCGTCGCGGCGGCCGGCGATGGCCTCGCCGATGAGCTCCTCGGCGGCGCCGTCGCCATACATCTCGGCCGTGTCGATGAGGGTCAGGCCGGCATCGAGGCCCGCCCGCAGCGCCGCCATGGCTGAGGCGCGCCGCGCCGGGCGGTCGGCGATGGTCCAGGTGCCCTGTCCGAGCACGGGGACGGCGGTGCCGTCCGGCAGGCGGATGGTTGGAACGGTTCCCATGACCGGCTCCCTCGCCGGACAGGCTCCGGCTATTGCTGCTTCGGGATGTTGGCGTCGGCCACGACCTTAGACCATTTCGCCGTCTCGGCCTTCAGGAAGGCGCCGAATTCCCGCGGCGTCTGCGGAGCGGGCTGGGCGCCGAAGCGCTCGAACTTTTCCTTCGTCTCCGCCTCCTTCAGCGCCCGCGTCATGGCGGCGTTGATGGCGGTGACGACATCGGCCGGCGTGCCTTTGGGCGCGACGATGCCGGACCAGGAATAGGCCTCGTAGCCGGGAAGGCCCGCCTCGCCCATGGTCGGGATGTCCGGCAGCAGCGACAGCCGCGCCGGGCTGATGCCCAGCGCCTTGACGGTCTTGGACTGCACCTGCGGGACCGCCGTTGGCCCATCGGCGAACATCAGCTGCACGTGGTTGCCGAGGAGGCTGTTCATGGCCGGCGCGCTGCCGCGATGGGCGACATGCAGGAGGTCCGTGCCGGTCATGCTCTTGAACAGCTCGCCGGCAAGGTGCGTGCCGCCGCCAACGCCGGCCGAGCCATAGGCGAGCTTGCCCGGATTGGCCTTCGCATAGGCCGCGAGCTCGCCCACCGTCGAGACCGGCAGCGAGGGATGGGCGCAGACGATGATGGGGAAGATGCCGGCGCCGCTCACCGGCACGAACTCGGTGAGGAAGTCATAGGGCAGGCTGGCCTTGAGGCTCGGATGCACGGTGTGGTGGATGGCGCAGACAAGGAGCGTATGCCCGTCCGGATCGGCGCGCTGGACGGCCTGGGCGCCGATCACCGCATCGGCGCCCGGACGGTTCTCGATGATGACCGCCTGGTTCCAGTATTCGGAGATTTTCTGGCCGATCTGCCGGGCCGTGAGATCGACCGGCCCACCCGGCGGGAAGGGCACGAGCAGCGTCACGCGCTTGGAGGGAAAGGCCTGGGCCCGCGCCGGCAGGATCGAGGCCGCGGCGACGCCGCCCATGGCGGCGAGGACGGAACGGCGGCTGGTGGCGGACATGGCATTTCCCCGGATCATTGTTTCCGGGAATGAAACGCCATTTCACGAACCGCCACAACCCGGCCGGTCGGCGGGGGCGAGCCCTCCCCCGCCGCAGGCCATGCGTCAGTCGACCTTGGCGCCGGCGGCGCGGACCACTTCGGCCCAGCGCGGGATCTCGCGGGCCATGCGCGCCTGCAGGACCTCGGGGCCCTTCATGGTGGCGAGCGCGCCGAGCTCCTCGAAGCGCTTCACGAAGGCCGGGTCCTGGCCGACCTTGATATGGGCGGCGACGAGCCGCTCGACGATTGGGGCGGGCACGCCCTTCGGCGCGATCATGCCCGACCAGGAGGTGACGTCGAAGTCGGGCACGCCGCCCTCGATCATCGTCGGCACATCGGGCAGGCCCGGCCAGCGCTTGGCGGTGGAGACGGCGATCGGCTTGATCGCCTTGCCCTGGATCTGGCCGATGATGGTCGGCAGGTTGTCGAACATGAAGTCGATGCGGCCGGCAATGAGGTCCTGCACCGCGACCGAGCCGGTGCGGTAGGGCACGTGGAGCGGCTGCATGCCGACGCGGCGGGAGAGGAACTCGGTCGACAGATGCGCCGTGGTGCCAAGGCCCGGCGTGCCGTAGGAGGCCTTGCCCTCGCCCTTGGCCTTCACCCAGGCGATGAACTCCTGCACCGTGTTGGCGGGGTTCTGGAGGTTCACGACGAGGACGTTGGGAATCTCGTAGATGTCAGCGAGATAGGTGAAATCGGTCAGCGGATTGAAGGGCAGCGTGCGGTACAGCTCGATATGGGCGGAGAGCGGACCGATGGTGGAGACGCCGATCGTGTAGCCATCCGGGTCCGCCTTGGCGATGGCGTTGACGCCGACATTGCCGGCCGAGCCCGGCCGGTTCTCGATGACGACCGTCTGGCCGAGCTCCTTGCCGAGATGCTCGCCGATGACGCGCGAGAGCACGTCGGTGGAGCCGCCCGGCGGGAAGGGCACGATCATGCGGATGGGGCGGTTCGGCCAGGCGCCCTGGGCATGGGCGCCATGGATGGCGGGCGTCGCCAGCGCACCGGCAAGGCCGGCCAGGACCGTACGGCGGTCGATGGTCATGGGATTTCCTCTGTTCTGCTGTGTTTTGGCGCCGTCGGCGACGCGATCGTTGCGCAAGGTAGACGCTGCGCGCAAAGCCCTGCAAGCACGACGCCTGCGTGATCCTGCCTCACGCCAATGTGGATGGCCCTGTCTTCCGACAGCCCTTATGTCAGGCGCCTTCCGAGGGCCGGCCGCCCTGCTCGCCGCCCTCCCCGCAACCTGTCCATGGTGCCATGACGACCGCCTCCCCACCGGCCACCGGACCCTATCCGGGGCTGGGCTTCCGCTCTTTCGTCGCGATGATCGCCGCGCTCATGGCGGCCAACGCGCTGGCCATCGATTCCATGCTGCCCGCCCTGCCGGAGATCGGCGAGGCGCTGGGCATCGGCACGGCCAATGACCGGCAATGGGTGGTGACGTCCTATCTGCTGGGCTTCGGCGCCTCGCAGCTGATCTATGGTCCGCTCGCCGACCGCTTCGGGCGCAAGCGCATCCTGCTCATGGGCCTTGCCATCTATGTGATCGGCAGCCTCGGCGCGACGTTGGCGACCAGCTTCGACGCGATGATGGTGGCGCGCGTGGTGCAGGGCGTCGGGGCGGCGGCGACGCGGGTGCTCGCCGTCTCCATCGTGCGCGACACCTATTCGGGGCGACAGATGGCGCGGGTCATGTCGCTCGCCTTCATCGTCTTCCTCGCCGTGCCGATCCTCGCTCCCTCGATCGGGCAGGTGATCATTCTCGTCGCCCCCTGGCGCTGGATCTTCGCGCTGCTCGGCCTGTTCGGCGTGGCCGTGGCGCTGTGGGTCGCCCGCAAGCTGCCCGAGACGCTGCATCCGGAGGACCGCACGCCCATCGCCCTGGCGCCGATGGTGAAGGCCTTCGCGACCTGCCTCACGACCCGCCTGTCGGTCGGCTACATGCTGGCCATGACCTTCGTCATCGGCAGCCTGTTCGGCTTCATCAATGCGGCGCAGCAGCTGTTCGAGGTGACCTTCCGGGCCGAGGAGCTGTTCACGATCATCTTCGCGGTGATCGCAGGCTTCATGGCGGTGGCCTCGTTCCTCAACTCGCGCATCGTCGAGCGCTTCGGCATGCGCCGCGTCTCTCACACCGCCCTGCTCGGCTATCTCGCGGCCACGCTCGCCCATGGCGCCGTGGCGCTGGCGGGCCATGAGACCATGGTGACCTTCGCGCTGTTCCAGTGCGCCACCATGTTCTGCTTCGGCCTCATGGCCTCGAATTTCGGCGCCATGGCCATGGATCCGCTCGGCCACGTGGCCGGCACGGCCTCGTCAGTGCAAGGCTTCGTCTCGACCGTCGGCGGGGCGCTGATCGGCTTCTTCATCGGCCAGCATTTCGACGGCACGGCGCTGCCCATCGTGCTGGGCTTCGGCGGCTGCGGGCTGGCGGCCCTGGCCATGGTGCTGATCGCCGAGAAGGGACGGCTGTTTCGACCGACCCGCGTGGCCTGAGCCGGCCACAGAAAAAGTGGCGAGGTGTGCGCATTTTTTATGCAATTTTACCGTGAACTTTATGTCGAATTAACTTCTCCTGAACGGGTCTGTGGTTTCCGTGAGGTCAGATACCGCTCAGGAGAAGACCCATGGCATGGCTTTCGAAGATCAGGATCACACCGAAGATCCTCGGTCTTGTTCTGGCTTTGAACGCCCTGATGCTCTGCCTCGCCGGCGTCGGCATGTACGCGCTGTCCAGCGTCTCGACGGACGCTGAAACCGGCATCGAATCCGGCGCCCGTGCCACGGCCGCCTCCCGCGTCACGTCGGCGGTCACCTTCGTGGGTCGGGCAGAGGCGGTCGTCGCCTTGAACCCGACGCCGGAGATCATCCGTGAGAACGTCGAGGCCATTACCGCCCAGCGCCGGTCGATCACCGAGAACCTCCAGCGCATTCGCACCAGCCGCGCCGAGGTCGTCCAGACCGCCGCCAACAAGGCGGAAGCCGGCATCAACCGCTATCTGACGGCGCAGGAGGGCGTGCTCACGCTCGCCCGTTCCATCACCGGCGAGCCGACGGCTGACCAGCGCCGCGAGCTCGCACAGCTCGTCATCGCCAACCGCCCGCTCTATCTCGAAGGCCGCCGCGAGGTTCAGGCCCTGACCGCCGTGCTGCTTGAGCGCGGCGAGATGTATCGCAACCAGCTCAAGACAACCGGCTCCGACATGAGCCGCCTCATGCTGATCCTTGCCGGCATCGGTGTCCTCGTCGGTGTCGCCGCTGGCCTGCTCATCGGCCGCAGCGGCATCGCCACCCCCATCCGCACCCTCTCCGAGCAGTTGCAGGACCTCGCCAAGGGCCGGTTCGACATCACGGTCGCCGGCACAGAGCGCCGCGACGAGGTGGGCGACATCGCTCGCTCGGCGGAGATCTTCAAGGCGAACGGCCTCGAGGCCGAACGCTTGCGCCGCGAACAGGCCGAGGCCGAGGCCCGCGCCGAGGCCGAGAAGCGCGCCATGCTCGACCGCCTGGCCGGCGAGTTCGAGGCGGCCGTCGGATCGGTCGTCGCGTCGGTGTCGCAGTCGGCCGAGCAGTTGAAGGGCGCGGCCACCAGCCTGTCGAGCGCCGCGGCCGAGTCCGGTTCGCAGTCGAACGCCGTCGCCGCCGCCTCCGAGCAGAGCTCCGGCAACATCCAGACGGTGGCCTCGGCCACGGAGGAACTGGCCGCCTCGGTGCGCGAGATCGCCTCGCAGGTCGCCCATTCCGCCCAGATGTCCTCCACCGCCGTGCAGGGCGCCGACCAGTCGGCGGCCCAGGTTCAGGACCTCGCCCACAAGGTCCAGAAGATCGGCGAGATCGTCGAGCTGATCAGCGGCGTCGCCGCCCAGACCAACCTGCTGGCGCTCAACGCCACCATCGAGGCGGCGCGGGCCGGCGAGGCCGGCAAGGGCTTCGCGGTTGTCGCCGCCGAGGTGAAGGGCCTTGCCGACCAGACGGCCAAGGCCACCACCGAGATCTCCAAGCAGATCGGCGCGATCCAGGAAGCGACAGCCTCGTCCTCGGCCTCCATCGACATGATCGCCCGGACGATCCGCGAGATGGACCACGTCGCCACCGAGATCGCCGCGGCGGTCGAGGAGCAGACGGCGGCCACCGGCGAGATCGCCCGCAACGTCCAGCAGGCCTCGGCCGGCGCCACGGAGATCAGCTCCAACATCAGCGGCGTATCGGCTGCGGTCGGCGAGACCAGCGCCGCGGCGACCCAGGTCCTCGCCTCCGCCGAGGGGCTGTCGACCCAGGCCCGCCAGCTCCGCACCGAACTCGACAGCTTCCTGGTGCGCTTCCGCGCCGCCTGAGCCAGGCTCCGACCCTGCAACCCTCTCGAAGGCCGGCCCGCATCCCGGGCCGGCCTTCGCCGTTTCGCATTACTGGTTGGTTACGCCGCAGGGGATGCGACCTTTGACATCTCGGCAACCATGAGTGGGAGGCCGTCCAAACAAGTCGCAATTTGTCTCAAAAATCAGACGAATTTACCGCGTTTCCGCGGTGGATTTAACGTCTCATGAAGGAGCTGGGGCGAAGGGTGGAGCGACATTTCACCACAGGACGCGTCCCCATGGCCTGGCTCTCCCGTTTCCGCATCACCCCGAAGGTTCTCGGGCTCGTCGGCCTTCTCAACCTGCTCGCCCTCGCGCTGGTCGGCATCGCCATGTATGCGCTGTCGAGCGTCACCGGCGATGCCGAGCAAGGCATTCTCGGCGGTCAACGCGCGACCGCCTCGTCCCGCCTCACCTCCGCCCTCACCTATATCGGCCGGGGCGAGGCGACGATCGCGGTCAATCCGGCGCCGGACGTCATCCGCGACAACGTCGCTATGGTCAGCGAGCAGCGGCGCGGCATCGAGGGCTACCTCGCCGAGATCCGCACCAGCCGCGCGGAGGTCGTGCAGCAGGCCCTCGCGAAGGTGGAGACCACGCTGAACGGCTATTTCGCCGCCGAGGAGAAGACGATGGCTCTCGCCAAGTCCATCACCGGCGAGGCGACGATGGACCAGCGCCACGAACTCGGCCGCATGGTCGCAGAGAACCGCACCGCCTTCCTCGCGGCCCGAAAGGAGGCGCAGGATCTCACCGCCCTGCTGCTCTCCCGCGCCGCCACGTTCCGCGACCAGCTTCACGCGACCGAGACCAGCATGTCGCGCCTGATGATGGCGCTGGCTGGCGTCGGCATCCTCTTCGGTGGCAGTGCAGGCCTGGTGATCGGCCGCGGTGGGATCGCCACCCCGATCCGGGCGCTGTCCGGCCAGCTCGAGGATCTCGCCAAGGGCCGTTTCGACATCGCCATTGCCGGCACGGAGCGCCGCGACGAGGTGGGCGACATCGCCCGCTCGGCGGAGGTGTTCAAGGCCAATGGCCTGGAGGCCGAACGCCTGCGCCGCGAACAGGCGGAGGCCGAGGCCCGCGCCGAAGCCGACAAGCGCGCCCTGATCGAGCGCCTCGCCAGCGACTTTGAATCCGCGGTCGGCAGCGTCGTCCAGTCGGTGTCGACCTCCGCCGAGCAGCTGAAGAGCGCGGCCACGAGCCTGTCGAGCACGGCGGCCGAGTCCGGTTCGCAGTCGAACGCCGTCGCCGCCGCCTCCGAGCAGAGCTCCGGCAACATCCAGACGGTGGCCTCGGCCACGGAGGAACTGGCCGCCTCGGTGCGCGAGATCGCCTCGCAGGTCGCCCATTCCGCCCAGATGTCCTCCACCGCCGTGCAGGGCGCCGACGCCTCCGCCGCCCAGGTGCAGGAGCTCGCCCTCAAGGTCCAGAAGATCGGCGAGATCGTCGAGCTGATCAGCGGCGTCGCCGCCCAGACCAACCTCCTGGCGCTCAACGCCACGATCGAGGCGGCGCGTGCGGGCGAGGCCGGCAAGGGCTTCGCCGTGGTGGCTGCCGAGGTGAAGGGCCTTGCCGACCAGACGGCCAAGGCCACCACCGAGATCTCCAAGCAGATCGGCGCGATCCAGGAAGCGACAGCCTCGTCCTCGGCCTCCATCGACATGATCGCCCGGACGATCCGCGAGATGGACCACGTCGCCACCGAGATCGCCGCGGCGGTCGAGGAGCAGACCGCCGCCACCGGCGAGATCGCCCGCAATGTCCAGCAGGCCTCGGCCGGCGCCACGGAGATCAGCTCCAACATCAACGGTGTCTCGGCCGCGGTGGGCGCCACCAGCGCGGCGGCGGCCCAGGTGCTGTCCTCGGCGCAGGGCCTCTCGGGCCAGGCCCAGGATCTGCGTCAGGAGCTGGATTCGTTCCTCACCCGCTTCCGCGCGGCGTGACGCGCAGCCGCGGCGCGGCAATTCTCCCCCGCAGCGCCATCGGTTGACGGCGCTGCGCTCCCAACGCCAGACGGGCGGGTTCCCATGGAGCCCGCCCGTGTCCCATTCCGTTCCCCATCCCCGCGGCACCTGGTGCGACCCGACCACGGGACAGGCCCTCGATGAGCGGCGCCTGATGGAAGGACTGTCCCGCCAGCAGGTGGTGCTCCTCGGCGAGACGCACGACGTCGCCGAGATCCATCGCTGGCAGGCGAATGTCGTCTCGGTCCTGCACCATCTGCAGCCGCGGCTGGCCGTCGGCCTCGAAATGATCCCGCGGCGGCTGCAGCCCGCTCTCGACGACTGGATCGATGGTAGGCTGACCACGGCCGCCTTTCTCGTCGCCGTCGACTGGGATCGGGTCTGGGGATTTCCGGCGGATCTCTACCTGCCGATCTTTCACCTCTGCCGGCAGAACCGCATTCCGCTGCTGGCGCTGAACTGCGAGAGGCCGCTTGTCAGCCGCGTCGGCCGCGAGGGCTGGGACGCCATTCCCGAGGCGGAGCGCGACGGGCTGACCCCGGCGGCGCCCGCCACCGCGGCCTATCGGCGGCATCTGTTCGACCTCACAGGCGGCGGCGCGGGCGGGCGTGCGCAGGGGCCGGACGATCCGGCCTTCGACCGGTTCGTCCGGGCCCAGCAGACCTGGGACCGGGCTTTCGCCTGCAACATCGCCCGGGCGCTGGAGGGCGGACGCGCCGATCTGGTGGTGGGCATCATCGGCCGCGGCCATTGCGACTATTTCGGCGGCACGCCCCACCAGCTCGCCGATCTCGGGATCACGGCCGTTTCGGTGCTGGCTCCGAACCAGGACGAGACGCTGCGCATCGAGCCGGAGCAGAAACTGGCCGACGCCGTCTTCCGGCTCGACCAGCCCGATCCGCCGCTGCCCCGCCGAATGCGCGCCCGGCTCGTGGCGGACTAGGCGGGCCGGCTCAGCGCGGCGGGTGTCGCGGCCGCGGCTGGGGCTGCGGCATGGCGACGGGCCGATAGGGCGCCACCATGGCGATCTCGCGCACCGGACCGCGCGCCATCATCTCGCGAACGACGTCGAGCCGCGACGTCCTGTCGAAGACATCGCTCGCCGCCGTCGGCGCGATGCCGGCGACGCGCAGGCGCGGACCGAGCGAGGCCTCCTCGATCTCGCGAACCCGCTGGCGCAGGTCCGGCGACAGCCGGCCATAGGCCTGGGCGGTGACGAAATCGCGCGGCTGGTAGGGGAAGCGCCCGCCGTCGCGGAACACGCGCACGCCGCTCTCCATCACCACGACATCGCCGGTCCGCAGCGTGTGGTCCTGGGCGAGCGCGAGGCGCGAGAGGCCCTGGGTCACCGAGCCCTGGCAGGAGCAGGCGGGCACGAGGCTTTCGCGATAGCGGAAGGCCGTCGCCGTGGCGGTGTAGAGCTGGCCGCCATCGGTGCGCGCCGTCTCGATGCTGCCGTTGCGGCTGGAGAACAGGCGCATCGTGGCGCCGGGGCACATGGCATCGCAGGCGGCCGCCTGGGCCTGCCGGCCCTCGCCGCGGGCCGAGGCACCGATGGGGAAGAAGTAGCCGTCGCAGGAGCGCACGCAGTAGCTGCGGGACGAGCCGTCGGCGGAGGCCATGGCGGCGGCCTGGCGGTTCTGGCGGGGCCCCATCTGGCGGGGAGCGGTGCCGGGCACATGGGCGACGGTCGGCGCCGCTACCGGGCGGCCCCACCACCCGCCCGACGGCGCAGCCGGACGCGGCCGGCCGTAATCGCCACGGGCAATGGCGTAGAACTCGTCGCGGTCCTCGGCCTCGCTGCCCGAAATCGAGAGCAGCGCGAGGCCCAGAACGGCGCACATGCCGAGAACGCGAAACATGGCTGGCACCGGTAACGGAATGGTGAGGTTACGCTAGGGCAGTCTTAACCCTCTGGCAACCATCGGATGAGTGCGGACCCCGGTTAAGGTTGATCGCGCGAACCCGGCTCACGAACCTCGCAAACATGCGGGGTCCGCCGTCGATTTTCCGTCACGTAAGACCAAGGAAGGGACCGGCCGTAAAATACGTATAACCGCGACAATCCACCTCACTTGTCTGCAATTTTTGCGCGATGTTTCGAACACCCGGGTAAGGTCCCGTTAGGGTGATGCTGGCGTTCTTAGGTACGTCGGCACCTGCATGTCGGCGTCCACCCCTGCCAACGATACTGGAGAAGGGCCATGTCCCCCGCTGGCACCACCCCCGCTCGACCGACCACGGGTTCGCCCTCCACAAAGGATGCGGGCCTGTCCGCCCGCCTCCGCTTCCATGGAATTGACTCCGCCGTCAGCGCCGCCCTCAAGAAGCACCGCGACATGGTGCTGGAGGAACTGCCCGGCGTTCTCGATGGCTTCTACGCCCTCGTCGCCGATGTGCCGGAGACCGCCGCGTTCTTCCGCTCGCGCGACCACATGAACCACGCCAAGGCCATGCAGGTGAAGCACTGGGGCGTCATCCTCGAGGGCCGTTTCGACGCGGCCTACGAGGCCTCCGTCACCCGCATCGGCGAGATCCACAACAAGCTCGGCCTTGAGCCGCGCTGGTATATCGGCGGCTACAATGCGCTGGTGACCGGCGTGCTCGGCGCCATCGAGAAGCGCATGCCGACCTCGCTGATGGACCGCGCCCGCACCGCCGAGCGCCGCGCCCTGCAGGCCGCGGTGACCAAGGCCGCCATGCTCGACATGGACCTCGCCATCGCCGTGTACATCGAGGCCGGCCGGCGCGACCGCCGCGAGACGCTCGACCGCCTCGCCAATGATTTCGAGGGCACGGTCGGCGGCATCGTCAGCGTCGTGGCCGAGAAGTCCGGCGAGATGCAGGCCACGGCCCGCCGCCTCACCCAGTCGGCCAGCGAGACGGCCCGCCAGTCCGGCATCGTCGCCACGGCTTCCGAGAACGCCACCGGCAATGTGCAGACGGTGGCGACCGCGACCGAGGAGCTCGGCGCCTCCATCGCCGAGATCGGCAAGCAGGTGAACGATTCCGCCGCCATCGCCCGCCGCGCCGTGGCCGATGCCGACCGCACCGGCGGCGTCATCCGCCAGCTCGCCGAGAATGCCCAGAAGATCGGCGACATTGTCGGCCTCATCAACAACATTGCCGGCCAGACCAACCTGCTGGCGCTCAATGCCACGATCGAGGCGGCAAGGGCCGGTGAAGCGGGCAAGGGCTTCGCCGTCGTCGCCCAGGAGGTGAAGAGCCTCGCCGAGCAGACCGCCAAGGCCACCACCGAGATCGCCGCGCAGATCACCGGCATCCAGCAGGCGACCAACGAATCCGTCGGCTCCATCGACGGCATCACCGAGGTCATCCGCCGGATGGACCAGATCGCCGCCGCCATCGCCGCCGCGGTGGAGCAGCAGGGCGCCGCCACCGCCGAGATCGCCCGCAACGTCGCGCAGGCGGCGAGCGGCACGGCCAGCGTCTCCTCGACGATCCAGAACGTCACCGCGACGGCAGAGATGACCGGCAAGTCCGCCGGCGAGGTGCTGAGCTCCTCGACGGAGCTCTCCACCCAGTCGGAGCAGCTGAAGTCTGCGGTGCACCAGTTCCTGTCGACCGTGAAGGCGGCCTGACGGAACGCCACGCTTTCCCGTTCCCCCGGGACAGGCCCGCCGCGGCAACGCGGCGGGCCTTTTCGCGTCGGCCGCGCCGCTGCGCACTATAGATCGTCGGCGGCGCCTATTGTCCTGTAACGATCTGTATTTGAGGTATCATCATCCCCTTTTCTTTTCCCAGATTGACTGTCATCGTGACTATAACGAATCCGATCATCTTATTTGTCTTATGTTAATTACCAATACTGACCGAACCCGTCAGGATCAGCAGGACCTTGATACATCCCGGCCCTGGCTCGTCTTGGCCATTGGGCTCGGGATCTACGCCCTGATCATGGCCACGGGCACGCGGCTGCTCGACGATCCCGATAGCCACTGGCACGTCCATGTCGGCGCGCGCATCCTCGCCGAGGGCCATTTCCCGCAGACCGATCCCTATTCCCACAGCTTTGCCGGCGCGCCGTGGATCGCCAAGGAATGGCTGTCGCAGGTGCTCTTCGCGGCGGCCCACCGCATCGGCGGCTGGTTCGGCGTGGTGGCGCTCACCGCCCTCGCGGCCGCACTGGCCATCGCCCTTCTCTCGCGGGAACTGCTGGCGCGGCTGCCGCTGGTGCCGGCGCTGGCGCTGACAGGCTTTGCCCTGCTCTGCACCATCCAGCACCTGCTGGCGCGGCCGCATGTGCTGGCGATGCCGGCCATGGTCCTGTGGTTCGTGCTGCTGTTCCGCGCCGCCGAGGCGGCGCGCGTGCCGTCCCTTGCCGCCCTGCCGCTGATGGCGTGGTGGTCGAACCTCCACGGCAGCTTCACCTTCGGCCTCGCCTTCGGCGGGCTGCTGGTGATCGAGGCGGCGATGCGCGCCGCCCCGGCCGATCGGCTGCGCCTCGTCCTGGGATGGGGCGCCTTCGGCCTCGCGGCGCTGGCGGCGGCCTGCCTCCACCCCTATGGCCCGGAGGTGATCGTTGCAGCCTTCCGCGTGCTCGACCTCGGCGCCGCCAAGACGGTGATCATGGAATGGCGGCCGCAGGACTTCTCCTCCTTCGGCCTGTTCGAGGCCTTCCTGCTGGCGGGGCTCGGCCTGGCGCTGGTGCTGGGCCTCAGGCTCTCGCCCTTTCGCACGGTGCTGCTGCTGCTCCTCCTGCACCTGGCGCTCAGCCATTTCAGGCACGTCACGACGCTCGGTTTCATCGCCCCGCTGGTGGTGGCCCCAGCCCTGGCGCGGCGGCCGGCGCCCGTCCCGGCCGGACCCACCGGCGCCCGGCTCGCCGCGGCAATGGCCCTCGGCCTTGCCGGTCTGGTGGCGGTGACCGGGTTGACCGCCGCTGCCGGCCGTCACTTCACGCCGGCGCCGCGCTGGATGCCGGAGGCGGCGCTGGCCGCGGCGCGGGCGGCCGGGCTCACCGGCCCGGTGCTCAACGACTATGCCTTCGGCGGCTTCCTCATCGCCCGCGGCGTGCCGACCTTCATCGACGGGCGAGCCGAGCTCTATGGCGGACCCTTCGTGGTCGAGACGATACGGGCCATGGGGCTGAAGGACGTGGCGCGGCTCGACGCCATCCTCGATGGCGGGCAGGTGCAGTGGACGCTGCTGGAACCGTCGACGCCGGCGGTGGCCTATCTCGACCGGCGGCCCGGCTGGCGGCGGGTCTTCGCCGACGAGGTGGCGGTGGTCCATGCGAGGGAGGCGAGGCGGTAGGCGGCGAGGAGCCTCGCCGAAAGCTGGCCGGAACCACCACCCGTCATGCCCGGGTTTAGCCCGGGCATCCACGACTTCTCTTCAAGCTGCGGTGGTCAAGTCGTGGATGCCCGGCACAAGGCCGGGCATGACGCGGCAAGGGCGGTGGGTTGCCGGAGGAGGCACCGCTCTGTACCTCGCCCCGGCCTCGCTCCGGAACCTCCCACCGTCATCCCCGGCCGAGCGAAGCGAGGGGAAGGGGATCCAGGGGCCGACGCACGAGCTCTTCTGCCCTGGACCCCCTTCCCTCGGCCTTACGGCCTCGCCGGGGGTGACGGGACGAGGGTCAGCAGGAAGGCCTTGCCGGGGGTGACGGGGCGAGGGTCAGCAGGAAGGCCTCGCCGGGGTGGCGGGGGATGGTTCCCGCAACAGTGCGACGAGAGGCCGAAAGCTCTATCATCCTATCCTAGGAATTTTTGCTTGACACCACACTCCACCTCCGGCATTCTTCCGTCGTCCTGACAGGAGGGTCGCATGCGGATCGTCATCGTTGCTGTGCTCGCCCTCATCGCCGCGGCCCTCGGCCCCCTCGCCTCCCCCGCCCGCGCCGACGAGGCGGTGGCGCTCTCCGGCGGCTACGGCCTCTTGAACGCGCCGCGCGCGCCCCGCGCCGCGATCGTCCTCATCCCCGGCGGCAACGGCTACCTTGGCATCCGCCCCGACGGCAGCTTTTCGAGCCTCCAGGGCAACCAGCTGGTGCGCACCCGCAAGGCCTATGCGGCGGCGGGCGTCGCCTCGCTGGTCATCGATTCCGGCGTCTCGGTCGGCTACGCGGTGACGTATCTCCGCCAGCGCTACGGCCGCCCGGTGACGGTGGCCGGCACCTCCCGCGGCTCGCTCCGGATGGGCGAGGCGCTGGGCGCGCGCCCCAACGGCCTCGTCATCACGGCGGGCTTCCTCGATCAGGTGCGTGGCCAGATCGGTTCCCCCGCCGCCCTGCCGCCGGTGCTGGTGGTGCATCACCGGCAGGATGGCTGCCGCGTCACGCCGCCCGCCGCCGTCGAGCCCTTCAAGGCCTGGGGCGGGGCGCGGGTCCGGGTGGCCTGGATCGACGGCGGCACCGATGCCGGCGATCCCTGCCAGGCGCGCGGGTTCCATGGGTTTGCGGGGAATGACGGGCGTGTGGTGGGGCTGGTGGCGGGCTTTGTCAAGGGGGTGAGGTAGGCGTGTCGCAGGCCCCCTCACCCGGCGCCTGACGGCGCCACCCTCTCCCACAGGGGGAGAGGGACGCGCCGATGGCTCGGTTCCATTCGGCTGAATCGTGACCGCCACGCTGCCAACCCTCTCCCCTCGTGGGAGAGGGTGCCCGCGGCAGCGGGCGGGTGAAGGTCCCGAGGGCGAGACCCGGCAGGTCACGCCTCCTTGTGGCAGCAAAGCTGCTGCCATATATTTGGTCAGGTTTTTCCGCTTGAGGACCTGACACCGATGACGGCACGGACGAAGAAGGCCGCTTCGCACCAAGCCAGAACCGCCAAGGCGGTGGCGAGCGTGGAGCCGGTCCGGCGGGGCCCGTCCCGCATCGCCGGCTATTTCGACGCCGAGGGGCTGATCGTCATCGACCGCGTGGCCGACCGTTTCGGCGTGTCGAAGGCGCAGCTTGCCGACACGATGGGCGTGAGCCCGGAGACCTTCCACCGCGCCGCGCGGGCGAAGGCGCCGAAGACGCAAGGGCGCGCCACCGAGATGATCGAGATCGTGGCGCGGGTCAGCGACTGGGCCGGCGGCGAGAAACAGGCCCTCGCCTGGTATCGCGCCGAGCCGCTGCCGGCCTTCGGCGGGCGGACGGCGGAAAGCCTCGTCAAGGACGGCAAGGCGGCGGCTGTGCGCGACTGGCTCGACCATGTGGCGACGGGCGGCTTCGCCTGAGGGTGCAAGGCACGGGCGGGGTAGGCGCAGGAGCCCGAACAGGCTCACGAACCTCTACCCGTCATCCCCGGCCGAGCGAAGCGAGGGGAAGGGGATCCAGGGGCCGACGGGCGGAGGCCTTCCGCTCTGGACCCCCTTCCCTCGGCCTCGAAGCGTCCCGCTTCGGGCCTCGCCGGGGGTGACGGGGTGAGTTTCCAGTTGGGCCGCCTCGCCGGGCGCGACGGCGGTGGGTCCGGAGAGAGGCCGGTGAGGCTTTGGACGATGGTGGCATGACCCGGTGACAGCGTGACACCCCTCCCCCTCACCCGCTATCGCGGCCTCGCCTACCGGGCGCATGACCCGCGCTGGGCCTTCGCGCCGACCTCCGGCGCGGGCGCGGCGATCCATGGCGGGCGGTTCAACCCGAAGGGCATGGCGGCGCTGTACCTCGCGCTCACCATCGAGGGCATGTTCGCAGAAGTCTCCCACGGTTTCGCCCACCGCTTCCCGCCGCTGACGGTGGTGACCTACGACGTGGACTGCGCTGACATCCTCGACCTCACGACGGAGGCGGGCCGCGCCGCCACCGGCACGGACCTCACAATCCTCGGCTGCGCCTGGATGCTGGAGCGGGCCGAGGGCCGCACCCCGCCCAGCTGGACGCTGGCGCAGCGGCTCATCGCCGCCGGGGCCGCGGGGGTGCTGGTGCCGAGCTTTGCCACGGGCGCGACGGAGGGGATGCGGAACCTCGTGCTGTGGCGGTGGGGCGGGGAGCAGCAGCGGGTGGTGCCGTGGGATGAAGAGGGAAGGTTGGGGTGAGGCCGGGCGGCGGAGCCGCGGGACCGCCTTTGAGCCCCTCACCGGACGGCCTCCCGACCCTCCGCGTTATGCCCGGGCTTGGCCCGGGCATCCACGACTTCCCTTCAAGCTGCGGTGGTCAAGTCGTGGCGTGGGATGAGGAGGGGCTGCTGGGAATGAGAAAGAGCATCTTGATTCAGCAACTACCCTGCGTTGCGTTTTGTCGATCCGGATTCGATTATGCAGGTTAACACACTGTGAGTCTGCTCTCGATGACCTCGCACGCGCGTCTCGCTCGGTTACTTGCCTATGGATTCTATCCCGTCGAATTGCCTCCACCATTTCGAACTCGCCGCTTCTCAGCGCTTGCAGGCAGCCTCTCAGCTCCGCCGGGCTACTACGCCTCCACGACATTCTTTGACGGGGCCACGTTCCGAGGCTCCCTGCGTAGTTTCGGCGTGATTAACCCAATAAACTTCTACATGCTCTCCGACCACATTGCATCGGCATGGGACGATATTGTCAGTATTTATCAGTTGAGCCAGTGCTCAGGCGCAAAGCCACATTTCCCTACACGAGGTGGCAGTAGCCGCGCTATAGAAACATCTAACATATCCATAAAGCGGAGAAGCCAAAGCCATCTTGCTAGTGCTTATCCGATGATACTAAATTTGGACATCAACCGTTTTTACGGATCCATATACACTCACTCGATTCCTTGGGCCGCTCTAGGAAAAGAAACTGCCAAAAGTCAACTTAAGACTAAGAATCTATCGTCACATTGGAGCGACACACTCGACGTTCTCGTTCGAAACTGCAACCAAAAACAAACAGTTGGAATACCAATTGGTCCAGACACATCACGCATTATCTCAGAACTTATTTTATCGCGGATAGATTACGAAATAATTAGTTCGGCTGGAAACCTTATAACAGAGCAGATTTATCATAATATTGACGATTACCAGTTCGGAGTCTCTGATCTTAGTCAAGCCGAGGCCGCAGAGACAAATTTTGTCCGCACACTGGCAAAGTATGAGTTGAGACTAAATGATTTTAAGCGCTCGCTAAAGAGTGGCCTCGATTTCGCGCCCTCAAATTTTCAGCGCGCCTTCGACATTCTTGGCAGTCAAAGCGACAAGCGGTTTGTTGAGCACTTTTTTGATATTCTTTACAGTGTATCAAAGGAAAATCCAGAATCTAATGTAATAGGCTACGCCCTTAAACGCTTCGGAAAGATACTGGCCGCCAACAAATACAGGGATCTAGTACGTGAGTACATTCAACGTCTAGTTTTTGCCGCTCCGCATCATGCTAGATGGGCATTCCCTGTACTGCTCGGAATATGCCGTCAAACAATAACGAAACCAGAAGTAAAACGACTAATAAACTGGGGAATTGAAACGACAGCACGACGCAATGATGTAGGTAGTTTGCTTTGGTTTTTGTACACAGCCCTTTTTCTAGATACGAAAATCGACTCATTGCATTGCCGATACCGCATTGATGTATCGAATGAACTTGTTGACGTCATGCTCATTCATGGATTTAACAAGGGTATATTTGATATCGATATACAGGCAATACGTGACCGATATGCACCAACTGATTTCCTGTCGTCTGCTTGGTTACCCCTGTACGAGATTGAGAGGCGCAACTGGGATAGATCCCCATCATTCAGAAAAATGGGCACCGCGAACGATCCAGACGACCTCTACAACAAGCTAAATGAGAAAAACGTCGAATTCTACATTACACGACCGAGTGCGTTCGAAGTATCGGCCTTCGAGGGCTGGCAACTTACGCAGGCTGACTTTGACCACACAAGGCCCGAGAGAGAGGCCAAAATGAACTGGGCTATGCACAGTGAAGCTGAAAATTACGGGTAGCAGGCCGTCTACGGTTTGTATGCCCCGCGCTTGACACCCCCCTTCACCCTCCCCTATGGTCCGTGCCTCAATCCAGCGGAGCCGCACGCCGTGCGTTTCATCCTTATTGTATCCGGGGCGCCATCGACGGACGTGTGATCACTCACACGGCGGCCGAACGGTGGCGCTCAACACAAGGTCCCTCACGGGGCCTTTTTTGTTGCCCTGAACGACCCCTCCGCCTTAACGCCTCGCTGCAGCTCACGACTTCAAGACGACCGACAAGGAAACCGACCCATGTCCCGCGAGATGACCGGTGCCGAAATGGTGGTGCAGGCCCTGATCGACCAGGGCGTCACCACGCTCTTCGGCTATCCCGGCGGCGCCGTGCTGCCGATCTATGACGCGCTCTTCCAGCAGGACAGCGTCAAGCACGTGCTCGTCCGCCACGAGCAGGGCGCGGTCCATGCGGCCGAGGGCTATGCCCGCTCCTCCGGCAAGGTCGGCGTGGTGCTGGTCACCTCCGGCCCCGGCGCGACCAATGCCGTCACCGGCCTCACCGACGCGCTGATGGATTCCATCCCGCTGGTCTGCTTCACCGGCCAGGTGCCGACGCACCTCATCGGCTCGGACGCCTTCCAGGAGGCGGACACGGTCGGCATCACCCGCCACTGCACCAAGCACAACTATCTCGTGAAGAGCATCGAGGACCTGCCGCGCATCCTGCACGAGGCCTTCTATGTGGCGCAGAACGGCCGTCCGGGCCCGGTGGTCATCGACATCCCCAAGGACATCCAGTTCAAGGCCGGCAAGTACGAGAAGCCGCGCGACAACCAGCACAAGACCTACCGGCCGCAGATCAAGGGCGACCTCTCCAAGATCAAGGCGGCGGTGGAGATGATCGCGCAGGCCAAGCGCCCCGTGTTCTACACCGGCGGCGGCGTCATCAATGCCGGCCCGCATGCAGCCCAGCTCTTGCGCGAGCTC
The DNA here is from genome assembly GCF_003046185.1 of Phreatobacter oligotrophus. NCBI lineage: Bacteria > Pseudomonadati > Pseudomonadota > Alphaproteobacteria > Hyphomicrobiales > Phreatobacteraceae > Phreatobacter > Phreatobacter oligotrophus. The sequence goes on from NZ_PZZL01000002.1 coordinate 336,158, forward strand.
GTCCGCGCCACCGGCTATCCCATCACCTCCACCCTGATGGGCCTCGGCGCCTATCCGGCCCATGACCCGCAGTGGCTGGGCATGCTCGGCATGCACGGCACCTACGAGGCCAACCTCGCCATGCATGGCTGCGACCTGATGGTGAATATCGGCGCCCGCTTCGACGACCGCATCACCGGCCGGATCGACGCCTTCTCGCCGGGCTCGAAGAAGATCCACATCGACATCGACCCCTCGTCCATCAACAAGAACGTCAAGGTCGATATCGGTATCGTCGGCGACTGCGCCCACGTGCTCGAGGACATGGTGCGGCTGTGGAAGGACGTGGCGGGGCAGGTCGACAAGCCAGCCATCAAGGCCTGGTGGCTGCAGATCGACGGCTGGCGGGCGCGGCAGTCGCTCGCCTACAAGAACTCGTCCGAGATCATCAAGCCGCAATACGCTCTCGAGCGTCTCGAGGCGCTGACCAAGGACCGCAAGCGCTTCATCACCACGGAGGTCGGCCAGCACCAGATGTGGGCGGCGCAGTATCTCCATTTCGACGAGCCGAACCGCTGGATGACCTCAGGCGGCCTCGGCACGATGGGCTACGGCCTGCCGGCAGCGGTCGGCGTGCAGCTCGCCCATCCGAAGGACCTCGTCATCTGCGTGGCGGGCGAAGCCTCGGTGCTGATGAACATGCAGGAGATGTCGACGGCGGCGCAGTATCGCCTGCCCATCAAGATCTTCATCCTCAACAACGAGTACATGGGCATGGTGCGCCAGTGGCAGGAGCTGCTGCATGGCGGGCGCTATTCGGAGAGCTATTCGGCGGCGCTGCCGGACTTCGTGAAGCTTGCCGAGGCCTATCACGCCAAGGGCATCCGCTGCGACGATCCGGCGAAGCTCGACGCCGCCATCATGGAGATGCTCGACTATCCCGGCCCGGTCATCTTCGACTGCCTGGTGGCAAAGGAAGAGAACTGCTTCCCGATGATCCCCTCGGGCAAGGCGCATAACGAGATGATCCTCCCGGACTTCGCGGGCGACACCGGCGACATCATCGACGCCAAGGGCAAGCAGCTGGTGTGAGGCGTGGCGGGGACGACGGCGGGATGCTATCTTACCGCCGTCTTACCCGTCCGCCGGAGGAGGCCATGGACACGACCGTTTCCACCAAGGGGCAGGTCATCATCCCCAAGAGCATCCGCGACGAACTCGGGATCGAGGCCGGCGCCAAGCTCAAGGTGACGATGGAAGGCCGCCGCATCGTCATGGAGGCGGCCCAGCCGTTCCCCCGGACGTCGCTGGAAGCGGTCGGCGGCATGGGGCGGCGCTGGTACTCCGGCCCCGCTATCCCTGAGAGCGAATGGCAGCCCGCCGTCGATGCCGCGAGGCGCGATCGCTGGGGCCGCGAATATGACGAGAGCGGCTCCTGACCATGGACGCGATCGACACCAACATCCTCGTCCGCCTCATCATCCGCGACGACGAGGCCATGTACCAGCGCGCGGCCAAGGTGCTGTCGTCAGGTCCCATCCTGGTTCCGACGACCGTGCTGCTGGAGGCCGAGTGGGTCCTGCGCGATCGCTACGGGCTCGACCGTGAGGCCGTCGCCGACAGCCTCACCGCCTTCCTTGGCCTTCCAGACGTGGAGACCCCGATGCCCGAGGCGATCCACGCGGCCCTGAACCTCCTGCGCGCCGGCCTCGATTTCGCCGACGCCCTGCACCTCTCGACGGCGGCGCCGGCGCGCCGCTTCGTCACCCTCGACGTCCCGCTCGCGCGCCGCGCGCAGCGGCTTGCCACTCCCACGCCAGTCTCGCTGGCCTAGCCTGTTGCGACACCCACCACCATGACCCAGTCCCAGTCCGCCTATTTCCTTTCCGACGCCATCCACGCCGAGCGCCGCCACACGCTGGCGGTGCTCGTCGACAACGAGCCGGGGGTTCTTGCCCGCATCGCCGGCATGTTCTCGGGCCGCGGCTACAACATCGAGAGCCTCACGGTCTCGGAGACGGAGCACGAGAAGCATGTCTCGCGCATCACCATCGTCACCACCGGCACCGAGAAGGTGATCGAGCAGATCAAGACCCAGCTCGACCGCCTCGTTCCGGTGCACCGCGTGGTGGACCTCACCGTCCAGGGCGAGTCGCTGGAGCGCGAGCTCTGCCTCGTCAAGGTGCGCGGCAAGGGCGATGCCCGCGTCGAGGCGCTGCGCCTCGCCGGGGCCTTCGGCGCCCATACTCTGGACGCGACGCTCAACTCCTTCGTCTTCGAGCTGACCGGGACGACCGAGGAGGTCGAGCGCTTCATTCGCCTGATGGGCGCGGTGGGCCTGGTGGAAGTGTCGCGCACCGGCATCGCCGCCATGAGCCGCGGCGCGGAAGGCATGCTCGAAGCGGCCTTGCCGGATGGCGCGCAGGGGCGCTGAACTGGGAGCATTGGCAAGCGAAGTGGGAACCGGTTCGCGTGAAGCCAATGCGACCCACTGAGACCAACTCCTGTCGTTCGTAGCCGACCCGAAAGCCCAGCCATGCCGACGCATCTGTCCGTCAACGTCAACGCCATCGCGCAGCTGCGCAACCGGCGGAACCTGCCCTGGCCGAGCGTGACGGGCCTTGCCCGCATCGCGCTCGAGGCGGGGGCGGCGGGCATCACCGTGCATCCCAGGCCCGACGAGCGGCACATCCGCCGTCACGACGTCTTCGACCTCGTGGCGCTGCTGCGCGCCGATTTCGCCAAGGCCGAGTTCAACATGGAGGGCTATCCCGACGAGCGCTTCCTGGCGCTCTGCGAGGAGGCGAAGCCCGACCAGGTGACGCTGGTGCCGGATGATCCGGCGCAGGCGACCTCGGACCATGGCTGGGACGTCATCACCCATGCCGCCCTGCTGAAGGGCGTGGTGGCGCGGCTCAAGGGCCGCGGCTTCCGCGTCTCGCTCTTCCTCGACGCCGATCCGGCGCTGGTGTCGGGCGCCAAGGCCACCGGCACCGACCGGATCGAGCTCTATACCGGCCCCTATGGCCATGCCGCCGATGCGGGCGTGCAGGCGGCGGAGCTGAAGAAGCTGGTCGCGACCACCGAGGCGGCGAGCGCTGCCGGGCTCGGCGTCAATGCCGGCCATGACCTGACGCTGGCCAACCTGCCGCAGCTCATCGCCGCGGCCCCGGCCATCGCCGAGGTGTCGATCGGCCATGCGCTCACCGCCGATGCGCTGACCTATGGCATGGCCGAGACGGTCCGGCTCTACGCCAAGGCCTGCGGCGCCTGACGGACGACACCCCCGCACGCTGACCGCGTCCGCGTTTACGCCTCGCGACGCTTGGGATATCCGTCGGATATCCGGGGCTGGCGATGGAGATCTGACCGTGCGCGCCAAATCCGCTCAATGGGGCAACAGCATTGCCGTCCGCGTGCCGCGCTCCGTGGCCGAGACCATCGACCTGAAGCCCGGCGAGGACCTGGAGATTGTCGCGGTGCCGGGCGGGCTGAACAGCCGCCGGCCGAAAGCGCCCCGCTACCCCTCCATGAGCCTTGCCGACATGGTGGCGG